>NZ_JBTKVX010000008.1:0-176793 GCF_054457175.1 Flavobacterium hauense
TCAAAGCGGCTGCAAAACTACAACTTCTTTTTAATCCCGCAAGCTTTTTCAAAAAAAAATTTTTCTTTTTTTAAAGCTTACCTTTTTAAGTCTTCCAGTCTTTTATGAACTCCCCATCCTTGCGGTTTGGGAGGGCAAAGATAAATCCTTTTTCCCTTTAATTCCAAAAGTTTTCTAAACTTTTTTTTCGGTTATTTTCACTCCTTAGTATAAAGATGAAAATGCGGTCAGTATCTCAAAGTACGTTGCTGCGTTAAGCGGGTGCAAAGGTAAGATTGTTTTTC
This sequence comes from Flavobacterium hauense, assembly GCF_054457175.1. Classification (NCBI taxonomy): domain Bacteria; kingdom Pseudomonadati; phylum Bacteroidota; class Flavobacteriia; order Flavobacteriales; family Flavobacteriaceae; genus Flavobacterium; species Flavobacterium hauense. The sequence goes on from NZ_JBTKVX010000008.1 coordinate 285, forward strand.
TTAATTCCTAATATTATTTCAGCTTTTTTTATTTCCTTCTTTCAAAGGAATCCCTTTATTCATAAGGGTTAGCCGGTATCAGGATGTCAGTGAACTTCTTCGTTATTGCGAGTGCAAAAGTAGACCCTTTTTCCGCTTTCGCAAACTTTAAGCAACCTTTTTTTTACTTTATTTTAACCTTTAAACATAACTGACTGTTATATTGATATTTGGAATCGAAAGTTTTTGAAGGGTTTTTTAAAATCATTCCTGAAAGCCGTCCAAAAAAGACTCAAAGTTACCCACAACTCCATTAACTCTCCACTACCCTACATCAAAAACACACTATACATATATATGTATACAACAACATATTCTCGACTCATATCCCTAACAACCTATAAACCAACACATAATCACGTAAAAACACCTGTAAATAAATGAAGCCCTATACTTAATTTTACTCTACAATTCATTCAAAACAAACTCAACCATCCAATTATCAACTACTTAACACCTTACTCACATGAAAACCACAGGCAAATTCATCCTTATGGATCGCGACGAATTCGCAACCTGGCTCACGACCCAAAAGATTGGCCGTAAAATAGTACTGGTACAGCAACACCATACTTATATACCCGGATACACCCATTTTACAGGCGACAATCATTTTAAGATGTGCCAAAGCATGGAGAACTCACATAAAGAAAGAGGATTTTCGGAGATCGGGCAGAACTTCACCACATTTCCCGACGGGAAGATCATGGTGTGCCGCAGCCTGAACGCTACTCCTGCCGGCATAAAAGGTGCGAATGCCAACGGTATCTGCATTGAACACGTAGGTTATTTTGATACCGGCAAAGACAAGATGACCGACGAACACCGCGAAACTATCCTTTTCCTGACCAGGATGCTGCTTCAGAAATTCAACCTTAAGCCTAGCGACAAGTCTATCGTATACCATCATTGGTACGACCTGAACAGCGGACTACGTGTTGACGAAGGCAAAGGCTCTACCAAAAGCTGCCCCGGTACGGCGTTCTTTGGCGGGAATACAGTAAAGGCGTTTAATACAAACTTCCTTCCGCTTATATAATAGTAAGAGCTATTCCGCGAAGATGCACAAAGGCGGCGCAAAGATTCGCAGAGTTTTATTTGATCAGTACGTTATGAGAACACACTTTCTTGTGCCTACAAGCACATTGCCGTGTATACATATATATGTATGGAATAAAATGTAACTTTTGACACACATCTATATATAAGTGTATGATAAGCAATGACTCCTTTAGGCAAAATGGGCTTTCTTTCCTGACACTTCTGCGATTATCTTCGATCATCCGCCAAATCCGTGGTCATCCGCGTTCAAACAATTCCGCATTGAGTGAGATTTTTTCACTTCGCTGCAGTACGGTCGACTCGAGGTCATTGACCACTGGCGAAGCAAATGACAGGACATGAAGAATACTTCCCAACCCCTAGTCCCGATTAAAGCGACATCCTGCCGACCAACGGAAGGCAGATATAGCGGAAAGCGGGAAAAAGCTCCCAACAAAAACTACCTTTATTAATTCCTTATAAAATAATGTAAAACAATTCGTAATGCCTACATATATATATTGTATGTGTAAAGGCATTACGTTATATTTGCGCTTTATAAATTTTTTCTAAATGATAAATATTACATTACCGGACGGGTCGGTCAAGCAATTTGACGCCGGGGTAACTCCTATGGACGTTGCCATGAGCATTAGTGAGGGATTAGCAAGGAACGTTATATCGGCTTCCTTCAATGGTACAACTATTGAGACCAAGACCCCACTGACGACGGACGGTTCGCTAATATTATACACCTGGAATGACAAGGACGGTAAAAAAGCGTTCTGGCACTCTACATCGCACGTTATGGCACAGGCCCTTCAGGAACTGTACCCGGGTATCAAGCTTACTATCGGTCCTGCGATCGATAACGGTTTTTACTATGACGTAGACTTTGGCGATAATACTGTTACCGATAAGGATTTTAAAGCCATCGAGGACAAAGTATTGGAGATCGCAAGGGAGAAGCATGAGTTCACTATGCGTTCGGCTACTAAGGCTGAGGCGCTTGCATTCTACAAAAACGAGAACAACCCGTACAAAACGGAACTTATAGAAAACCTTGAAGACGGTACAATCACGTTCTGCGACCACGCAACGTTTACTGACCTTTGCCGTGGCGGACACATTCCGAACACAGGCATTATCAAGGCATTCAAGATCATGAGCGTTGCCGGTGCATACTGGCGCGGTGATGAGAAGAACAAACAGCTTACACGTGTGTATGGTATCTCTTTCCCGAAACAGAAAGACCTTACCGAGTACCTTGAGCTTCTTGAAGAGGCTAAAAGACGTGACCACCGTAAGCTTGGTAAAGAACTTGACCTTTTCACTTTCTCACAGAAAGTAGGCCAGGGTCTGCCGTTATGGCTGCCAAAAGGTGCTGCACTTCGTGACCGCCTTGAGCAGTTCCTTAAAAAAGCACAGAAGAAAGCCGGATATGAGCAGGTGGTAACGCCGCACATCGGGTCTAAAGAATTATATGTAACATCTGGCCACTACGCTAAGTATGGCGCTGACAGCTTCCAGCCTATCCACACGCCTAACGAAGGTGAAGAGTTTATGCTGAAGCCAATGAACTGCCCGCACCACTGTGAGATATTCAACGCGAAGCCTTGGTCGTACAAAGACCTTCCGAAGCGTTATGCTGAGTTTGGTACTGTATACCGTTATGAGCAGAGTGGTGAGCTTCACGGACTGACACGCGTTCGCGGATTTACTCAGGATGATGCACACATCTTCTGTACGCCTGACCAGCTTGATGCTGAGTTCAAAAATGTAATCGACCTTGTACTTTATGTATTCGGTTCACTTGGTTTTGAAGACTTTACTGCTCAGATATCACTACGTGACCAGGAGAACAGGGAGAAATATATTGGTTCTGATGAGAACTGGGAGAAAGCTGAAAATGCTATCATCAATGCAGCAAAAGACAAAGGTCTTAACACTGTAGTTGAATATGGCGAAGCAGCATTCTACGGCCCTAAACTTGACTTCATGGTAAAAGACGCTCTTGGCCGCCAATGGCAGCTGGGTACAATTCAGGTAGACTACAACCTTCCTGAGCGTTTTGACCTGACATACAAGGGTTCAGACAATGAACTTCACCGCCCTGTGATGATTCACCGTGCACCGTTTGGTTCAATGGAGCGTTTCATAGCAATTTTGCTTGAAAATACAGCCGGAAACTTCCCGCTTTGGCTTATGCCAGAACAGGCTATCATATTGTCTTTGAGCGAGAAATATGAAAATTATGCTAAAAAAGTTTTAGAATTGCTGGAAAATCACGAAATTCGCGCCCTAATTGATAACCGAAACGAAACAATAGGCAAGAAAATACGCGATGCTGAAGTTCAGAAAATGCCGTATATGCTTATCGTTGGTGAGGAAGAAGAGAAAAACGGAACGATTTCTGTACGTCGCCACGGTGACTCAGGTAAGTCGAACCAGTCGATGACAATTGAAGAATTCGCTGCTGCAGTACAGCAGGAAATAGATAAAACATTAAAAACATTCTAAGTTTAACTTAAATATTTAAAGCCATAGCAATAAGAAACAACAGAGGTTACCAGCCTCGAGTAGAAAAAAAAGATGCGCATAGAACAAATGCTGCAATCCGTGTCCCTGAAGTAAGGCTTGTTGGGGACAATGTAGAGCCTGGACTTTACAAAACTTCTGTAGCACTACAAATGGCAGAAGAGCAGGAAGTGGATTTGGTGGAAATTTCGCCAAACGCCGAGCCGCCCGTATGCAAGATCATGGATTACAAAAAGTTTCTTTACGAACAAAAGAAACGCGATAAGATGCTTAAGGCAAAGTCTACGCAGATTACCGTAAAAGAAATACGTTTCGGGCCTCAGACGGATGAGCACGATTACGACTTTAAAAAGAAGAATGCAGAGAAGTTCCTTAAAGAAGGTTCTAAACTAAAAGCGTTCGTATTCTTTAAAGGACGTTCGATCATTTATAAAGAACAGGGGCAAATCCTTTTATTAAAGCTTGCTACCGATCTTGAAGAATGGGGAAAAGTAGAGGCTATGCCTGTGCTTGAAGGAAAGAGAATGATCATGTTCATCGCTCCTAAGAAGAAAAAAGTTTAAAACAGTCGAAAGTCTAATGTCATAAAGCCGCAAAGTCCTCGAGGGGGCGTTACGATTTTACGACTTTAGACTTTATGACTAAGACAATAAAGTAAGTAAGAGTAAATCAAATACAGGAACAAAATGCCTAAAATGAAAACTAAATCCTCTGCTAAGAAACGTTTCAAAGTTACTGGCTCAGGTAAAATCAAAAGAAAGCACGCTTTTAAGAGTCACATCCTGACTAAAAAATCTAAGAAGCGTAAGCTAGCACTTACTCACTCTGCACTTGTTCACAAGACAGACGAGAGAAGCGTAAAACAGCAGTTAAGATTAATCTAATCGCTGTTTCGGTTAAAACAATTAAATAACCCTGGAGCATGGCCACTAAGTTCCTTACACATTGTATAGGGCGCCTGCTACAAAAACATCAAAATTATGCCAAGATCAGTAAATTCAGTAGCATCAAGAGCTCGTAGAAAAAGAGTATTGAAGCAAGCCAAAGGTTTCTTTGGAAGACGTAAAAACGTTTGGACAGTAGCCAAAAATGCGGTAGAAAAAGCAATGGTTTATGCTTACCGTGACAGAAAACAAAAGAAAAGAAACTTCCGTGCTCTATGGATCATGCGTATCAACGCTGGTGCACGTCTTCACGGAATGAGCTATTCTCAATTCATGGGTCAGGTGAAAGCTAAAAATATCGAATTGAACCGTAAAGTTCTTGCAGATCTAGCTGCTAACCACCCTGAAGCGTTTACAGCTATCGTAAACCAGGTTAAATAAATCGTCTATAAACAATATATTTATTCTTACTTACATAAAGACCCGCTCAGCAATGAAGCGGGTTTTTTATTTATATTAGATGTAGCAATTCTAAATCTTTCAATCATGAACACAGACCGCTACACTAAAATTATCCTTACCGTCATCGCTTTCTGCCTTGTGGTAAATACCCTCGATAAACTTGATATCATTCCTAAGGCATACGCTAATGTCCCAGCACCCGCTCCTGCCCTGCCTGTTACCACATCCAATTACGGTCTTGTTCCGCTTAACGCTGATGGCAGCATCAATGTAAAGACAATTTCTCCGATGGATGTAAACATTACCGGCATTCGCACCAGCGACGATCTAAAAGTAAATGTGTCTGGCATCAATACCAGCAGCAGCCTTAATGTAAATGTAAACCTTGATAAGATAGCAGGTTCATCTGCTTATGGCGGATTACCGGTTAAGGTGATAAAATAAGTAACGGCTCAATTGAGCCGTTACTTATTTTAAAGCTTTTTTTATAGCCTTCCGTAAAGATTTTATTCCACCTTTTCGGTAACCGTAATCAAATTTTATAAGGTTACCTTCTCTATCATATAGTATAGTAGTAGGGTAATATTGTACATTAAATAGTTTAGGAATATTATTGCCGGTTTGATAAGATGATGGGTAATTCATTTTTTTGTATTTGATATAATCTACTACATCTTGCTGAATATCCTTATTGTTAATTGCTATAATAATGAGGTCATCTTTAAATTCATCCTGCAATTTTATTATATCAGGTATTGCTTCCAGACACGGAGCGCAGCCTCTATACCAAAAGTCGAGTAAAACAACCTTGCCCTTAAATTGGTTTAGATTAGCCGTTGTGCCATTATGAAGTTTAATTTCTAAATCAGGCAGCGTTTTCTGAGTATCGGAAGATTGTGCATTTGCGTTAAACATGCCGATAAACAAAAAAATGATTACTACTATATAATTGGTTTTTACTTTCATACTATAGAATTTAGAAATTTACTTATCGAACCTTACTTTTTTGCTGAAACATTTTATATCTTTCTTCAGCATTAATAGTTTCATTTTTGGCTACGGTAAACTCTTCTAAAGGAATATTCGGATTAATAGCTAAATAATTAACTTCATAATAGTTGTATTGCTCCATGTTTTCCCATCTTAAAAAATCAGAATGCGCTATGGGCAGTAAATCAGATTTTCTGATATAGTGTTTTTCTACATTATCTCTTACGTCATCATGATCTTTAAACTTTATAGTAAGCACATAAACGGGAATATTTTTAAAAATCTCTTCATCTACCTTAATCATTCCTGCAGAAGACTCATATCTCCCAAAAGGCTTTTTATGAAATAAATACTCTCGCAGCAAAACTTTACTATAATTATCTACTATCCCTTCAGCAATCTTTTTTTTACTTTCTATATCAGGTTGAATATCCATACTAAGAGAATCTACTGAGTAATTTACCCAAAAAGCTCTTTTCCCATCATATCGCCTATGCCCATAAGTATGCCCTTTTGAGTCATAAAATTCTAAATCAACAATATTATAGGCTTTCATATTATCCTTCGGAGCGATGTATAAAGAACATATTGCAGTGGTATGAAGAGTATCTCTTAATGATAATGCCTTATTGTTATGATCAATTTTATAAACCACCGTTTTAATACTACCCAGTGACTCATCTATCTTCAGTAATAAATCACGCACTTCATTTTCCGAAAATTGTGCTTTACAATTAAATGATCCCAATAAAAAAACAACAATAAGTAAGAAATACAAAAGGTATTTTCGCTCCATATACTATAAATAAGAAAAGCCTAATATAATAATTATACCAGACTTTTCTTATTTTTTATTTGAACAAACATCCTACTTCGGATATCACACAAAACTATGTTTTAAGTTTCTTTTTCCTTGCCGCCGGGAACAACACGTTGTTCAGGATAAGTCGGTAGCCCGGTGAGTTAGGGTGCAGGTCAAGGACCGTAGGCGCATCGCCTACCCTGTGCTGGTAATCTTCGGGGTCGTGGCCACCATAATACGTGAACATACCCTTACCTTTAGTACCGTGTATGTAACGCGCTTCACCAGTTTGTTTGTTCTCACCCATAACCAGTACGCTTGATTTTACTTTATCAGCCTTGAAAGCAGTTGTCTGCCCCATGAAGCCTTTCACAAGCTGTGTATGGTTTTGGCATAACATAGACGGAATCGGGTCCCACTTTGCCGAATAATCCATCAGTGTAAAGTAATCGCTATCCATTAGTACAGTACGCCCGTTTGTGGTATCAATATCCGAGAATTCATATACCTGCGGATTACGCTCCAGTATAAAATCCTTAAAGGCAAACGAATTATTATAATCGATCTTAGATTGGTAATTCGGTTCGCTTGCATCGCCGTCAAACATCGTCTCACAAATATCAACACCTTCGGCAGATAGTGCAATATCAAAACTGTCGGTAGCCGAACACATGGCAAACATGAATCCGCCACCAATCACAAAGTTCCTGATCTTTTGGGCAACGGCCAGTTTTTCCTGCGATACTTTATTGTAACCTAGTTTGGCAGCCAATGCTTCGGCTTCTTTCTTTTGTTCTATATACCAGGGTGCATTGCGGTAGGCTCCGAAGAATTTGCCATATTGTCCTGAAAAATCTTCGTGGTGCAGGTGCAGCCAATCATATAATAATAGTGCATCGTTAAGCACTTCTTCATCATAAATAGCAGTAAACGGAATCTCGGCATAGGTAAGCACCATTGTTACGGCATCGTCCCACGGCTGTTTTCCGGGAGGGGTGTATACTGCAATCTTTGGCGCTTTTTCAAGCACAACATTCTCCATATTCTGCGACGGACTGCTGATATCATCCAAGATGCCATTCGCCTCACCATCACTCAGTACTTCAAAGGTTACACCACGTATCTGGCATTCCCGACGAACCTGCTCTGCATCGGGCAAAAGGAATGATCCTCCCCTGTAATTCAGGAGCCAGTTAACCTTATAGCTTTTATCAAGTGCCCAATAGGTAATTCCGTAAGCCTTTAAATGGTTTTGCTGTGATGTTTCATCCATAGGGAGCAGGATCATTGAGGCTTTCGCCGAAAAACCAATAACCAGCAACAGGACGATATATAACTTTTTGAATGGCATTTTCATTGTTTTAGTAAATCCAAAGATACTAAACTAACGACAGATATTGAAGCCTATTATAACACTAAAGCCAAAACAAGAGCCTCAATGAAAATTTAAGAAGAAAATAACATCAAATAATTCTAAAAACCCTTGTAAATACAGCAAAAACGCTATTTTTGCAACCTAATTTAATTATAAGCAACAACCATGAAAGATCTATTCTCTCAAATCAACGCCGAGATTGAAAAATTCAAAGCTGAAGCTGAGCTTCACATCGAAAAAGGTAACAAAGCTGCTGGAACAAGAGCTCGTAAATCTGCTCTAGAGCTAAGCAAACTTCTAAAAGACTTCAGAAAAGTATCTGTAGAAGAGTCTAAAAAATAATTGAAAAAGCCGCTTTTAACGAAGCGGCTTTTTTTATACTCTTTTTTCCCTCAAAAAAAAGTGCATCCCTTCCCGGATGCACTTTTATTAGTTTGATGTTTAGTCGATGGAATAATGCCGCTTAATCTTCTACAGTGATATGTTCGGCACCGTTAACATCCATTTGTCGTATTGCTTCGCTTAGCACGAAGTCTTCATGTGTAGTTTTCCCCATATATATTCTCGGTTAGGTTGATTATCTTACTTCTTAGAACGGAACGTCATCATCGTTAGACGGTCCGCTGTTCATATTGCTTCCAAAAGCATCGTTAGCCGATGGCAGGTTCCTGATAAAATCATTGTTGCTGTTCATGCTCGATGGTAATTCGTCAAATGGTGAGCCAAAGTCATCAAGGTTGTCAAACTTACCAAGGTTTCCAATAAACTTCAGCCTGATGTTATCCAATCCACCGTTACGGTGTTTTGCCACGATAAATTCGGCTTGCCCTTGTGTTGGAGAACGCTCCTCGTCATCCCATTCATCAATTTTGTAGTATTCAGGTCGGTAAATGAACGATACGATATCCGCATCCTGCTCGATCGCACCCGACTCCCTTAGATCCGATAGCAGCGGTCGCTTGCTCGAACCCCTGGTCTCTACCGCACGCGATAACTGTGACAGTGCAATAACCGGAACGTTAAGTTCTTTTGCCAGTGCTTTCAGGGTTCTCGAGATAGTCGAGATCTCTTGCTCACGGTTACCTCCGCCTTTTCCGCTTCCTCCGGCAGTCATCAGCTGAAGGTAGTCGATGATGATCATCCTGATACCATACTGCGATGCCAGCCTTCGTGTTTTTGCCCTAAGATCAAAAATAGACAGTGATGGTGTATCATCTATGTAAAGAGGTGCCTTTTCAAGGTCTTTTACTTTAATACTTAATTGTTCCCATTCGTGTTTTTCAAGCTTACCGGTACGCAGTTTCTCTGACGAAAGGCCGGTTTCACTCGAAATCAGACGGGTAATAAGCTGCACTGAGGACATCTCGAGTGAGAATAGCGCAACCCCGTGCCCAAAGTCGATCGCAATATTTCGTGCCATCGAAAGTACAAACGCGGTCTTACCCATACCCGGACGTGCCGCGATAATGATAAGATCCGATGGCTGCCATCCAGAAGTAAGCTTGTCAAGGTCATGAAAACCTGTAGCGACACCGCTCAAACCTTCTTTTCCGGCAATCTCTTCGATACGTTTCTTAGCCTGGATAACCAAACTCTGCGCAGTTTCTGAGCTTCGCTTGATGTTACCCTGCGTAACTTCATATAATTTTGATTCGGCTTTATCAAGAAGGTCGAATACATCGGTGGTTTCGTCATACGATTCTTCGATGATCTCGCTAGATATCCTGATAAGGCTTCGCTGAATGTATTTTTGAAGGATGATCCTTGAGTGGAACTCAATGTGAGCCGACGAAGATATCTTCTGCGTAAGTTGGATAAGGTAGAAATCACCCCCTGCCAATTCCAGTTTTCCCGATTTTTTTAGCTGCGCCGATACTGTTAACAAGTCAATAGGCTGCGTATCGTTGAAAAGCTCAACAATAGCCTCATAAATATGCTTGTGCCCATCTTTATAAAAAGCATCTGGCTGGAGGATATCAATAACATCATCAACCCCCTTCTTGTCAATCATCATGGCTCCCAATACAGCCTCCTCAAGGTCGAGCGCCTGCGGTGGCAGCTTGCCTTTCTCGAGGTTGATAATGGTTGTCTTATCAACTTTTACGGGGTTTACGTTCCTGATATTTTCCATAGTACGAAAGTAATTAAAATAGCGGCTTTAGCGTTAAGCAATTGTTAAGAGGGGTTGTTGATAACCACTATATTACATGTTGATAAATAAACAAATTTTGTTGATAAGCCAAAAAAAATCCGAAGCCGTGGGGCTTCGGACTAATTAATGCTTTTATGGCCTATTATTCCTTGAATTCGCCCATTTTGCTATACTTATCCATTCTTTGAGCAACTAATTGCTCTGTTGATAAGTCTTTTAGTTCGTTGTATCCTTTAAGGATATATTTTTCTACCTCCGTGAATGCAGTTTCCCTGTCATAGTGGGCTCCGCCAAGCGGTTCAGGTATAATATCATCGATCAGGCCGTTCTTTTTCATGTCAGTTGCAGTAAGCTTAAGCGCTTCAGCAGCCTGCTCTTTGTACTCCCAGCTTCTCCAAAGGATAGAAGAACAAGATTCCGGTGAAATTACAGAGTACCATGTGTTTTCCATCATGTATACTTTATCACCCACACCTATTCCTAATGCTCCTCCCGAAGCTCCTTCACCTATTATAACGGTAATGATAGGTGTTTTAAGGCGTACCATCTCTAAAATATTTCTTGCGATAGCTTCTCCCTGCCCTCTTTCCTCAGCTTCAAGACCCGGATATGCTCCCGGAGTATCTACTAAAGTCACTACCGGAATGCCGAATTTCTCTGCCATTTTCATTAGGCGAAGTGCTTTACGGTACCCTTCAGGGTTTGCCATACCAAAGTTGCGATATTGCCTTGTTTTGGTATTGTGCCCTTTTTGCTGCCCGATGATCATAAACGACTGCCCGCCTATTTTTCCAAGGCCGCCAATCATCGCTTTGTCATCTTTAAAGCTACGGTCGCCAAACATCTCAAGGAACGTATCGCCCGAAAGCGCTTTTATATGATCCATGGTGTAAGGACGGTTAGGGTGCCTTGACAACTGAACCCTCTGCCACGCAGTAAGGTTCTTATATATTTTCTTTTTGGTCTCTTCCAGTTTTTCTTCGATCTGCTTGCATGTGTCAGATACATCCACGTCAGACTCCTGGCCTATAATTGTACACTTATCCAGTTGGTCTTCAAGTTCCTTGATAGGAAGTTCAAAATCTAAATATTCCATAGTATGGCAGATTTTTAATTTTAATACGAACTGCAAAGATAGAATTTTAAGCGGTTTAGGAAATACCCTTAGCCATTTAGTTTATCTTTTTCGCTCTGTTTTTTAGTATCCCGTTGAGTATCACGGTAGTCAGTATAATAGCGGCGCCGGCATAAAACCAAACGCTCATTTTTTCCTTATCATTAAACACCAGTACTGCAAGAATTATCCCATAGATAGGCTCCATATTTATAGTAAGCATTACTGTATACGGGCTCAGGTATTTCATTACGTGAACTGATGCAATAAAGGCATAGGCGGTGCAGAATGAACCCAGTATGAACAACCATTGCCAGTCAGACGCCGATACATTAAAAAATTCGGGGGTAAAACTGCCCGAGAACAGCAGGTATACCGAAAAAAAGAATATCCCACCCAGCAACTCATAAAACGATATGGTTACCGAGCTGTATTGTGTAGCATATTTTCCGTTGATGATTGAGAAAGAAGCCGACAGAAATGCCGATGATAATGCCAGCAAAATCCCATTAAGATAATTGCCTTCAAAGTGAAATATCATATACAATCCGCCGATGACCATCAGGCCGAACAGCACTTCGTATATCACTATTTTTCGTCCGAAGAATATAGGCTCAAGAAAAGACGTAAAAAACGCTCCTGTAGAAAGGCAGGCCAAGGTAACCGATACATTCGAGACCTTTATAGCCTGAAAGAAGGTAAACCAGTGCAGGGCAATAACCAGTCCGGCTATCAAAAAACCTATTAATGTCTTAAAGGGTATTTTAAGGGGAGCCTTAGTAATTGCTGCATAAATCAGGATTATTCCCACGGCAATACACATCCTGAACCACACCAATGGCAGGGCATCAAGTGTAATCAGCGCACCCAAAACCGCAGTAAACCCCCAAATGAATACTATAAAATGGAGGTGCAGGTAATTTTTCAGCTTAACGTCTTGCATTGCGTAACAGGTATATTGCAAGGACACCGAAAGCAACATTTGGTATCCAGACAGCTATTAACGGACTCATCGAAGATTTTTCTGCCAGGGTACCAAAAACCTTATCTACAAATATATAGACAAAGGCAAGCGATATACCCAATGCAAGGTTTACACCCATTCCTCCTCTACGCTTCATAGATGATACGGCTACCGCAATAACCGTAAGTATGAATGCTGAGATAGGAATACTATATTTTCTGTAAAGCACAACGTAGTAAGCATTGATATTGCCTGAACCGCGATCTTTCTCTTTTTCGATGAAATTGTTCAGTTCGCCAAGGCTCATGGTCTCGGCAGCATAAATGGTAGGGGTAAGATCGTCAGGCTTAAAGTTAAACTTGAATTTCTTCTCCGGCAGCGATTCCAGCTTATCACCCATAGGCCCCACTGTTCTTTTATTAAAACCTATAAGCGTATAGGTACTGTCTTTTTCGTTCCAGCGGATAGAAGATGCATTTATTTTATATACCAGCTTGTTGTCCTTAAAATTCTCAAGGTTAAAATTATATCCCGTCTTTTCGAGATAATTAAAGCTGCTTACATATATATATTCGTTGTCGCTTATCTGCTTATAAACATCGGCACTCTGCCGTGTTTCGGAGTTGTTCTTAAGATAGGTGTACCTAAAATCGTTAAAGCCCTTACTTGCTCCGGGCACAAAAAATATACCCATAATAAGTGCTATAAAACACACAATTGAAGCTCCTATGATATAAGGCCTTAAAAAGCGCATATAAGAAATACCAGACCCCAATATAGCGATGATCTCGGTATTGTTAGCTAACTTAGACGTAAACCAAATTACAGAAAGGAACAACAAGATCGGAAAAAGCAGATTGGCAAAATAGATGGTAAAATCGCCATAATAAGCCGCAACTTTAAGAAAAGGCACTTTTTTAGCCAATATCTTATTGATTTTCTCTGACACATCAATCACGATACCAATAGGTATAAACATGATGAGCATTACAAAAAATGTGGCCAGGTAGCGTTTTAAAATGTACCAGTCTATTATTTTCACTAACGTATTACTTTACAGTTATATAATTAAAGCCTTTGACTCATGTTTTTTACCATCATGTCTTTCCACTCACGGAAATCTCCTGCTAATATATGCTTTCTTGCTTCACGAACCAACCACATATAGAAGCCAAGATTGTGAATCGTAGCGATTTGTTTACCTAGGAATTCATCAGCAGCAAAAAGGTGCCTTAAATAAGCCTTGGTATATTCAGTATCAACAAAAGTGATGCCCATCTCGTCTATTGGCGAGAAATCATCAGCCCACTTCCTGTTTTTGATATTGATAGTTCCGTTTGCCGTGAAAAGCATACCGTTACGTGCATTACGCGTAGGCATAACACAGTCGAACATATCTACCCCAAGGGCTATATTTTCAAGGATATTAATAGGTGTACCAACCCCCATCAGGTAACGGGGCTTGTCTTCCGGAAGGATGCTGCATACAATATCAGTCATAGCATACATCTCTTCGGCTGGCTCGCCAACAGACAGTCCGCCAATGGCGTTACCCACAGCGCCTGCATTGGCAATATATTCGGCAGATTGCGCTCTTAGGTCAGTATAAGTACTTCCCTGAACGATTGGGAAGAACGCCTGAGTGTAATCGTATTTGAACGGAAGCTTTTCAAGGTGTGTAATACACCTGTCAAGCCAGCGGTGCGTCATGTGCATAGAACGTTTTGCATAACGGTAATCGCACGGATAAGGTGTACATTCATCAAAAGCCATGATGATATCGGCACCAATGGTACGCTGAATTTCCATTACGCTCTCCGGCGAAAAGAAATGATATGACCCATCAATGTGCGATTTGAATTTCACCCCCTCTTCCTTGATCTTACGGTTAGCCGAAAGGGAATACACCTGGTATCCTCCGCTATCGGTAAGGATAGGCTTATCCCAATTCATGAATTTGTGCAGTCCGCCTGCCTGCTCCAGTATAGGAGTTTGCGGGCGAAGGTATAAATGGTAGGTATTCCCAAGAATGATATCAGGGTTGATGTCATTCTTAAGTTCGCGCTGGTGCACCCCTTTTACGGTACCCTGCGTACCTACAGGCATAAATATCGGGGTTTCAATAACACCGTGGTCGGTGGTTATACTGCCCGCCCTTGCTTTAGACTGCGGGTCTTTGGTGATAAGGTCAAATTTCATGGCTCTCTTTTACAGCGGGCAAAGATAGGCAATTACGGTGGATTTGTTGATTTGGTTATTCGGTTATTTGAGGCTGAATGATTAGTTTGACCTGAACCTAACCTGCGTTCATCCGCCTAACCTTCATTATAGTGTTCCATTGGATTCTGATGCTTCTACTTCCCATATGAGACTCCAATCACGAACTTCCTTTCTAAAACCATAAAAACAAGTTACTCAATATGCAAATTTCAACTATGAAATTTATCTGATAATTATACAAAAGTAGTGCTTTAATTAAACAGGTTTATTTATGTTAAATTTATGATAAAGCAAATATATTATTGATTATAAAGATATTAAGTTTAAGTAAACTTTCCGGAAATCGTTCGAAGGCTGGATAAAATGTTCCGCTCAGCAGCCTCAAGCAATTATGCACTGGGAACGAATTATTATGAGAAAACATATTCTACTACTTTCTCTTTTATCGCTGTCTGCTATTACATGGTCATGCAGCAATGATGTTGGCAACGACGTAGGTAAAGACACTACTGCCGTTGTCAAAAAAACTGTCGAAATGACCAATTTTGAAAAGTCATTTGCTGTCAATGCAAAAAAATTCGAAAGAGGCGAGATCAACGGTGCCGAACACAAAAAACTTACACTTGAAAATGCTAAAAAATATCTTAAAGATAATAATGAGGCAATTAAAGCAGGTGCTACAGATTTTGAAATCATCAGTCAGGCGCTCGATCTGAATCTTGCACAAATCAAAAAACTAAATTCAAAAAACTAATCCATCTACTAACATTATGAAAAAATTACTTCTTTTATTGCTAATGATAACTTCGGCATACTCATTTGCAAGCACAGCACCACTAAAAATTGTAAACAACACACAATTCTATGTTAGCTATCAATTAATAACTTACCCCCCAATTGGCAGCGGACTTACACCTGAAGTTGCAACTTCAGGCAACTCACAGGGCCTTATTACAGTAGCACCTTTTTCAACTACAAATTATGATGTACCGGGAGCCCCAGGCCTTCCTTACAACCTTATACCTTCATGGAATGTAAATACAAATACCAATCAAATAAGCGGAAATACTGCCTATGCCAACTATGGTTCGAGATTTCGCTGGGGTAAATTCAAATTCTTTGTAAGCATCGAAGGTAATCCTTCTACTTCAATTGTTGGCGGAAACGTTGGCCCAATGGGAGACTTTATGAGTATAACTCAATCAGGTGTTACCATTGCATGGACACCGGCAGGAACAGGAGTTATAGTTACCATTTCTCCTGCTTAAATCTGACTCATTAAAATAGCAAAACCTGCTCACAATTGGGCAGGTTTTTTTTATATAATCATATATGTCACAAAACAATATTGCACTTTGTGCTTGCGATATTCATCAATAAGCATCTATCCCATTAAAAACAAAAGCATTAGACTGAAAAATTAAAAAACCAATATCTAAAATGCTCGGTATAATGGTCAACCAAATGGTTGACTATATAGGAGATGTAGATGGAAATGTAAATGAAGATATAATTTAAAATGGAATTTTAATTGTAGTTTTTGGAAAGGGGGTGCGGGGAAAACCATTACTGAAAGAATGGCTTCAGTAAACAAGGGCAATATCGTTCGTACCTTTGCAGTGTTGTTGTCGCCCGGGGATGAGATGGAGCGAACGGTCTTTGAAACTCTGCCACTCTGCCACTTTGAAACTCAAAAACTTCACAATTCCTGTAACAAACACAGGGGTTTTCCCGTCTTATCTCAAACCAACAATCTCAAATCATGAAAAACAGGATTACGCTTGCATTAGGTTGCTTTTTTATCGCACTTACTACCTTTGCCCAAGTGCCGGACAAAACAAAACTTGACCAGTATTTTGCCGCCCTTGAGGCAAATGATAAGTTTATGGGCACCGTAGCGGTATCGCAGAACGGTAAGACCATCTACACCAAATCCATTGGCTTTGCCGACAAGGATAAGAACCAGAAAATCAACGAAAACACCAAATTCAGGATTGGGTCCATCTCAAAAACCTTTACCGCTGTACTGATTTTTAAAGCCATCGAAGAAAAGAAACTGAAGCTTACCGATAATCTTTCGGCCTACTTTCCTACCATCCCTAATGCTTCTAAAATCACGATAGCGCAAATGCTGAACCATCACAGCGGAATCCACAGCTTTACTGATGATGAAGATTATACAAGCTGGATGACCCAGGCTAAAACGGAAGCCGAACTGGTTGCCATAATCGCTAAAGCACCTGCCGACTTTGAACCGGGAACACAGGGTAATTACAGCAACTCCAACTACGTTTTACTTAGCTATATCCTTGAGAAAACATACAAAAAGCCTTTTAAAGCCATCGCAGACGAAAAGATAATCAAGCCCCTTGGCCTTAAAAACACCTACTTTGGCGGAAAGATAAACCCTGCTAGTAACGAAGCCTATTCGTATGAGTTTGACGGTAGCTGGGCAAAATCTCCTGAAACAGACATGTCGGTTCCTATGGGAGCAGGTGCCATGGTGAGCAACCCTAACGACCTTTCGCGCTTTATCGAAGCTCTTTTTGCTGGCAAGCTCATTACCATGGAAAATTTAGAACAGATGAAAACCATTAGTGACGACTACGGAATGGGTTTATTCATGATCCCTTTCAACCATAGAAAAGGTTACGGGCACACAGGCGGCATAGACGGATTCAGCTCAATGCTGGCCTATTTCCCTGAAGATAAAGTTACATTTGCCCTGACTTCTAACGGAAACAGCATCAGTAACAACGACATTGCCATTGCGGCTTTAAGTTGGGTTTTCAACCAGCCATTTGAGATACCGAGCTTTAAAACCTTTGCGTATACCGATGCCGAGCTTAACGCTTATACAGGCACTTACACTACGTCCGAAATGCCTGTTTCATTCATCATTGCAAAAAATGGAAGCACATTGACGGCACAGGCCAGCGGACAGGGCGCCTTCCCTATTGAGTCATCCGAAAAGAACATTTTTAAGTTTGATGCTGCCGGCATTACCATAACATTTAAGCCCGAAACTAAAAGTTTCCTTATCGTACAGGGCGGCCATGGCGTAACTTTCACAAAGAAAGAGTAAAAGCCTTTCAGCCCTTTTTATAAATTAATGAGATATTCCCGTAAAAATCATCGTTTTACGGGAATATTTTTATTTATAAACACTGCTTTCATAACTTTTTGGAAATGTGGAATGTGCGGCTTCCGAAATCGAATTATCTGATTATCTTTGCACCAGTTTAACTTTAACAGAAAAAATGAAGCCTAACACACAACAACTTAACGACTTAACGACTCAGGTAAGAAGGGATATCCTTCGTATGGTGCACGCGGTAAACTCAGGACATCCCGGAGGATCGCTTGGCTGTACAGAATTTTTGGTAGCCCTTTACCAGGTTTTAATGGACCGCAAAGAAGGTTTTGACATGGACGGTATTGGCGAAGATCTATTCTTCCTTTCTAACGGACATATCTCTCCTGTATTCTATAGCGTACTTGCCAGAAGCGGATACTTCCCTGTAGCCGAGCTTGCTACTTTCCGTCTATTAAACTCAAGACTTCAGGGTCACCCTACTACACACGAAGGCTTACCAGGTGTGCGTATGGCCTCAGGATCTCTTGGTCAAGGAATGAGCGTTGCCATTGGTGCAGCACAAGCCAAAAAACTTAACGGAGACAACAAACTTGTTTACAGTCTTCATGGTGATGGTGAGCTTCAGGAAGGACAAAACTGGGAAGCTATGATGTATGCCTCGGCTTACAAAGTAGACAACTACATTGCTACAATTGATGTTAACGGTAAACAAATTGACGGACCAACTGACGAAGTACTTAACATGGGTAGCATCAGTGCTAAATTTGTTGCTTTCGGATGGGACGTTGTAGAAATTCAGCAAGGAAACAACATAGAAGCTATTATCGCAGGTATGCTTGACGCTAAATCAAGAACAGGCAAAGGAAGACCGGTTTGCGTTCTTCTTCATACCGAAATGGGTAATGGTGTAGACTTTATGATGCATACACACGCTTGGCACGGTAAAGCGCCAAACGATGAGCAGCTTCAAAAAGCGTTTGACCAGAATGCAATTACTTTAGGCGACTATTAATTTTTAGATAATAGATATGAGAATTGAGATGTGAGATAACGCTCACTACAAAATATCAATACTCAACACTAAAATCTCACTACTTAAAAAGAACATGAAAAAATATACAAATACAGGAAGTAAAGATACCCGTTCAGGTTTTGGAGCGGGACTAACTGAACTTGGAAAAACTAACGAAAATGTAGTTGCCCTTTGTGCTGACCTTATCGGGTCGCTTAAGATGGACGACTTTAAAGCGAACCACCCTGAGCGTTTCTTTCAGGTAGGTATCGCTGAGGCTAACATGATTGGTATGGCTGCAGGCATGACCATTGGCGGAAAGATTCCTTTCACAGGAACTTTTGCTAACTTCTCTACTGCAAGGGTTTATGACCAGATTCGCCAGTCGGTTGCTTACTCTGACAAAAACGTAAAAATATGTGCTTCTCACGCCGGACTTACTCTTGGCGAAGATGGCGCAACACACCAAACACTTGAAGACATCGGTTTGATGAAAATGCTTCCGGGCATGACGGTAATCAACACGTGTGACTACAACCAGACTAAAGCGGCTACTATTGCTATCGCTGAGCACCACGGACCGGTTTATCTTCGTTTTGGACGTCCGTCTGTACCAAACTTCACTTCTGAGACAGGTGAGGATTTCGTAATCGGAAAAGCAGTGATGCTTAATGAAGGCACTGACGTTACCATCGTAGCTACAGGTCACCTTGTATGGGAAGCTCTTGTTGCTGCCGAAGCTCTTGAGGCTAAAGGTATCTCTACAGAGGTTATCAACATTCACACTATCAAGCCACTTGATGATGAGGCTATCCTTAAATCGGTTGCTAAAACAAAATGCATTGTAACTGCTGAAGAACATAACATTATTGGCGGACTTGGAGAAAGCGTTGCACGTGTGCTTGCGCTTAACAGCCCTGTTCCACAAGAATTTGTTGCAGTAAACGATACTTTTGGAGAATCAGGAACACCTGCCCAGCTTATGGACAAGTACAAACTGAACAGTGCAGCTATTATCGAAGCTGTTGAAAAAGTGATCAAAAGAAAATAATTTTCTTTTTCAGATATAGAGAAATCCCGTTCGAAAGATCGGGATTTTTTGTTTTATTTCTTGTTTAGAGATGTTGCATTCGTCTGGCATAAATACAGTCCCAAAAACCCATCTACTACGAACACTTATTCATCATCACGAGATTAGCTCTACACCTTCTATAAACTTTAAAGATAACACACGTCACAATTCACAAACCTTATATTAATGTTTAGGTAATCTTTAAAAGCGTCTGCCATGTTAAATTTGTAGCCCAATTTTTAAATTTTACACATGAATGATGATTTAATAGATATTTTTGAAATTTTTATAACAACACCAGATAAAAATATAGCCGAGATAAATTTTGAGCTCCTTATAACTCACTTTTCCGGCCAAAAAAAAGACACAACCTATTTTGTAAAATTAAAAAATGACTTTTTTCATTATAAGCCCTGGGAAATTATAGGTATACACTCTGCCCTGAAGGTCGAATTCGAAAGACTGAGCGGACTAAGAATACATTAGGCTGTTTTATACAAATTTCGACAAAAAATCCAATTACGTATTACATCTAAAGAAATGATCAACATTACAATTAATCAAAAAACGCATTTCATCCGATAATTTTAACATCTCATCGGATGAAATGCATTAAGCTTTTTTCTGACTAATATTTTTTGTTCATTTACTATACCAAACAAAAAATACTAATACATAACATCTTACTATGAAAACGATGCTAAAAAACTATCTGCCAGCTATTGTTCTTATTATCACATTAACCGATGTATACAAGGCACTCGAGATCTTTTATCCAACGGCACTCTAACTCAAAGCATATTATTACGTCTAAATAAAAAAAATCCCAACCTTACAGATTGGGATTTTTTAATTTATACTTTGAAATTATTGGGCTATTCCGCCTCTACATGCATTATCCATGTATTTCGGAACAAAATAATTCTTTCTTATTGTGTTAGCACATTTAAACTCCTCTTTAAGAGAACCGTCTTCATTAAACATCTCATCATAGGTATAATACTCGGTCGTGCTTGGAAGTCCATTTACTAATTTTCTTATCTCATCCTTAGTCAGGAAACCATCACCATCATCATCCGTATCAGCATAATTAGGAATCCCATCACCATCTGTATCCGAAAAAACAACAGCAATGCGAGCACCGGTCTCATCATTAATTTCAAACTCATCTTTGTTCAGTATCTTATCTCCGTCAATGTCGGTATAGGTAACATCAAACAGTTGAAAAGTGAACACCATACATGAGTAAGCAGGCACAAGGTTGCTTGGTGAAGCATTAAAATAAGATAATCCAGATGGCAGGAACATCGCTCCAGCGCCAAAATCGGCAAATGAAGCCGGATTACCGTCGTCTCCACCTAAATAAGTACCACTGTTAAAAAGAGGCAATATATCCTGCCAGCCTTTAGCTACTACACTATTAAGAGAAAAACCTTCTCCAGATACAGGCCTGTAATCAAACTGGGTACCATTAAGAAGCGTACCCCTGTAATTTACGGTAATGTCATCAACACCCGATGGAGCATCTCCTACCCCCTGGCGGAAGTTAAGATAGTAAACAGTATAATCTATTCCGTTTCTGCGAACAACTGTATTCTTTAGTGGAAATTCAGTATTATCCCAAATAGAAGGCTTGGTAGTTCCCTCAGTGATCGCAGGGAAATTAGCCTCATAAGTAGTCTCGTTAAGTTCTATATAATGTGTCTTAAGAAACTTGGTAATACTGTCCATATCGGCTTTATTCTGTACTCCAAAATCCCTCGGAGGCGCTATGCTGACATCGTCATCTTTTTTACACGAAGCAAAAAAAGCGATAAGGGCTATAAGACTGAAAGCCTTTAAAATTCTGTTCATTTTAATTTTTTTTAATGGGCGCAAGATACAATTTTCATTTATTTTTGTACTGAACTCATCCTGACTTTTTTCAGCTAGCTATAAAAGCTGCTGTTTGATCAAAAAGAGTTCTTGCTAATAACAACGATTTTTAAGAATTAGTATGAGGATTGACAAATATTTATGGTGTGTGCGTTATTATAAAACCCGCAGTATTGCCACACAAGCCATACAAAAAGGACATGTTACCGTAAACGGGCAACAGGCCAAAGCTTCACGCGAGGTTTTTCCGACGGATAAGATTACCGTGCGCCGTGATCAGATAAACTACAAGCTTACCGTTCTTGATGTACCCGCTAACCGTGTAGGCCCAAAACTGGTTGACATGTACCGAAAAGACGAAACACCCGCCGAAGCGTTTGAGCACCTAGAGCTGCTTAAGCTGTCAAAAGCACATTACCGCGCTACAGGAACCGGAAGGCCAACCAAAAAAGACCGCCGCGACCTTGACGATTATGGTGATGATGTAAAAGATTCGGATTTTGACTTTGAATAAAATCTGACCATATAGCCAACTCTTTTTTATCTTTGAACAAATTATACTTTATATAATGAAAAATATAATCCTAACCCAACAGGAAATAGACCATAAAACCAGGCGTATTGCCTACCAGATATATGAAACTTTTCCTGAAGATACCGAAGTGGTGCTTGCCGGAATTGCCAGCAACGGCTATCTGTTTGCCCAAAAACTGGCAACGGAAATAGAAAACATATCTGAGATTAAGGTTACGTTGTGTGAGGTTAAGATTAACAAGCAACAACCGCTTGAACCGGTTCAGACTTCACTGAAACCTGAAGAGTATGCCAACAAAAGCCTTGTGCTTGTAGACGATGTACTAAACAGCGGTACAACACTTATATATGGCGTAAGGCATTTTCTTGACGTACCACTTAAGAAATTCAAAACTGCAGTATTGGTAGACCGAAACCATAAACAATACCCTGTAAAGGCAGATTTTAAAGGACTTTCGCTTTCTACTTCGCTTCGCGAGAATGTACAAGTGGTTTTGGATGAAAAAGAACAATACGCTTTCCTGGAAGACTAGATCAGCTTCATAATCTCGTTTACGATTTCTTCCGGCGATTTACCATCGGCAGCTATGACGTGTTTTGCCTGATGATAATAATAGCTGCGCTCAAAAAGGTGCTGCGCGATGAACTCGTCCAGTTCATCTTGTTTTAGCGCATCTAATAATGGGCGCTGTCCCGACTGATTGCGCAGCCGCTTTGCCAACTCCCCTACACTTACCTTAAGATATACGGATACAACATCGTCCTGCTGCAGTATCAAATGATTATTGGCATATACAGGTGTACCACCACCAAGACTTAAAATAAAGCTTTCTCTGCCACTTACTATAGCAGCAAGAGCCTCGTGTTCCAGTTTCCTGAATTTAATCTCACCTCCTTCTTCAAACAACTGCGGAATAGTTTTTCCGGTATTCTGCTCGATAACCTCGTCCAGGTCGATGTAGGGCAATCCCGCCTTTTCAGAAAGAAGTTTTGCCGTTGTCGTTTTACCCGATGCCATGTAACCGCACAATATTACTTTTTTCATACTGCAATTTTAGTTACTTTTTTTGTGAGAAGACCTTATTTTACCTGAAATAATCCTTAATCATAAGGTAAGGTTAAAATGATGTAAAATTTTCTTTAGTAATAAGACCCTAAAAATAAAGGCGTTAAAAAAAATAATATAAAAAATATAAAATTTCTCTCAAAAACGCTTTGAATAATGAATAATAGATGCGTATATTTGCACCCGCATTCAGGGAATGAAATAACAGACTCGGTAGCTCAGCTGGTAGAGCACATCACTTTTAATGATGGGGTCCTGGGTTCGAATCCCAGCCGGGTCACTAGTAAGACCTGATTTTATTTCCTGAAAGCAAGACTCGGTAGCTCAGCTGGTAGAGCACATCACTTTTAATGATGGGGTCCTGGGTTCGAATCCCAGCCGGGTCACAAAAAGTTAAGCTCACGCTTAACTTTTTTTGTTTATACTACATTTTGGATTTTGGCCACGTGGAGAAACTGGTAGACTTGCCATCTTGAGGGGGTGGTGCTGAAAGGCGTATGGGTTCGAATCCCATCGTGGTCACGAATAAATAAAAACCGCTTTTAAAAATACTGAGCTTGCTCGAAGTCTTTTTAAAAGCGGTTTTTATTTTCAAAGCGGAGCTTCGTAGTGAGTCTGAAAGCAATCCCATTCGTGACACCAAAAAATATTACACTAAACCTCTTCCGCTTAATTAAAGCTCCTCCTGAATTCTACCGGAGAAAGGTTGGTTTTGGTTTTAAATAGCTTACTAAACGATTGAGGGTGCTCAAAGCCCAGGCGATAAGCTATCTCACTAACCGATAGGACTGTTATTGAAAGTTGTTCCTTGGCTTTTTCTATTAACTTGTTATGTATGTGCTGTTGGGCATTCTGTCCGGTAAGCGAACGCAGCATGTCGCTAAGGTAACTGGACGATATGTTCAGCCTATCTGCAAGGTACTGCACAGTAGGTATACCCCCACTAACCGATTGTTCGCTACCAAAATATTCATCCAGAATTTCTTCAAGGTTTTCGAGCAGGTTGTTACTCATAGCCTTGCGGGTTATGAACTGGCGTCGGTAAAAACGATTGGCATAATTAAGCAGTAGTTCAATCTGTGAGATGATCACATCCTGGCTGAAATCATCGAGGCGGCTGTTGAGTTCCTCTTCAATAATCTCAAAAAAGGAAATTATTACAGCTTTTTCTTTGTCAGACAGATGCAGTGCCTCATTAGCCGAATAGGCGAAAAAACCATATTGTTTTATTTTTTTTGCCAAAGGATACGACAATAAAAAATCAGGATGAATAAGCAATGTATATTGTGAGCATACTCCCCCATGGTTTTCATCATTGCCTATTATCTGCCCTGGAGCCGCAAAAAGCAGTCCGCCCTCATCAAAGTCATAATAATGCTGGCCGTATTTAATACGTCCGCTTAAACGGGGCTTGTATGATATTTTATAAAAATGAAGTACATGAGACTGCGGAACATTGTGCTCTACCACCCGGGTACTTTCAGCTCCCAATATGGTTATAAGCGGATGATTGGGCTCCGGCAAACCAAAAGCACGTGCTGCTTCGGTTAGCGATGTAAAGTTGTATGGCAGGTTTTCGTCTTTTTTCATTTGCTGAAAATTTATATAAAGATAACCGATAATCAGCAGACTATCGGTTACCTATTTAATTCTTTACTATTATCCCTGAGCGGCGATGGCTACATTTTCCCAAGCTTCCCATTCGGCCATTCGTTCTGCATATGCTTCTTTAACCCACGCAAGGTTGTTACTGCCAAGCGAAAGTCGCAATGGTGGATTTTCGGCATCTATAGCAGTAAATAATCCTGTCGGGGTAGCATCGGGATTACCACGCTCCATGTTTTGCAGGCTCTGGAAAAAGTTATTTTTAAAGTCATTGTAAATATCCATTCCCGGAGCAAACTTAAGCGACTCCTGACTTCCAAATTCGGTAGCATAGGCCCCCGGCTCTATAATGGTTACTTTAATACCAAAGTCCTTAACCTCTACTGAAAGGCTTTCGTGTATTGCTTCAAATGCCCATTTAGACGAAGCATAGTAACCTATGACCGGAAGTGTTACATGTCCCAGATTACTCGATGTACCCAGTATATGACCATACCCCTGCTCCCTTAGTATTGGTAAAGCCGCCTGTATTACAGCAAGCGCACCGAAAATATTAGTATCATACATAGCCTTAACATCATCGGCACTGGCTTCTTCAATAGTACCTACCAGCGAGTAGCCCGCATTATTCAATACTATATCCAACCTGCCAAAATGAGCATGGGCTTTCTGCACTACTTCTTTTGCCTGTGTTGCGTTCGTTACATCAAGTTCCAGTGTAAGTACTTTGTTACCAAACTGTTCGTTAAGTACAGCTATGCTCTCCATTTTACGGGCTGTAGCAACTACCTTATCGCCACGTTTTAATGCCGCCTCTGTCCATACACGGCCAAAACCACGGGAAGCTCCTGTAATAAACCAAACTTTTGTGTTATCTGTTGTTTTTTGATCCGACATAATTTTTATGTTTTTTAAATTGATAGTACAAAGTTCGGCAGACAGAACATGGTAAACGTAGCCTAATCAGGGTAGAACTTAGCCTAAATGAGAAAAGCGTCATTTTAAATTTGTCCCATCCTCCCTCCCACTTGTCTTTAATGCACATTTATATAAAAAATCAGATACTATACTTTTGGTATATATAATAAACCAAACACTATGAGAACAATAATTTCATTTGTACAGATCTCGCTTGATGGATTTCACTAAAACAATCACTCACATCCCATAAAAAAAAACGAAATTTGAAAAACAGAAACATTTTCTTATGAACACAGAAGAGCAAATCAAAGAATATACAGCCAGCCAGCCGGAACCGAAGCGCAGTGACATGGAAGCATTGCACCAATGTATACTTCAGGCTATGCCGGGATGTAAATTATGGTTTCTTGATGGAAGGAATAGCGAGGGCAAAGTGGTTTCCAATCCTAATATAGGATATGGTTCCTATATCATAAAATATGCCGACGGTTCAACAAAAGAGTTTTATCAGGTCGGCCTGAGTGCCAACACAACCGGAATATCGGTTTACATTATGGGTCTTGAAGACAAGAAATACTTAGCCGAAACCTTTGGGACAGCAATAGGCAAAGCAAGCGTAACCGGTTATTGTATTAAGTTTAAAAAACTAAGTGACATAAACGTTGATGTACTTGAAGAGGCAATACGATACGGCGTTACGGCTTCGAAAGATAAATAGATTATTACTACCAATAGAGATCAATCAAACCGCAATAGAAAGACAGTTGTGGTTTTCCATTTACAAAACACGTAAAAACACCTGTTCGCATTCTGCTTGTTGTCAATATTTTTGAAAGATTATTATATCAATACATTTTAAAAATGAGTACAACCAATATAAACGAAGTAAAAATAGGAGAACAGATATGGACAACCCGAAACCTGGATGTAGCAACATATTGTAATGGCGATCCAATTTTTCAGCCAACAAATGAATTAGACTGGCTGGAGGCATCCCGAAGCAAAACTCCGGCATGCTGCGCTTATGACTTTGTAGAATCAAACATACCTATCTGGGGAAGGCTATATAACTGGTATGCAGTTAACGACCCAAGAGGACTCGCTCCCGAAGGCTGGCATATACCTACTAGCCGTGAATGGATGAAATTAGTAGATTTTCTGGGAGAATCAACTGCCGGTCATAAACTAAAATCTTTTGACCATTGGGGAGGATCTTGGGGCTCTAACGAGAGCGGATTTACAGGTTTTCCGGCTGGAGCAGGAACATATGGTGGTGGAGGTATATTTTTAGGAGATAAAGCCTATTTTTGGAGTTCTGACAGACAGTCCCATGAATCTTCATTCACACTTAAACTGGGAAGAAGCTTTTATACGTCGTTCCTCGACGTTCATCACTCATCACCCCAATCAATACGATTTATTAAGAATATATAGTTCAAACTATACTGTATACATCGCATTTTTCCCTTCATTTCTTTACCTTTGCCGCAAATACAAAGACCATCATGAAATTAGAAGATATACTGAAGCAAAGAAGCGGAAACGTTTGTGAACTGAGTGGTGATAGCGAAAACTTATTTGTTTACGAAGTTCCTCCTGACCAAAACACCGGTGCTGACGGCTCTATACTTATCAGTGAGAAATGCCTGAACCAGATTGACAAAAAAGAAGAATTAGACGCCAGCTTCTGGCAGGGCATACTACCCACATCGATGTGGAGCGAGGTTCCGGCTGTACAGGTTGTTTCATGGCGCATGCTTAACCGTTTCCGTAACGAAAGCTGGGCTGCTGATGCACTTGATATGATGTATCTTGACGATGCGAACCTGGAATGGGCTAAAGCTACAGGAGACCATACCGGAGACGGAACGATTGAATTCCACAAAGACAGTAATGGCAATATTCTTCAGAATGGTGATACTGTAACACTTATTAAAGACCTTGATGTGAAAGGCTCCACGCTAAACGCAAAGATTGGTACAGCAGTGCGCAATATCCGTTTGGTACACGACAACCACGAACAGATTGAAGGAAAAATAGAAGGCCAGCAGATTGTTATCCTTACCAAATATGTAAAGAAATAATCTTCTCGTTAACGATAAATACAAAACCCGGAGCAGTAATGTTCCGGGTTTTGTATTTTGGCTTCGTATGAATTATTAAAAAAGCTTCTCCGTTTTTTTGAGGAAGTTGTCAATGGCAACTTTTATATCGATGCCTGATCTTTCTGCTAAGACAATCAGCCACCATATATTTTCACCGAGTTTATGCTCAAGTTCATTATGGGAATCTGATTTAGGCCAGCGCTTTTGTTCTGACATTATATTTCGGCCTATTAGTCCTGCATCGGTCAGATAAGCCAACGCATCCTCCTCAACTGTCCATTTGCTATCGTGATGAAGCAATTCTAACTCATGATATTTTTTCCTGATCTCAAGAGAACGACTTATGATAGTGTCAAAATTATTTTTATCCATTTCTTTATTTTTTAATGTAGTAAATCAGCTTTTACAAATGCTATCTTATTATTTTTAAAGGTAAGATCAAACATTCCTCCTATTGAGCCTTCAGTAAAGTCACCAATAAATTCAACTTCTAAATGTACAAATATATCGTCTTTAATTTGCAGATGTACCAGTCGGGTTTGAGTATTATAACCTATAAAATAATCTTGAAAATAATCCTTGATGCCTTCATGCCCTATGAACTTTCTTCCTACAGAAGGGTCATCTAAAATAGCATCCGCCCAATAAAATTCTAAGTATTGTTCTACATCGAATGCGTTGCCGGCTGCAATCCAATCGTTTATAAAAGTATGTATATCCATTATTGTATTTTTATTTAAGAAATAGAAATGAGAATACTGCCCGGCTTCCATGAACGGAATAGTATATAGTATGCCGGTAAGCTTCAATTTGTTTAATTAAGAAGTGTCTTTTTATAATCCAGAGGCGATAATCCTGTCTTGTTTTTAAAAAGTTTATTAAAAGATTGTGGATGCTCAAAACCTAAGTGGTAGGCAACCTCTGCTACTGTGAATTCATTTTTAGCTAAATATTCCTTTGCTTTATTAATTACTTTATCATGGATAAACTGTTGCGTATTCTGCCCTGTAAGGTTACGCAATAAATCACTCAGGTATCGTGGTGTGAGATTTAATTGTTCTGCTATCCAATTCACAGATGGCAAACCTTTAATTAATGATTCATCGTCCTTAAAGTAATCATCTAATAAAATTTCAAGCTTATTTAAAATATCGTTATTAATAGCCTTTCGGGTAATGAACTGACGGTCGTAAAAACGATTAGCATAATTTAGCAACAACTCTATCTGGGAAAGAATCACATCCTGACTGAATTTATCTATCCTCTGCTCTAATTCTTCACTAATAAAACGATAAACATTTAAGATAGTTTCCTTTTCCCTTTCCGAAAGATATAGCGCCTCAGCAGCAGAGTAACTAAAAAAACCAAACTGCTTTATAGCTGTACTAAGCGGATAAGGCTGCAAAAAGTCAGGATGAATATGTAAAGTCATCCCATCATAATTTGCTTCTTCATCCTGCATTCGCAGTAATTGTCCCGGAGCAATAAAAGACATCCCTCCCTCTTCAAAATCATAAAAGCCCTGTCCGTACCTAAGTCTTCCCGAAAAACTGGTCTTAAAGGATATTTTATAAAAGTTCAGTATAATGCCCTGCTCATAGTCTTTAGGGTCAAAACATGCCTCTCCATAGTTCATAATACTGATTAATGGATGAACAGGAGCTTGCTGTCCCATTGCTTTATGAAGCTGGGAAAGGGAGTTGAATATTACAGGCTGTTTTTTCATTTCAAACAAATTTAATCAAAATTAAAACGAAAGTTTTTCCGGCATATCATTAAACTAATAGCCCCATCTTGCTGTTAAACAAAAACTGGGATCTTATCTTTTTAAACTGCGTTTCAGGTCCAAGTTCTATTCGTTCTTCATATAATGCAACCGCATCATTTCCTGCAATATATCGAAGTTGTTCTTTCCCGTCAGTTGCTGCTGTAAAAATTATTTTTGCTACATCTTCCGGCTTAGTATAATTTGCAATCTGTTCAGGACTATAGCCTTCGCTAACTTTAGCGGTTAATTGCTGATAAGCATCGTGGGAGCGGCCTTGCAGGGAACGGCCGGCAAAATCGGTTTGCATTCCGCCCGGAGCTATTACTTTTACTTTGATACCAAACTGCGCAAGCTCGTAAGCAAGACCTTCAGAAAAACCATCGACAGCAAATTTGGTAGCACTGTAAACTGAACAGGTTGGGAAACTCAATAAACCAAATGTAGAAGTTATGTTGATAAAAGTTCCGCTCTGCTTCTGTCTGAAATAAGAAAGGAATGCTCTGGAAACATTGATTACACCAAATAGATTAGTCTGAATCTGTGCGTTAATCTGTTCATCGGTAAAAGCCTCTAACGGGCCTATTAATCCGTATCCTGCATTATTCAGCACCACATCAACATCCTGATACTTCAGTAATTCAGTAATAGTTTCATTAATCTGTTTAGGATTGGTAACATCAAGACATAATAATGTCACATTTTCCAGTTGATTTAGTTCTGTCTCTTTTTCAGGGTTACGCATTGTCGCTATTACATTCCAGCCTTGTTGCTGAAATAATTTAGCCGTAACTTTCCCTAACCCTGAAGAAGCTCCTGTAATAAAAATTGTCTTTTGCATAATATTTTGTTTTAATTGTATGATGCAAAATTCAGTACTTACAGCGTTTAAAAATTAGTCGAAATGACATAAACAGTAGCCAAAACGACAAGCTTATCTATTTTTATAGTTTGGAATTATCAAGTACTTTCTCATAAGCCCTTCGGGTACTTCCCCTGAAATAGACTTCACCACAGTAGACATAACCAAGTTTTTCAAAAATCCTCATCATGGCAGGATTATCAAAATTAGTGTCCACTTTTATGCTGTTGATATTGTTTTGCAGCGCCAATTCTTCAATGTGATTTAAAATTTGAGCCGATAATCCTTTTCCCAGGTAATCAGGCGAAACAGCTATCCTGTGCACTACCACAAAATCGCCATTTGTAAGCCATTTGCCTTCAATCCCGGCATAAGCAGGTTCGTCATTAATCAGAACTGCACTATATCCTATGATTACCTCATCATCGGTCAGTACATAGCCAACACCTTTATCAATATCGTTTTGTATAACATCCGGATTTGGGTAACCGTCCTGCCACTGCCTGCTGCCATCTTCTTTACGGCGTATGATGGCCTGTTCCAGTATATCCCATATCTGGGAAGCATCTCCTTTTTGTGCTTTTCTAAACTTGTATTCCATAAGTATAAATATAGGGCAAACAGTAATCTGCTGCAATGTTACATCTTAGAATTTTTTCCTTCTTCGTATGTAGTCCCATAGATACCGGCAGCTTATTGCCTGTAGCACGCAGGTGACTAGTCCTAAAATAAGTTGACTTTTTTAGAACTAGTCATACCCCGATTTGCATACAACCTTCAGGGATTTGAATACGCCTGGCTCTGTAAGGATGCTGAACTTTGTCTTGTAAAAATTTAATATATGGAAATTAAGAAGATATCATTAGGTAACCAGGGATTGATAGTACCCTCTATTGGTTTAGGCTGTATGGGCATGACCGGTTTTCAGGAAGGAAATATGTATGGCCCCGCAGATGAGAAGGAAGCCATAGCAACCATTCACAGATCGCTTGAATTAGGCGGCAACTTTTTAGACACAGCCGATTTGTATGGCCCATTTAAAAACGAACAGCTTATTGCCAAGGCTATTAAAAACAATCGCGACAAATATATCCTCGCCAGTAAATTTGGTTGGGAAATTGACGATAACGACAACGTAACATGGGCCATCAATGGTAAAAAAGAATATGTAAAAAAAGCTGTTGAGCGTTCTTTAAAAAACCTCAACACAGATTATATCGACCTTTACTATATGCATCGCCTTGATAAAAGTACACCTATAGAGGAAACCGTTGATGCCATGAGCGAACTGGTTAAAGAAGGCAAAATAGGTTACATAGGCCTATCTGAAGTTTCTTCGGAAACTGTGACAAGAGCCCATGCGATTCATCCGGTTACAGCAGTACAAAGCGAATACTCTTTATTTGAACGTACTGTAGAAGAACGTGGCGTACTGAAAACCTTAAACGATTTGGGAATAGGCTTTGTTGCTTATTCACCTCTTGGCCGTGGTTTCTTATCAGGTCAAATTCGCAGTATCGACGATTTGCCTGAAAATGATTTCAGACGTAATATTCCACGCTTTCAGGAAGAACACTTCTATAAAAACATGGAACTAATAAATGCCATTGAGACTATGGCTAGAGAAAAAGACATAACCTCTTCTCAACTGGCACTGGCATGGATAATGAGCAAAGGCATTTTACCTATACCGGGAACAAAACGCAGAAAATACCTGGAACAAAACATTGCTTCTACAAGTATTGAATTAAGCAAAGCTGAAATATCGAGACTGGAAAGTATCGTTCCGTTAGGAACAGATACCGGCAACCCGTATGATGAATTCAGTATGGGGCTTATCGATTAAATTTATGTAAGGCTGTATTTTTAACAATGCAGCCTTTATTCTATTATCTGTAATGACTAAATTAGTTTTATGAATGCAATCAAATCCATATCAGAATTTCACAGGCTGTTATCATTACCTGAACCTCGCCACCCTT
Source organism: Flavobacterium hauense (assembly GCF_054457175.1). Taxonomy (NCBI): domain Bacteria; kingdom Pseudomonadati; phylum Bacteroidota; class Flavobacteriia; order Flavobacteriales; family Flavobacteriaceae; genus Flavobacterium; species Flavobacterium hauense. Next base: position 32,762 of record NZ_JBTKVX010000008.1, read on the forward strand.
TAGTAAGCGTTATTAATCTTAACGAATGTATTTTTCTGGAAGATGATATTTGGAAAGGATTTGTAAACCGTTTTTATTGTGTGGCCTTAAAAAGGGAAGCAAAAGGCAAAATAAAATATGGCCAGCAGCATTATGACTATGATAAAGGCGTATTGAGCTTTACCGCTCCAAATCAGGTTCAGAACCTGGATTTACAAACTGTAGAATGCGGATCGGGCAATCTGCTTATTTTTCATCCCGACTTTCTGTTAAAGCATTCATTGGCAAACACTATTCATAGCTATGGATTTTTCTCTTATGCGGTAAATGAAGCATTGCACCTATCGGCAGAAGAGGAAGACAATCTTATAGCAATACTCAATAAAATCGATAAAGAATGCATACACATAGATAAGCATACGCAGGAAATTATCCTTTCGCAAATTGAATTGCTGCTCAACTATTCAAAACGTTTTTATGAGCGTCAGTTCATTACGCGAAAAAACAACAATCATCAGTTGCTTATAAAATTTGAACAAATCATTGATGATTATTTTAACGCTAACGATGACTCTCCACGTACTCTGCTAACCGTTAACCATATTGCAGGACTCATGAATCTCTCGCCAAATTACCTTAGCGATTTGCTGCGTGTGCATACAGGGCAAAATACCCAGCAGCACATACACGAAAAGCTTATTGAAAAGGCTAAAGAAAAACTTTCAACTACAAGTTTATCCGTTAGTGAAATTGCTTATACACTTGGTTTTGAGCATGCACAATCATTCAGCACTCTCTTTAAGAAGAAAACCGATATGTCACCAATGGAATTCCGCCAAACGTTTAATTAGCAACCTCTGATGTTTTAAAAACCTTTGCCGGGTAACGCGCTGCATAATTAGATACAAGCTGCATGATGTAGTCGTTGCTTCTATATGGTGTAACATACTCTTTTATTTCAGTAGCCTCAGCAATGCCAACCTCTGAACTGATATAGCCCATACCATAAAAATGGCCGTTTTCAACCCAGATGCAGCTGCGCTCGTCTGCAGTCCTGCCCTTATCGATAATGGCAAAACTTGGTTTATTGGCTACAACAAAATCAATAGCCTTTTGTACCTGGTCGTTATGAACCTCAACATCGGGCAAATCGGTTAGGTCGTATTTCTGGATGGCCTCTTTCTCCCCTGAAACACAATATTTGCAAAACCTGTAATCAATCTCAAACTGTAGTGAAAGATTACGAAGCAAATCAATACCTGAATGAAGATTATTAAAAACCTGAACACCTGTCTGGAATTTAGTTAGCCTGCCAACGGCAAGATATCTGTAACCGCTTCGGGCTTCGTATTCATACAATCCGAATTTTGCTTCAAAACGTTTTAATGCCTTGTTGTGTACCGGCCATAAGTGCTTTATTTCGGTACACTCCAATAAAAGTGCCATTAGTTCGGTAGCGCAAACTTCAAACGAAATTCCGTGAATATCCCTTAAAAAATGTTGTCGTTGCGGCGTAATCTTATGTCCACTGAAATGTGAAGCCACACGTTTTTTTAAGTTAACGGCTTTACCCACATAGACTACCTTCTTAGCCTCATTATAAAAATAATAAACACCCGGCTTTTCCGGCAGCTGCTCAAAGTCGGCAGGAGGTAAATTTGGTGGAAGCCGCTGGTCTTGTGCCGTCTTCCTAACCATTCGGTCTATTTCCCCATCTGTATCCCATTCGAGCAATCGGGAAAACAATATTGTAGTAGCATCGGCATCGCCACCAGCCCTGTGTCTTTGCTGTACCGGTATATCAAGTGATCGGCAGAGGTTGCCGAGGCTATAGGAACTTAAACCCGGTTTTATCTTTCTGGCCGCACGTACCGTACATAACTTTCTGGCTGTCCATTTAAAACCTGACTCTTCCAACTGATGACGTACAAATGAATAATCAAAGTTTACATTATGTGCAACGAAAATGCGGCCATTGAGCATCTCGAATACTTTTTCGGAAATGTCATCAAAGATAGGAGCATCGCGAACCATTTCATTATTGATCCCTGTAAGGGCAAAAATGGGGATCGGGATTTCTTTCTGCGGATTGACAAGCGTTTCCCAGCGGTCGACAACACTTGTACCATCATGTATAATGATTGCGATTTCTGTAATGCGGCTGCCACTGGCATTACCGCCCGTGGTCTCGATATCTACTATGGCATACTCCTGCTTTTTCATCTAATCAACCCATTGATATTCAAGGCGCAATGTAGTCAATCGCAGGCTAAAAGAAAATAGGGTGAATGTTAAAACCTAAAAAACAAAACCCGCTTTACAGCGGGATTATATATATTCTGTTATGTGATTATTTCTTCTCATGAAGTTCTTTATGAAGAGTCAGTACAGGCGTTTGATTCAGTCGCATAATTCCTGTTTCAGGACGATCCAGAACCAGTATCAAAAACATTACTGATGCAAAAATAATGGAGATGAAAACAGCCAGTATACGGTTACTTTTACCTGAAATACCAAACTGGTAGCCCAAAAGTAATGTTGAAAACACTGTGATAATAGACAACACCCACATAATTGCAGCAGGAATACGGTATTCAAATGTATACGTTAAACGCTTGTGGTATACTTCAAAAAGATCACTTACAGAGACTGTGAACAGCGAATATGCCTCAGAACTACGGTCCTGCGCTGCAAGCGCTTCTGCATTGCTCCAAAGATTGTCGAGTATGGCATCCGACCTTAATTTTGCACGATGCAATTCTTCAGGCGTAACATCTTTGGCTATGTCGGCACGTAAATCGGTATATTCCAGTAAAAGTTTTCGGGATGAAGAACGGTAAGGTTCAGGTATCAGCCCGGCATCAAGATATGTAGTCCTTATTGTAGAGACTTCTTCGAGCAAAAGTTCTTTACGGTTACTGTAACGGCTATCGACGATCTGAAAAGTAAAAGCAAGCATAAATGCCAACAGTCCGAGCGCCGCTCCCACTACTGCACCTACGGGAGAATCGTTTATAGTGTCTGTTTTTTTCCTGATGTAAAGTCCATAATATTCCCCAATAAGGATTGGGATGCACACAGCTACAAACGGAATTAAGAACATTACAACGATTGTCAAAAAGTTCACACTACCCATAACTCTCACATTTAATGGTTTACAGATTAAATATAGGACTATTTCTCCAAACTTTAACAAATGACAATTTTTAGGAGTACTTTACGAATGCTATCTGCAATCCTCATTTATATTTTCTTCTGACCCTTACTTTGATATTTTATAGCTTATTCATTTTCTCAGAATAAAATCAAAACAAAATTGATACATTTAATCGTTTAAACATAAATATGAAATAATCTGCCGGTTGGACACAAATAACAATTATAAACTCTATGGCCTCGACCATTTAAGGTTTATCGCAATTGCATATGTTTTCTTTTTCCATTATTTTATCCTTAGCAATGGGGAACCGAACTGGCTTCCGGGATTTGCAAAATTTGGATGGACAGGGGTTGATCTGTTTTTTGTCCTGAGCGGATTCTTAATTTCTTCGCAACTTTTTGCCCAAATAAAACAAAGACAGAATATTTCATTCCGTCAATTTTTCCTTAAACGCTTTTTCAGGATCATTCCCGCATTTTGGGTAACTGTATTGTTGTATTTTTCATTCCCTGTTTTTAGAGAAAAGGAAGCACTGCCGCCGTTCCGGAAGTTTTTAACTTTCACTCAAAATATTGGGCTGGATCTCAAAAATTTCGGCACATTTTCTCATGCCTGGTCACTTTGCGTCGAAGAACATTTCTATCTGTTTCTGCCTGTAATACTTATAGTACTTCAGATTTTCAAGGCTAATCGAATGGGTTACGTGATAATTATCGCTTTGTTTCTCATGGGCTTTATTGCCAGGATATACAGTTATAATTATTTATACATCCCGAAAGTGGAAATGGAAAACAGCTGGATGTACTGGTATAAATACATTTATTATCCTACCTGGAACCGTATGGATGGCCTTCTTACTGGAGTTGTAATTGCCGGGATCTATCAGTTTTCACCTATTGCATGGGAAAGGATTTCTAAATATGGGAACCTTCTTCTTGTCTCTGGTTTATTGGTATTAACAGGCGCCTCTTTTTTATGTGAAGACCAGCAGTCATTCAACGCATCGGTTTTTGGATTCACTATTGTAGCTTTCGGGTATGGATTAATTGTTACAGGTGCAATATGCCCTACCAGCTTTTTATACAAATGGAATTCAAAATTCACTTCATTTATGGCAAAGCTTTCGTATGGAATTTATCTGACACACAAAGGCATAATCCATATCACACATTCAATACTTGACGATCTCACCATAAATAGTAACATAACGATGTTAATCTGCATCTTAAATTGTGTTGTCTTCGCATATCTTTTAAACATTGCTGTTGAAAAACCATTTATGAGGCTTCGACATAAATTCATTACTTAATTTTAAGACCTCTATCCAACCATTCCTTATTATACTTTTCTCTGTATCCTACCGGCGACATGCCTGTAATTTTTCTGAATACTTCACGGAAAGCTTTTACATCAGAATAGCCGACCTCATACATCACTTCATTAATGGTCTTTCGGCTGGTTTCAAAGGCGCGTTTTGCCGACTCTATTTTTACCCTCTGCAAATATTCCAATGGCGTATTGCCCGTAGCCTTTATAAACCTTCTGTCGAAATTGCGCCTGCCCACGGCAAACGTAGCCGAAAGCTCCTTTATAGATATCTTTTTCTCCATATTCTCTTCTATATAGCTCTGGGCTTCTTTTACGGTCTCATCTTCGTGCTGCTTTTGTCCCTTAAATATGATGAATTGCGATTGCGACTGCCTGTCCATCTCTACCTGAAATACCTTTGAACAGTAAATAGCCGTCTGCCTGTCGAATTTCTTTTCGACAAGATAAATAATAAGATTCAGGAACGAATAGGCACCACCATTGGTATAAATGCCATTTTCGTCGGTTATGAGTTTATCGGGCTGTAAGTTTACCTTCGGGTACATATGCCTGAAAGCTTCAGTTGCTGCCCAGTGGGTAGAACAGCTTTTACCATCGAGCAGGCCGGTAGCCGCTAACAAATATGCACCAGTGCAGATACTCGCAACGTCGGCACCGTTCTTATATTGGTTCTCAATCCAGCAGGCAACACTTTTATTACATTCCAATGCTATGTTATAATTATGGTTAAGCGACGGAATGATGACAAGATCTGTCTTTTTTATTTTATCTATATGTGTATGTGGCTTTACCGAAAACAGCCCCCCAAAATAATCCACCTCATGAGAAATACCCGCGAGCTGAATCGAATACAAACTAATTCCGTGATTTTGCTTCCAGTAATCATTGGCACGAGTAAGTATCTTATACGAGCCCGCAATGCTCGTCAGGTTGTTATCGCCATCAGGCACAAGTATGGTAATATGTTTCATGATGAGGGTATTTCTTTTTATAAAGGTACAGCTTTACATTGTCCAAATCAACCCCCTACAATGTCTGTTTCACACCCTATACTACTGACAATTAGACAATACATTTACATTAATCAAAAATCAATCAAACTAATTTAAATAAAGTTATGGAAAATCAGGATTTCACTTATACCATGGTCGTGGATCAGTCACCTAAAGAGGTTTTCGACGCTATCAACAATATTAAAGGATGGTGGACAGAAGACTTCAGTGGTCAATCTGAAAAGCAGAATGATGAATTCAAGGTTCGCTTCTTTGGTGATTTACATTATTCTAAACAGAAGCTGACTGAGGTTATTCCCAACAAAAAAGTGGTGTGGTTCGTAACGGAGAGCCGCCTTAATTTTCTAAAGGATAAAGGCGAATGGATGGGTACTTCTATAAGATTTGACATTAGTGAAGAGAACGGCAAAACAAAACTATTCTTTACACATCATGGACTTGTTCCCGGAATCGAATGTTATAATGATTGCACTAAAGGATGGTCTTACTATCTTGAAAGCAGCCTGTTGCCGCTTATTACCACCGGCAAAGGTAACCCAACACTTCTCGGTGAAAAACTAAACGAATTACCTATGGCAAATGAAAGCTTCACTACTACTTTTCTGGTAGATAAAAGTCCTATGGAAGCTTTTAATGCAATCAACAATCCGCGGGAATGGTGGTCCCGGGAAATTGAAGGCAATACCTATATGGAGGGTGATGTATTTACCTATCATTACAAAGACATTCATAAGTGCAAAATAAAAGTCTCCGAGGTTCTCCCAGGTAAAAAAGTAGTTTGGGATGTGCTTGACAATTATTTCAACTTTACCAAAGACAAGAGCGAGTGGATAGGCACTGAAATAATTTTCGACATTTCTGAGAAAGACGGCAAAACCCAGATTAAAGTAACTCACCAAGGACTGGTTCCTGAATATGAATGTTATGACATCTGTTCAGCTTCATGGACCAACTACATGCACAGTAGCCTCTATAAGCTTATATCAACAGGTAAAGGAGAACCGAACCCGAAAGAGAGTTAAATACTGCCTTCATCTAAATGCAAAACCCCGTAACTTAATTGTTTCGGGGTATTTTTATTACGTATTAAAATATATCAGTTTTTTTCTACATTTGCAACTCAATCAACCTAACTAATATGAAAAAAATAATACTGTTGCTTTTTGTTGCGGTTTTTTCGAAACTCAACGCCCAGTCGTTGGATGCTACATTTATTGAAATAAATAAAAGTGAATCCGGTTATCCAATGGATATTACTAAGGGCACTACCAAAGTCTATTTTTCAGCTGTAGATGGAGTCCATGGAAGAGAATTATATTCTTATGATCTTATTACACAAGACACCAAACTCATTAAAGATATCAGACCCGGTGATAGTTCAGGTATTGACGAAGAAAATGAAGGCGAAAGTTATTTTTTCACAATCGGTGATATTTTATATTTTAAGGCAATCTACCCATCCGTTTCTTTATGGAGAAGTGACGGAACAGAAGAAGGAACTTTTAAATTAATAGACCTTACAGAGACAAATTTCAGCAATAATCCTATAAAATCCATGGCAGGCTATAATGGCAGCCTTTTTTTTAGCACATATGATGAAATTAATGGGTTTGAGCTTTGGAAAAGTGGCGGAACCGCCGAGAATACTTTATTACTGAAAGATATAAATCCGGGTACGGCAGGCAGTAATATTTCTAATATGCTTGTATTTAATGATAGCCTCTATTTTACGGCATATACACCTCAATATGGACTTGAGTTGTGGAAAAGTGACGGAACTGCGGAAGGGACTACTTTATTAAAAGATATTTATCCTTTATCAAATTCAGGAATTACGGGTCAGATAATTACTATGGGGAATAATTTTTATTTTTCAGCTAATGATGGCATAAACGGATTTGAACTTTGGAAAAGTGATGGGACAGCCGAAGGAACATCTTTGGTAAAAAATGTTTTTACAGGATCAAACGGAGGTATAACATTACTTGATGGTGAGGCAGCCGGAAATTACGTTTTGTTCAAAAGCGGATCTTTAGACGGAAATTATGATCTATGGAAATCTGATGGTACAACCGGAGGAACAATTATGCTAAAACCTCATGATACTGCTAACGGTGGCATCAACAATTTCTATGAATATGTAAGTTTAAACGGCACTACTTATTTCACAGCAGGAAACTATAATGATTCGGAGGCAATCTGGAAAACTGATGGAACTACAGTTGGAACAGCATTAGTTATTGATATGTATGAGCAATACAACAAAAAAATTGATCAGATAACAACTACCCAAAATCACCTTGTTTTCTCTGCACTTGGTAGTCCTCAAACTTCAATATGGTCAAGTAATGGAACTGCTGCAGGCACCTTTGCACTTAATAATCTTAAAAAATATAACTCCACAGCTGCAGACCTTCACTTTGAAACTGTAGATGGTAAAGTTTTATTTCAGGCATTATCAAGTGATGAGTACGGATCAGAATTATGGATTACTGATGGAACTATTGAAAACACTAAACTTATCCAGGATATTTATCATAGGTATGCCGGGTTTATAGGTTATGGAACTACTCTCGGCAATAAATTTATTTTTGCAGGTAACAATGGACCATCAGGATTTGAACCATTTGTAAGTGATGGAACAATTAATGGAACTCATCTTTTAAAAGACATCGCTGTAGCTACCTTTGGCAGTGCTAATAGTATTAATATTGAAAAATATACTTTTCAGGATATCTTTAAGAGAGTAGGAAATACTATTTACTTTACAGCCTTTAACAATACTTACGGAAGAGAATTGTTTAAGACTGACGGAACTCCAGAAAACACAGTTATTGTAAAAGATATTGCTCCGGGAACAGGCAGCTCTACTCCTGAATATACATACAGCATGGAATATAATGGTATTCTCTATTTTAAAGCGGATGACCTAGTACATGGCAATGAATTATGGAGAACTGATGGAACATCTGAAGGAACATATATGCTGAAAGACATTTACAGTGGTTCAGGATCAGGCATAACGGGCTCTAACTTTTATAAATCAGATTTCACAGGATATACGGTCTTTAATGGTAAACTTTATTTTAATGCTGTTGACGCTACAGGTAATGCTGTATGGCAAACAGATGGTACCGAAGCCGGTACTGTAAAAATGTATCCAGGCAAATATGTACTGAATTCTACCAGCAGCAAACTATACCTTATCTCAATTGAAAACAATTCAACATATGGGCCAAATACTTTATGGAGCAGCACAGGAGATAACACCAGCCCTGCACTTGTAGGATCATGGAGCGATTTCGCTTCAGACCAGTTTAAAAAGAATTGCATCCTTAATGATGAGTTATATTTTTTCACTACTGTTTTAGGTACCGGGAACTGTATCATTAAAACTAATGGAACGCCACAAGGCACAACAATCGTAAGCATTTTTAGCAATGGCACTCAATTCGGTTTCTTTGATGTATGCGGTGATTATATATATTATGGTGGCACAACTGCGATATGGAAAACCGATGGAACATCAGAAGGAACCACTTTGGTAAATGGAAATACCTTATTTTTTATAAGTAAACCGGCTTGTTTCGACGACAAAATGTTTTATACAAATACTATGGACAGAAATACCTTATGGTATTCCGGAAATAATGAAGAAAACACTGGTTCTGTAGACCTCAATTTTACCAATTACAGCTTTGCAAGCCAATATGAAGGTGTTAATGCGATAGCAGGTATTACCAATAATACTATTTACTTTGAGGCATCGAGCATGGAGAGTGGAACAGAATTGTTGTCTGCACAGTTAGGCCCGTTGGCCGACATGGATAATCATGAAGAAAACATCTCAAAAGACGAACAGTTTATTGTATATCCAAATCCTACAAATGGTACAATCAATATAACAACAGTAAATAATTCGGTGATAAGGACTGCCGCAGTTTATGATTTTACCGGCAAAAAAATACTCGAGAAAAAAATAGAAAGTGTTTCAGGTATTCTAGAGCTTCCTCAGCTATCTCAGGGAATATATTTCCTGACCTTAAAAACTGATACTGTCAACGTAACCAAAAAGATAATTCACAACTAATGTAAAAACCGGTTTGCCAGCTTTTTATACAAAACCCCGTAACTTAATTGTTGCGGGGTTTTGTATTATCATTAAAATGTTAAAAAAATCTTAACGCGATAAAAACCTCTGCCAATATCCTTATTTTTAAAGGAGTAACCAACATTCAAACCAATTAAACAGCAAAATCATGAAAAGACTTACCTGCCTACTATTTTCTATCGTAGCCTTTACAGCCGTAAGCTGCGGATCTACAACATCTATTACAGCTTCTTACAGAGAGCCTGAAATTACCAGTGCTGACTTTAAAAAGGTCTTTATCGTAGCCATGACTGATAATACCTACGTACAGCAGGCTGTTGAAAATAGCATGGAAAAAATGATAAAAGAAAGAGGAGCTTCGGTAATTAAAAGTATGGATGTACTACCTCCTAATTTCAGAAAGGTAGCAGAGAAAAAAGATAAAGAAATGGTATTGCAGAAATTGCGTGAAAAAGGCTGTGATGCAATCATGACGATAGCCCTTGTTGATGCCAAAGAGGAAACCAGGTATGTACAGGACAGTTCGCCATACTACCCTATCGCTATACCCTACTATGGCGGGTTCGGATCTTATTACATGTATGGGTATGACAGCTTTTACTCTCCCGGATATTATACCGATGATAAGATATATTACCTGGAGACGAATGTATTTGACGCAAATTCTGAAAAGCTTGTATGGTCTGGACAGTCACAAACTGTTAATCCTGAATCTATAGAAGATTTTCTGAAAGGCTACAGCCAGGCAGTATCTGAACGCATGACAAAAGACGGACTGATGAAAAAGACCAAATAAAAATAGTATACTAAAAGCCGGATAAATCCGGCTTTTATGTTTCTGTCCTTACTTCTATTTTTCCTTTTTTAACTGCGTCTAATAAAGCGTGATAATCTTGCTCGGCCTGGTCGCTGTAAGCTACAGAAAATTTGGTTATAGCATCTTCGAATACTTCGCTGCTACCCATGTAGCCTTCCAAAACCGAAGCATCGCCTGCCCTGGCATGCGCCCTGGCTAATGCCCAGCCGCACGCCCTCGCATATCCTGAAAAATCTTCAGCTTCCATCATTTCAAGTATGGGCTTTACTTTAGCATCACGTAACTGCCTGATATAAAAATGCCTTCCCGCCTCACCTTTTGTCCACCCCAGGAAAATATCTGATGCCGATTGCATAAGACGTTGGCCAACAACTACTCTTTGCCCATTATTATCAAATTCACTCTCTCCCGCAAAAGGCTCAAGTACGCTTTCAAAAGCTTCTTTAAACTGCAGGAACAAAGGCTCGCCGGTAGCAGACATAAACAATGCAATACCACAAAAAGTACCTACACTTCCTACCCCAACTACTTTCATGGCTATGTCCTGGAGCTTATACCTGCTCAGCAAAATCTGGCGTTCGTGGGGCAAAGACAAGAGATAATCCGTAAAAGCATTTTCAAACCTATTGAAAAAAACACGTTCTTCTTCAGGTGTCGCGGCATGGTAAATAAGTGGCGGATCATCTTTAATGCGGGCACGGCTGCCTTTTTGAAAAGTAAGCTTTGCAAACTCTTTTTCATGGTCGGCACGGTTCATAGCCTTTTCAAGACGTTTCAGCCTGTACTTTCGTAATGTTTTGTTCTTATCTGCTCTTATTAATTTTTCAAGATCAAGATGAGAATACCATACCTGCAATGCCGACATTTGGGCATATTGCCCCATATGTATTTTGTAACTGTTAGCCACCATCCAGGCGGCCTCTTCACATTCGCTATTTGAAAAATTTTTCCATCTCCCTCCAATGACGAAACTGGCTGCTAAGCGTTTCACATCCCACTCCCATGGTGCTACCGAAGTTTCATCAAAATCGTTGATATCAAAGACCATCTTTCGCTCCGGTGAGGCAAAGCCCCCAAAATTCATCATGTGGCAGTCTCCACATATCTGTATATGTAGCCCGGTAGAAGGTGTACCCGCTAAATCGGCGGCCATCACTCCTGCACTTCCCCGAAAAAAAGCAAAAGGCGATTCTATCATCCTGCCGTAGCGTATAGGCAACAGGCTCTCGATCCTGCCTTTGCTACCCTCTACTATAATTTGCACGGGATCGCGTTTTGGATTTGGCTGAAAAATGCCCTGCTCTTCGCGTGAGCATATTTTTCGTAGCGATTTCCCAAATTCATATCGATCGGCTTTAGATACAACCGGTTCAAATTTTGGCATATCGGCATCGGCGTCGAAAGGTTCCATAGGCATTCTGATTTTATTAAATTATTTCAAACAATTCAAAATCAACATCTAACCTAAAATTAATCAATTAAATGTAATCCCTGATTTTTAAAATGGAAATGTTTAACATGGCTCCATTAAGATGGACTGTTTGAGTGTTTTATCAGAAATGCTAATGCTGTTCAGGTTTTACGTTGCTCGTTTGCCATTTAATTAATATATTTGATGGGATTCCTGAGTACTACAAACCCCTTACAGTTTAGCTCAGGGTTTCGCAATTATCCAAAAAAAATAAAAATTTACAGATGCCTGATACTAAATTCCCTATACCTCATAACGAAAAGGAAAGGCTGGCAGCTTTAAAGCGTTACAATATAATTGACACGCTTCCTGAAGAGGAATTTGATGACATCGCAAAACTGGTAGCATACATCTGCGATGTGCCCGCGGCCCATGTATCGTTTATAGATGATAAGAGGCAATGGTTTAAAGCCACAGTAGGTTTTGATGCCGACGAAGTACAAAGGGATACAACATTTTGCCAGTATACCATCATGGAAGATAACCTGTGGGTAATTCCTGATGCCACAAAAGAACCGAAGCTTATAGACAATCCTAATATCTACGATGGCTTTAAGGTAAGATTCTATGCCGGCATACCGCTTACTACCCACGACGGCCATAACATTGGTACCATTTGCGCCATAGACCATGTGGTTAGAAATATCAACGAGGAGCAAAAAACAGCCCTTAAAATTTTGGCAAGGCATGTAATGAGCCAGTTAGAGCTTCGGATCAAAAACACGGAGCTTGACAGGCAAAAAGAAATTGCCGAACGTGCCATTTATGCCAAAGACAGTTTTTTGGCAAACATGAGCCACGAAATAAGAACTCCGTTGAATGCCATCATTGGCTTCACCGATCTTATTGCCAAAACACAGCTCGACCCTACCCAAAAAGACTATATAGAAAACGTACAGACAGCAGGCGAAAACCTGATGCTCATCATTAATGATATTCTTGACCTGTCTAAAATAGAATCGGGTAACCTGATCATAGAGTCACAAACATTTAGCCTTAGGAATACACTTAAGCATACCTATGAGCTGCTCAAGGTAAAAGTACACGACAATATTGAGTTCAATCTTTTCCTGGATGCCGATATGCCCGATATGGTTATAGGCGACAGGGGCAGGTTAAACCAGATCCTTACCAACCTGGCCGGCAATGCCATCAAGTTTACACCTGATGGCGACATCACTATTTCTGTAAAGAAAATTGCCGAAAACGATACAACATATACACTTAGGTTCTCGGTAAAAGATACCGGTATAGGCATTAGCGAAGATAAGCTCGAAACTATATTTGACCGTTTCACCCAAGCCGAAGAAAGCACTACCCGCCGTTTTGGGGGTACCGGTCTTGGCCTGAATATCGTAAAGCAGTTGGTTGAATTACAACATGGTGTTATCAATGTAAAGAGCACTCCCGGAAGAGGTTCGGAGTTTTACTTTATACTAAGTTTCGGAAAAGCCTTCGGACAGGAAATTGTCCAGGTGCAAAACGTAGAAGAGCTTAAACCACTGAAAAAACTATCTGTATTATTATTCGAAGATAATATCCTGAATCAGAAACTGGCAAAAAGTGTTATAGACGAATTTGGTTTTGATCTTGATATTGCCAATAATGGTGAAGAAGGAATCGAAATGTTCCATAAAAAGACATATGATCTTATACTTATGGATTTACAGATGCCGATAAAAGACGGTTATCAAACAACCGAGTATCTTCGTTGCGAACTGAAATCGGATATACCTATCATTGCCATGACTGCGCATTCCCTTGTTGGCGAACAGCAAAAGTGCTATGACATAGGCATGAACGGTTATGTGCCAAAACCTTTTAAACAAGCCGAACTTCTTAATGAGATCAACAGGGTTATGAATAAAAAACCTTCCGAGACCTTTAAGGGAATCGACCTGTCTTATCTGGTAGAAATGTCATGTGGAGACCAAAACTTCATAAACGACATGATAGGGCTTTTCATTAATAAGGTTCCTAAAGAAACAGAACTGCTTGAAAAAGCCATTGATGACAAGGATTACGAAACTGTAAAGAAAATTTCGCATAATATGAAATCCAGCCTGCCTATATTTAAGCTGGATGAACTGCTGAAACATCTTAATATCCTTGAGAGGCAAGCTATAGATGCTCAATTTAACGACGAGACATTTCAAAAATTCGATGCCCTTAAACAAGGCCTTGAAGAGACTGTTGCTAAATTAAACACCTACGAAAGCTAAAACCTTAGCGATTTAAACGAAAAATCTGTATTTTAGACTTTACTCATAAATTTTAGCACGTAAACCATTGGGGGATGCTTTGCAACTAAATTTATCATTATGAAAATAATTCTGGCTGAAGATAACGACCTGCTTAGAAAATCACTATCCTTTTTTTTAGAATCAAAAGGCTTTGAAGTCAATCAATTCTATGACGGAAGAGAAGCACTTGAGGCTATAAAGGATAACAATTATGACATCATACTAACTGACATAAACATGCCGGGCATAAGCGGTATGGAAATGACCCAATACGTACGCATCACGCTAAAGCGGGATACGCCGGTAATTATATTTACCTCTTCGGGTATTGAGCAGACAGAACTTGATGCATTTGACATTGGCGCTAATGACTTTATGGCTAAACCCATAAGTCCGTCGGTATTGCTTGTCAGGATCAACAAACTCCTTAAAGAAAGAAGCCGATGAGACTATTAGCCTGTTTACTTTTCTCTTTATTTATCCATCAGCTGTCGTTTGCCCAGCAGGATATTGACACCGCCTTCAAACAGGTAAGGACAAAAGCTGAAGCTAAAAATTATAACGAAGCCCTTAAAATACTCAATACTTTTGAACAAAAATACCCGGGCAACGAAGACATTATAGTTTATCAGGGGCGTGTTTACAGCTGGAAAAGGGATTTCTCTAAAGCAAAGAAAACACTCCGCCCACTGGTTGACAGGGAAAAACCGAATATGGAAGCTCTTGAAGCACTTATCAATGCCTATTACTGGTCGTATGATTTTGAGGCCTGTATAACCTATTGCGACCAGTATCTTGCATTGCAGCCTGATAATGCAGATATATTGATCATTAAAGCTACCTGCCTTGAAAAAACAGGGCGTGATACTGAAGCTCTTGCCCTTATTGACCAATTACCCGAACCCTATAAAAGCAATGAAAAAGCTACAGGACTCAAAACTATCATAAGCCGAAAAAAGAAAAATGCCATAGCTGCTTCTTATCTTAATATTTCGACTGCAGATCCCGGAGAATCGCCTACACATTATGGTTATGTGGAGTATTTGAGAAAATTTACCAAATCTACAATCGTTGGGCGTGCTAACATTGGTTACCGCTATGGCGAAACCGAAGGCCAGGTAGAGGCTGATTTTTATCAGACCTTTAAGAGGAGCTATCTTTATGCCAATGCAGGCTTTTCTAACGGAGAGTTTATTTTTCCGCAACTAAGGCTTGGCACTGAGTATTATTTTGCTCCTCAGGCACAATTTGACTTTTCACTTGGAGCCCGTTATATGCATTTTGAAGATGACAATGTTACCTTACTTACCGGACAGGCAGGCTACAGGTTTGGAGAATACACTGTCGCATACAGGCCCTATTATGACGTAAACAATACGCTCTTCTCTCATGTAGTAAGCTTTCAGAAGTATGATGAGCAAAAAGAAAACCTTGTAAGGCTGGAACTGCAATATGGCAACGTACCTTACCTTTATATTTACAGTAATAGCATAGAACCGTTAACTGCATACAGGGCAGGAATACAATACCAACACAGGTTTGGCGACTCATTTTTTATAAAGCCTGTATTCCTGTATGAGTACGAAGAATATCTACCGGATTCTTTCAGGCATAAATTCAATTGCCAGATAATTTTCACTAAACGATTTTAATGGAAAACCTTTGGAAGGCATATAAATCAGGTATTTGGCTGGAACCTTTCCTGCTATTCTCAATTGCCCTATTTATCGGTATAGCAGGCATGCTGTTCCTGTTTATTATGGTCATCCGTTCTGAAAAGATAGAACGAAGGAAAAACTATGCAAAGTACAATGCGATCATAGAAACAATGTTCATGTCGGTTATTTTTGGAGAACGCACTTATGCTTCTATAAAAGAAGACAGCGAATATGCCGACTTCCTGAAAATAAAAAACTTCAGAAAACAAATGATGAAGTCCATCATCAACCTGCATCAAAATTATGGAGGGGCATCCGCCCGCATACTCGAAACTTTCTATTATGAATCGGGACTGATGAAGACATCACTATGCAAACTCAGAAGCAAAAAATGGCCGGTAGTTTGCAAGGGCATACAGGAGCTCGGCGAAATGAGGATTACCAAAGCTTTTTCACGTTTGGCTAAACTAACCGGTTCTAAAAACAAAGAAGTAATGATCGCGGCCATTAAGGCATGTACAGCCCTTGATGTAAACAAAGGGATTGTACAGCTCACCTACCACAAAGACCCTATTTATATGTGGGAGCAGGTTAACATCATAAATGCTTTTAAACGAAATTATGCTGAAGAGAATGAAGAGGTAGAACGACTACTTACATCAAGCAATACAACAGTGATAAGCCTTGGACTGAAAATTATCCACACCCTTGAGCTGGCCCGTAAGATTCCGTTTGTATCAGACCTGTTAGTCAATGCTCCAAACGAACATATAAAGCTTGAAGCGCAGGAATTGCTGAATTTTTTAACAACCCAAACAAAAAAGAACAATGACTGGGTTTAATACAGAAATATCTGTCCTTGTACACATATACCTCATCCTGATCCTGGCCTATGCCATACTCATCATGTCGTCGTACCTTATACTCGCCTACCTTTCTGCCAGGGAATTGCGTGAATACCTGAAACGTAACAGCTTTGTAGATTATGAGGTATTGCTGTCCAGCGAATATGCTCCGGCACTTTCGCTTATTGCGCCCGCTTATAATGAAGGAATGACTATTAAGGAGAATGTGCGCTCACTCCTCTCACTTAACTATAACAATTACCAGGTAATCCTTGTCAATGATGGAAGCAAGGACAATTCTATGGAAATCCTAATTGAAAGCTATGAGCTTGTTCTTGCAGATTTCAACTATAACGAACAAATACCTACCAAACCCATAAAAGGTGTTTACGTTTCTAAAAATGCTGCTTTTAAAAAACTGGTGGTAATAGATAAAGTAAACGGCGGCAAGGCCGATGCTCTCAACATTGGCCTTAACATTGCCCACAATCCGTATGTAGTTTGCATAGACGTAGACTGTATATTAGACAAAGACTCGCTGCTAAAACTTGCCAAACCTTTTTTAGAAGGCCACGGAAAAAGAGTAATAGCTACCGGTGGTGTAGTAAGGATCGCCAACCAGTGCGTAATAAGGGATGGCCGCCTTGTAGAAGTAAACATTCCTGACAAGATGCTGCCAAGGATACAGGTATTGGAATATTTAAGGGCTTTTCTTTTAGGACGTATGGCCTGGGGCCGCCTCGATGGATTGTTACTCATCAGTGGGGCATTTGGGGCATTTGACAAAGAGATAGCATTATTGGCCGGAGGATATGACACAAAAACCGTAGGCGAAGACATGGAACTAGTGGTACGCATGAGGCGTTATATGCTTGAGAACAACGCTCCTTATACCGTGAGTTATATTCCCGACCCGCTTTGCTGGACAGAAGCTCCGGAAAGTGTAGACATATTCATTAAACAGCGCAGCCGGTGGATGCGTGGTACTATAGAAACTCTTCAGATACATAAAAAAATGTTCATGAACCCTAAATATAAACTACTGGGCATGATAAGTTTTCCTTATTGGACATTCTTTGAGTTTCTTGCTCCTTTTATAGAATTTATGGGTATAGTAATTACTATTGTGTTTGTGATTTTCGGATTATTGAACTGGCATTATTTTATATTACTGCTGCTGTTTGTATACACCTTTGCAGTTGTATTCTCAGTATTGGCATTGTACACCGAAGAAAGAACCTACCATAAGTACAGAAAAAGAAGGGATTTTGGAAAAATGCTGATGGCTGCTTTTCTCGAACCAATATATTTCCATCCAATAACAGTATATGCAGCACTAAAAGGCTATGTAGAAAAAATGAGAGGACAGAAAAGCTGGGGCGAAATGACCCGAAAAGGCTTTACCGAAAAGAAACCGTAAATAATAAATTTATACTTATAAAGCATCCGCCATGGCGGATGCTTTATTTTGGTATGTTATAAAATCTCTAATAATAGCTTAGTAATAAACAAATACCAAAGCCACAGGCTATCTTTGCATAAAATAAATAATCGTGAGCAGGCAAAAATACATTTCACTTATACTCATCTTAGGATTCTTAACAACACTTGGCCCTTTCTCTATAGACATGTACCTTCCCGGATTCACAGCGATAGCTGACGATCTGCACACCACAGTAAGTAAGGTTTCGCTCTCTTTATCCAGTTATTTCATAGGCATCTCTGCGGGACAGCTGCTTTATGGGCCGCTATTAGACCGCTTTGGCCGAAAAAGACCTTTATACATAGGACTTGTTGTTTACCTGATAGCATCCCTTGGTTGCGCGGTAACAAAAGATATAGATGTATTTATAGCATTGCGTTTTGTTCAGGCTGTAGGAAGCTGTGCTGCCTCAGTAGCTGCAATGGCTATGGTGCGCGACCTGTTCCCGGTAGAAGACAGCCCGAAAGTATTTTCACTACTGCTACTTGTTTTGGGCCTTTCGCCAATGCTTGCCCCAACCATAGGCGGTTATGTAATCATAGCATGGGGATGGCATAGCATCTTTATAATACTTGCCTTGATGGGCTTTGCCGTGTTACTTGCTTCACGCTTTGGATTACCTCATACAAGAAAACCGGATCATTCTATCTCACTAAAGCCAAAACCGATACTTAAAGGTTTTGCAAAGGTACTTACACATCCACAGTTTTACACCTATGCCCTTTCCGGAGGCATAGCATTTTCAGGATTATTTACTTATGTTGCAGGTTCTCCGCTCCTGTTTATGGACATATTTAATGTTTCAGGCGAAACATACGGATGGATATTCGCTTTTATGTCGGTAAGCTTTATTGGTGTTAGCCAGCTCAATTCCTTGTTGCTACGCAAATATAAAAGTGAGCAGTTAGTTTACATCGGACTGATATTGCAATTGGTAATAAGCTTCGCCTTCCTTATAGCCGCCATCAACAACTGGCTCGGCCTTTATTCAACAATAACCATGCTGTTCCTTTATTTGGGTTGTTTAGGCCTTACCAATCCGAATACCGCAGGGCTATCACTGGCACCGTTCTCAAATAATGCAGGAAGTGCTTCGGCACTATTAGGTGCTTTACAAATGGGATTAGGTTCACTGGCTTCTATGGCAGTAGGTGTATTGGTAAAAGATTCTATGGTGCCAATGGTAGCCATCATGGCATCGAGCACTCTTATTGCGTTACTGATACTATTAATTGGACGAAGGAGAATAACCACGTTTACAGAAAGCAGCGATACTGATACAATAATTGCACATTAACTTGTGTGTTATTGTACTTCGAAACCGAGGAGGTCACAGTAAAAAGTGCCATGAAAGTTATAATTGACTCCATCACCGGCTAATGTATAGACCGAAAAACGGACTTCAATTTGTTCAAGTCCTTTACGTTTTACCATAGCCATAAACTTTTTTGTTTCGGGCTTATTGCAATCCGAAGTGAGTAGTTCATCCTCGTTTGAGCAGGGAAGTATGTCCAGCCTGCCAATACAGGGAATTATTTTATAAAGCTGTATGCATTCTTTAGCTATGAAATGCTTAGGTTCTGCTTCAAAAACAATTACATCACCAATATTAGCCTTTATTTTCAGGTTAGAGCTGTTATAGCCCGACACTATCGATTTCATATCAGACAGCATGGAAAGCACTCCGGCATCTACTCTCATTGCTCCCTTTTTGTTAAGGCCCGCATCAGGAAAATTCTTCAGTATATAATCTGTATCTATGATTAAAGATACAGTAACCAGTCTGGCATCAGCAATTACATAGGATTCCATATCAGTAAGGTTGATTAAGACAGCATTGGGTGACAATGCATGCACCTGCAAATATGAAATTTAATTCTTTAGAAAAACCAGGTAAAAATACCTGATTTTTGCATTGACCCTTAATAATTAGCAAAACGAAAAGCTCTCCACGTTAATGGAGAGCTCTGCTATATTGGATTGTTGTCTTTTAGCTTATGCTAGTGAAGCAACGTGTTTAGTCAATTTAGACTTAAGGTTTGAAGCCTTGTTCGAGTGAATGATGTTTTTCTTCGCTAATTTGTCGATCATAGAAACAACCGATGCAAGTTTAGCAGAAGCTTCGCTCTTCACAGTAGCTAAACGTATTGCCTTTATAGCATTACGAGTAGTTTTGTGCTGATATCTGTTCAACACTCTTTTCTTTTCGCTTGTTCTGATTCTCTTTAATGCTGACTTGTGATTTGCCATTTTCTTAACTTATAAACTTGTTAATGTTTTAATTGTAGTCCGTAGGGGAATCGAACCCCTGTTACCAGGATGAAAACCTGGCGTCCTAACCCCTAGACGAACGGACCATTATACTCTCAAATTGTTGTAGCCCGTGGGGGAATCGAACCCCCCTTACCAGGATGAAAACCTGGCGTCCTAACCGATAGACGAACGGGCCATTTTGTTTCTGTATTGCGGTTGCAAATGTACAACTATTTTTCACTTCCGCAAGAGTTGAAACAAAAAAAATTAAAAATTTTTAATTTTCTAATATGCCCTTGCAAAAAGAACTCTTCCAACTGACGGATTACCAGTGTATACGCACGTTCCCGCCTCTTCTACTCTATCTAATGCGATACAGCGAATTGTTGCTTTTGTAAGTTCTTTTATCTTTTCTTCAGTAGCCGGCGTGCCATCCCAATGGGCCGCAACGAAGCCTCCTTTGTTATCCAGCACATCTTTGAATTCATCAAAGCTGTTTACCTCAGTTATATGCGAGTTTCTGTACTCAAGTGCCTTATTGAATAATTCCGACTGGATTGTCTCCAGCATGTCCTGAATATAAGTAACAATATCGCCTGCGTTGATAGTTTCTTTAGTAAGCGTATCTCTTCTCGCAACTTCAAATGTACCATTAGCAAGGTCATTTGGCCCGATAGCTACACGAAGCGGTACACCTTTAAGCTCATACTCATTAAATTTCCAGCCCGGCTTTTGTGTAGTCCTGTTATCATATTTAACCGATATGCCTAATTTTCTCAATTTAGCCATAAGCTGGTTTGCTTCTTCAGAGATTGCAGCAAGTTGCTCGTCACCTTTGTAAATAGGAACGATAACCACCTGTATCGGCGCCAGGTTTGGAGGCAGCACTAGTCCGTTATCATCAGAGTGTGTCATTACTAACGCACCCATAAGACGTGTCGACACTCCCCATGATGTAGCCCATACGTAATCCTGTTTCCCTTCCTGGTTAGCAAACTTCACATCAAAGGCTTTAGCAAAATTCTGCCCTAAAAAGTGCGAAGTACCTGCCTGTAGTGCTTTACCATCCTGCATAAGCGCCTCGATACAATAGGTTTCAAGAGCTCCTGCAAAACGTTCGTTGGCTGTTTTTACACCTTTCACAACCGGTATAGCCATAAAGTTCTGAGCAAAATCAGCATATACATTCATCATTTGTTCTGCTTCTGCGATTGCCTCCTGCTGTGTAGCATGGGCAGTATGCCCTTCCTGCCAAAGGAATTCAGCAGTCCTTAAGAAAAGCCTTGTCCTCATTTCCCAACGCACAACGTTTGCCCACTGGTTAATAAGAAGGGGCAGGTCACGGTACGACTGTATCCATTTCCTGTAGGTATCCCAGATAATAGTTTCTGATGTAGGCCTTACGATAAGCTCTTCTTCAAGCTTAGCATCAGGATCTACTTCTATAGAGCCATCTTCAGCTGTTCTTAGCCTGTAGTGAGTAACAACCGCACACTCTTTGGCAAAACCATCTACATGGCTCGCCTCTTTACTGAAATAAGACTTGGGTATGAATAAGGGGAAATACGCATTCTCATGTCCTGTCTCTTTGAACTTCTTATCAAGTTCTGCCTGCATTTTTTCCCATATTGCATAGCCGTATGGTTTAATCACCATACATCCCCTAACCCCTGAATTTTCAGCAAGGTCTGCTTTTACAACCAGTTCATTATACCATTTGGAATAATCTTCTGCTCTTGTTGTTAGATTTTTACTCATTTTAAATAAATTGGCACAAATATTGTTTTACTTTTATATATAAATATAGTTTAGCAAAACTAACTATTTTTGAATACTTCAACAATAAAAAAAGCAAAGCCATGAAAACTAATTACTTCAATACCCAGCGGATTTCCCTTTTTTGCCTATTGGGAATATTAGGGCTGGCTATTACTTCCTGCAGCTCTGCCAAAAACAGCTCGACACAAGATAATGACGGCGTTTATGGCTCTGTACCGCGCGATGCTAATGGCAGTCCCGTATATAAATATAATGATGGCAACGTTCAGCAATACAGGGACGGTGAAAATTCAGGCCAAAACTATTCAGCATATTATAAATCGTTACAAAACGAATTCCCACTTATCGAGACAGGAGAAAAAACTGCTAATGATACTGTAGTGCGCACTCAGGGCTATGCAAGCAGCTACACTGAGAGCAACTCTTATCCGGGATGGGGTGAAGAAACCAGCACCACCAATGTAAATGTTTACGGTGGCTATGGCGGTTACGGCGGCTATGGCTATGGAGGATGGGGACTTTCCATCGGATTTGGATGGGGATGGGGCTATCCTTATTACGGCTACGGATGGGGATATCCTTACTACGGATGGGGATGGGGTTATCCTTATTATGGCGGTGGATACTATGGTGGAGGATATTATCCCCCTTATTATGGTGGCGGAGGAAACTATGTCAACCCAAGATCAACTTCTTATTACGCAGGCAGCAGAAGCCAGTATTATGGTAATAGCAGCCGAAGCACCAACAGAAATGCTTATGCTAATTCCCGTAATGCACAATTTAACAGCAGAAACGGAGGCAGTAACGTATACACTTCACGAAGCAGCAGCAGAAGTATAAACAACGTAAACGGTGGCAGCCGATTTAATACTGCCGCAAGGGACGGTAATACCGTAAGGTCTCGCGGAAATGCAACCTATAATACCCAAAATAACGGAAGCAGCAGAAACTCTTACAACAATAACTCTTCGAGAAGCAACAACACTTATACTCCTTCAAGGAGCAGTGCACCATCGCGAAGCAGTAGCCCAACCTATAGCGCTCCATCACGTAGCAGTTCCGGAAGCGGAAGCTTCGGCGGCGGAAGATCCGGTGGTGGCGGAGGTGGTGGCTCACGCGGTGGAGGCGGTGGAGGCGGCCGACGAGGATAACACAATACAAGCCCCCTATGTTTATTAAGCATGGGGGCTTTTACATTAATCCCTATTGTTATGAAGAAATATATACTATTTGCCGTTACCATCCTGACTGCTACAGCTTCTTCTGCTCAGCAGACATTAAATACAGCCGGAAATGCCGTGCGCTATACAACTGACAATCTCAACGGAACAGCCCGCTTCAGATCCATGAGCGGTGCCTTTGGCGCTGTGGGCGGAGATCTTTCTGCGATGACCATCAATCCTGCAGGAGCAGCGATATTCAACTATAATGTAGGTACGCTATCTGTCTCAAACTATAATTTAAGCAATAATGCAAATTATTTTGGCACAAAGGAGCGCGAGAACTATAACAACTTTGACCTGAACCAGCTGGGAGCTGTATTTGTATTCACAAACAACAGTGAAGAGGCAACCATGCGAAAATTCACCATTGGATTCAACTATGAAAACTCTAACAGTTTTTATAATCGCACTTATTCACGCGGTGTAAATCCAAACAATTCCGTAGACCAGTATTTTTTGAGGTATGCCAATGGCCAGGGTAACGAAGAACCTATTTCGCTAAACACTTTAAATAATGCCTACTATCCTGACCTGAGCTATAATGATCAGCAGGCATTTTTAGGCTATAATGCTTATGCGTTTAACCCAACAACCACCGAAGGGCCTCCTTATGCAGGCAATGTTCCTGCAACCGGAAATTATTACCAGGAAAATTACATGCGCACAGCAGGTTTTAATGGCAAGGTAGCTTTCAATTTTGCTGCCCAGCTAAAAGAGCGTCTGTATGTAGGTATAAACCTTAACGCTCATTTTACGGACTATATTGAAAACAGCACCTTCTACGAAGACACTAACAATCCCTTAGCCACGGGGATGCAGTCATTACAATTTGACAACCACCGTTACACCTATGGAGGCGGTTTTTCATTCAATCTTGGTGCAATATATAAAGTAAGCGATTCTTTTAGAGCAGGATTTGCTTATGAATCTCCTACATGGATGACGCTTCGCAATGAAGTTTCGCAAAGAATAGGTTCTTATTGTCCTGAATGTGATGCCAACAGCGACGCAGCATCTTTTATTTTTGATCCCGGGATGATATTCGTTTATGATAAATACACCATCAAAAACCCTGCAAAATATACTGTCAGTGCAGCTTACATCTTTGGTAAAAGTGGGCTGTTAAGTTTAGATTACTCCATAAAAAATTATGCCAATACAGAATATAAAAGCCATGGATACAGTGCAATTAACGACCAGTTAAACAACACTCTTCAGGTAGCGAGCTCGGTAAGAGTTGGCGCAGAATATAGAATTAAACAAGTAAGCATCAGGGGTGGATACCGCTTTGAGCAAAGCCCATACAAAAACGGCAAGACCATAGGGGATCTTAACGGTGCAACCGGCGGACTTGGATATTCATTCGGAACATCCAGGCTTGACCTTGCCTACTCATGGTACCAGCGCTCGCAAGAAGGGTTAATGCTGCCTACAGCATTCTCAGACACATCAAACATAAAAACGACAAGCAATAACGTGACGCTGTCCTATACTATAGACCTGTAATTCATTAATCTTGTTTTATAAAAGAAAAAACCTTCTTTAGCAATAAGGAAGGTTTTTTTGTAAACAGTCCTAATTGATAAGTCAAAACACTAAATCCAACAGTAAACATCGAACCTTCGGGCATCGGGCTTAAAACTTTAACCTTTAACCCCGCAAGAAACCAAATAATTGCTTAATTTTGCACTCCAATTTTCAAGTACATGAGAACCAAATCGTTAAAGAAGAATAAGATCAATGTAATAACCCTGGGATGTTCTAAGAACGTTTACGACAGTGAAGTTCTTATGGGACAGCTAAGGGCAAGCGGTAAAGATGTGACCCATGAAGCCCCTGCCGATCAGGAAGGTAACATCATCGTTATCAACACCTGCGGATTCATTGACAATGCAAAGGAAGAGTCGGTTAACATGATCCTGAATTATGTTGACAAGAAAGAACAGGGAATTGTAGATAAGGTTTTTGTTACCGGATGCCTTAGCGAACGCTACAAGCCTGACCTTCAAAAAGAGATCCCTAATGTAGACCAGTACTTTGGAACCACTGAGCTTCCCGGACTATTGAAGGCTCTTGGCGCTGACTACAGGCACGAACTTCTGGGTGAACGCCTTACCACTACCCCAAAAAACTACGCTTACCTTAAGATTGCCGAAGGTTGTGACCGTCCGTGCAGTTTCTGTGCTATACCGCTGATGCGTGGAAAACACGTATCGCAGCCTATCGAAAAACTAGTTAAGGAAGCCGAAGGCCTTGCACGCAATGGCGTAAAAGAACTTATACTTATTGCTCAGGACCTTACTTACTATGGCCTTGACCTTTATAAAAAACGTAACCTTGCAGAACTGCTTGAAAACCTTGTTAAGGTAGAAGGCATTGAGTGGATACGTCTTCATTATGCTTTCCCTTCGGGCTTCCCGATGGATGTTCTTGAACTAATGAACCGTGAGCCGAAGATCTGTAATTATATAGATATTCCTCTTCAGCACATAAGCGATAACGTATTAAAATCGATGCGTCGTGGTACTACCAAGGAAAAGACTACCAATCTTCTAAAAGAATTCAGGAAAGCTGTTCCCGGAATGACCATCAGGACTACTCTTATTGTAGGCTATCCTGGAGAGACTGAAGAGGACTTCCAAATCCTTAAAAACTGGGTCGAAGAGATGCGTTTTGAGCGCCTTGGCTGCTTTACCTATTCTCACGAAGAAAACACCCATGCTTACCTTCTTGAAGACGACGTGCCTGCTGATGTAAAACAGCAGCGTGCCAATGAGATCATGGAGATTCAGTCGCAAATATCATGGGATCTGAACCAGGAGAAAATCGGGCAGACATTCCGTTGTATCATCGACCGTAAAGAAGGTGCACACTTTGTTGCACGCACAGAATTTGATAGTCCTGATGTAGATAACGAAGTACTGATAGATGCTTCTCTTGCTTATATGAAAACAGGCGAATTTGTAAACATAAAAATTACCGACGCTACCGAATTTGACCTTTATGGTATTCCTGCTGACGTAGTCGCAAACTAATTGTACAAAAAAAGCTAAAGTCTCAAAACTTTAGCTTTTTTGTTTGGCACAATTTTAGTAGGTTTGATATTATTATTTATAAACACATGAAACTTAAAGCATCTTTACTACTTGTTATTTTTGCCTTTTTATTCACCACAGAGCTTAGTGCACAGGTAGACCGCCGCATTGCTCCTTCGCAATACAAACGCGACAGGAAAAAAGGCGGTAAAGTAGATTTTGTAGAGCAGTCTACAGATTATCTTGCAAAAGAACTTAAACTTGATGATTTCCAGAAGGCGGCTATAAAAGACATCATAGAAGGAGAAAGGGAAAACATCATGAACTTGAACTCTGAAAAGGACATCACTACAGATGAAAGAAGAGACAAGGCCTCTGCAATATCCGGAAGGATATACAAGAAAGTATTACCACTTCTCTCTAAAGATCAGGCAGAGAAATACACCAAAATGGAAGAATCCAAGAAATTCTAAATATACTTCTTACAATACTAAAAGCCCGTAATCGCGTAAAGTGTTTACGGGTTTTCCATACCATAGCAGTTCGAAATCATCTAGGCCTGCATCGTCATAGCTTTGTTTGGCTTTTGCAAAAGTCATTACTTCTTTAGCGGCTACAGCGGCTTTTTCAAGAAATACAGCCAGCCACTCCCCTTGCTCTTTATCCGTTTGAATGGTAAAGCTCTCTTTTTTATCATGGAAAGTCAGCGAAGCCGTTTCGAAGCTCCTGCCCTTCTTGTTTTTAGTAAAGTAAGACACCGAAGGCTTCCCCCCTGTCCACACAACTTTAGCTGTAGGTTTTACATTAAAGCTGTCATCATCCTGAAGCACGTTATAGATATAATCATCCGGAATTTTGGTACGTGGCACTTTGAAGTCAAACCAATCCTGTAATTCGTAGTCAAAACAAATTCCGTGCATATAGTTAAACAGCGACTTCTTCAGTCCGAAACTGAACTTATCGTGGTTAGCCCCCGACTTGTCGACATGCACTATGTCATTATTGGCAAAGCTGCCAATGCTTTCATTTTCTTTCAATACCCCAAATTGTTCCGGATACATACCCACCGGACTATGTGCCGTCATGGCAAACTGGTGCCAGAATCCCGACTGAAGCACACCCGCTTCAAACATCTGGCGTACCATTTCGAGTGAGTCGATGGTTTCCTGTGCCGTTTGCGTCGGGAAACCATACATCAGGTAAGCATGAACCATAACACCGGCTTCGGTAAAGTTACGGGTTACGCGTGCTACCTGGGCTACCGTTACCCCTTTTTGAATCAGCTCCAGCAAACGGTCAGAAGCAACTTCAAGTCCGCCGGAAACAGCAATACAGCCCGATGCCTTCAACAATTTGCAAAGATCGGCCGTAAAGCTCTTCTCAAAGCGTATGTTTGTCCACCAGGTCACAGCCAGATTGCGTCGTAGTATCTCTAAAGCCACCTCTCGCATCAATGCCGGTGGAGCAGCCTCATCTACAAAATGGAAGCCGTTCTGCCCCGTTTGGGCAATAAGTTCTTCCATCCGGTCAACCAGCAATTTTGCTGCAACGGGTTCGTATATTTTTATATAATCAAGGGAAATATCACAAAAGGTACATTTACCCCAATAACAGCCGTGAGCCATGGTAAGCTTATTCCAGCGTCCGTCACTCCACATGCGGTGCATTGGGTTAACAATCTCGATTACAGAGATATAATTATCAAGCAGGAGGTCGGTATAATCAGGCGTGCCAACATCGGCTTGTTTGTAATCCCTGCATCCTGAATTGTCTATATATTTTACTTCTCCATCGATGAGGACGAAAGTACGTTTCAGCTGGTCAATGCTTCTTCTACCTTCAAGGTGCTCGATAAGGCATTCCACCGGAGCTTCGCCATCATCAAGCGTAATGAAATCAAAGAACTCCATCACACGTGCATCAGTCAGCGAGCGCAGTTCCGTGTTCGGGAAACCGCCACCCATAGTAATCTTCACACCAGAAAAATGCTGTTTGATGTATTGCGCACTTCTAAAAGCCGCATATAAATTCCCCGGAAAAGGTACAGAGAAGCCTACCAGCGTTGGATCCACATCCAGCATGCGTTGATGCAATATCTCCAAGAGTAATTCATCTATATACGTATAAGGCTGCTGAAGGCTATGGTATAACTCATCGAACGAATTAGCCGAACGCCCAAGCCTTTCGGCATAGCGGCTAAAGCCAAAATGCGGGTCGATGCATTCAACGATAAGGTCGGATATATCTTCAAGATATAGCGTAGCAAAGTGTTTGGCCTTGTCCTGTGTTCCCATAGAACCAAATGCCCAGTCGAGTTCTTCAAGCTGCGAAAAGCGTGAAGCCTCGGGCAGGAAATCTTCACTGCATATCAGGTGCGACAGCGTAGGGTTCTTTCCCTGAAGAAAAAGCATTACAGCATCTATCGTTTTAAGGTATTCACTTTTAAGGGCGATTATACGTTGTGAATTGGTTGATGGTTGTCGGTTGTCGGTTGTCGGACTTTTGCCTTCTGCCTCCTGCCTTTTCTCTTCAATCCTGCCAAATAAATCCGTCAATCCCTGTTTTGAAAATAATTTTAATATTACCTCAATACCAAGATCGGCCTGAAAGGAGGCTATGTTCTTGGTATTCAGAAATCCTTTTAAATAAGCTGTACCTGGATAGGGTGTATTGAGCTGCGTAAAAGGCGGAGTAATTAAAAAAGCTTTGGTATTCAAAACAGATAGGGATTAAAGTGCAAAAATACGGGATATTTTTGGGATTTGAATAATTTAGAAATCATCCACTTTATTAGTCCCATATTCAACATACGCATAATTCTTTTTTTGTCAGATTATTATATAATCAATTGATTGTTAAACTTCAGGTAAGATTTTTATTATATTTGCCGGTTCAAACCCCCACTGAATATGAAAAAAATAATTAATCTGAACGGCACACTGGTAGAACTTGCCAAAGTGAAAAGCATAACCATTAATGGCGAAGGCTTTTTTGATGTTAAGCTTAAACCCAATTTCATCAAGATACAGCTTTCGAACCGAAAAGATTATCTGTACAATCCTGAAAGCAAAGCTTATGAACTTATTGATGTAGAAGATGAAATCCTTATAGAATACCCTAACAGCGAATATGCCTATAACAGTTTCCTGAGCCTGAAAGAGGTTTGGGAAGAGGCCGTAAATATTTAAGTTGTCTTTTTAAGAAAGTGACGTATTTGATATGTCATTATAAAGTGACATCGAAATTGTTTTTTCCTTAATTTTACGGGAAAATTTATACTAAAATGCCATCAGACTGTATCAGCTTCCAGAGTTCAGGATATTTCACCCCAATCATAAACGACTACCTTAACCAGAAAGATACGCTGAAGCCGCTGTACAACCGTTTCCCTACTGTAGAAAATTTTAAATCACAGATAGAGGAAAAGCAGGAAAATTACAATCCTGAGTTTCGAAAAACGCTTGTAAACGCACTTGAAAGACAGTATAAAGACACTTCTGCTTCGGCATATACCCAACAAAACATACAGCTGCTCGCCGGACACGATACGTTCACTATCACTACCGGCCACCAGCTTAATTTATTTACAGGTCCGCTATATTTCCTTTACAAAATAGTTTCTGCCATTAACCTGAGTAGGCAGCTGAAAGAAGCCTATCCCACCAAAGAATTCGTTCCGGTGTACTGGATGGCAACTGAAGACCATGATTTTGAAGAGATCAATTACTTTAACTTCAGGAATAAAAAAATAAAATGGCCGCGAGAAAGTACAGGGCCTGTAGGCCGATTGTCAACCGACGGCCTTACTGCCGTGCTCGATGTCTTTGCTAAAGAATTAGGTATCGGCAATAATGCCGTATGGCTAAAGGAACTGTTTAAAAACGCTTACCTGAAACACACTAACCTTGCCGATGCTACCCGTTATCTTGCCAATGCAATTTTTGGCAGTGAAGGACTTGTAATAATCGATGGTGATGATGCCGATCTGAAAAGGCATTTCGCACCATATGTTAAGGAAGAGCTGTTAAAACAGACTTCACATCAAAAAGTAGCCGAAACGGCAACACTGCTTAAAGATTACAACATACAGGTAAACCCAAGAGAAATCAACCTGTTTTATATAGAAGACAACATCAGGGAACGCATTATCCATCAGGAAGGCAACTATTACATCAATAACACAGAATTGAAATTCTCTGAAGCTGAGATTTTAGCCTTATTAGAATCCAACCCTGAGAAATTCAGTCCTAATGTTATTATGCGTCCGCTTTATGAGGAAGTAATACTGCCTAACCTTTGCTACATTGGCGGAGGGGGTGAACTGGCTTACTGGCTGGAGCTGAAATCCTATTTCAATTCCGCTAATGTCACATTCCCTATATTACTATTGCGTAACTCGGTTTTGGTAGCAACACAAAAACAAGTTGAGAAACTGGACAAACTTGACCTTAGTTGGGAAGATGTTTTCTCAAAACAACAGCAGCTTCTTAACAAACGGGTTCAATCTTTCTCTGAGTTTAAGCTTGATTTTTCGGCACAAAAAGAATTCCTGGCAGAGCAGTTTGAAAATCTGAATGCCATGGCGGCTAAAACCGATGCTTCGTTTACAGGCGCTGTAAAAGCACAGCAAATAAAACAACTTAAAGGACTTGAGAACCTTGAGAAACGATTATTAAAAGCCGAAAAACGCAGCCATGCCGAGCAGCTGGAACGCATTACTCAAATTCAGAATGAGCTTTTCCCAAACCATAGCCTTCAGGAGCGCAAAGCTAACTTCTCTGAATTCTATCTTGAATACGACGGTAAACTTTTAGCAGAACTATTTGATAAACTGAAACCTCTGGAGCACGAATTCAATGTTATTGTGCTTTAAAAATCAAAAAACATTAACGGTTTATTAAAATTATTTCACTAAAATCCCCTATTTTTGCACAAAATTTAAAATTTACAATGGCAACAAACAGGACTTTCACAATGATCAAGCCGGATGCAGTAGGAAATGGGCATATCGGTGGTATTTTAGCAATGATAGCTGATGCAGGTTTCAAAATCGTATCACTAAAACTTACTCAACTTACTGTAGCTGATGCTCAGGCATTTTATGCTGTACACAGTGCAAGACCTTTCTACGGAGAGCTTGTAGAATTCATGTCAAGAGGTCCAATCGTGGCTGCTATCCTTGAGAAAGAAAATGCAGTTGAAGAATTCAGAACACTAATCGGTGCTACTAACCCTGCTGATGCAGCTGAAGGTACTATCCGTAAAAAATATGCTACTTCAATCGGTGAGAACGCAGTTCACGGATCTGATAGCGATGAGAACGCTGCTATCGAAGGTGCTTTCCATTTTGCAGGAAGAGAGCAGTTCTAATCAGAAAGAACCAAAGCTTTTATATAAAAAAATGCCGCTAAAGAGCGGCATTTTTGC
The DNA here is from genome assembly GCF_054457175.1 of Flavobacterium hauense. Classification (NCBI taxonomy): domain Bacteria; kingdom Pseudomonadati; phylum Bacteroidota; class Flavobacteriia; order Flavobacteriales; family Flavobacteriaceae; genus Flavobacterium; species Flavobacterium hauense. The sequence continues at coordinate 64,591 of NZ_JBTKVX010000008.1, forward strand.
TATCGTAACACTACGTCTTTTACAACTTCGCGTTTCAGTTCTTCATTTATCATCTTAACGATCTTGGCCTTACCAAAACTCAGTTCCTCCCGCAACACTGCCGAAGTAAGCTCTACATACAATGTAGTCCCTTTGAGCATGATCTCTCGCGTATAGTTGTTCACTCCATTGCCCATAAGATTTTTCCAGGCATCGCGCACATCTATCTTATCCATGCCTGGTTGCAGCCTATTCTCCTGCATGAACTGTTTCAGCACATCACCTACCGACTGTTCTTCATTAAATCGTTTTGCCATTACTTAACAGAAAAAGGTTGCGGTTTCTTATAATGGTATTCTATATCATGCTGGTTCTTCACTACCAGTTCTTTATCATCAAGCTCTAAAAGCTCTTCCTTCCATTTTGCATATTCAGTCGTATAACTGATATACGTTTTGCCATTTTCTTTCACGATCGCAATCTTTTCAGACAGATCGTTTACCCTATAGGTACCGTCCAACTGGGGCATTACTTTTTTACGAAAACCTTCTTTGCCTTTAAGCTCAAAATAATCTATTGTTGGGTTTACCGTATATTCTTTTTTGCCACCATCGGTCATAATAACTTCTTCGATTTCCCAGTAACCATTCAGCTTAGGAAGGTCTTCATCAGAAACAGTATGTCCGCAAGAGAAAGCAAACAGTGACACAAAAAGTAATATGACAGTTTTTTTCATCGTTATGTTCATTTTATTGGTAAGGCAAATTTAGGCATTAAAAGTGTGCTTTATTACTATATCATACGAAACTATTTTTTGCATTTAGTTTTCAATTATAACATAAAAAAAATATTTTACTACCCGTACCAGTATGCTTGACAGCATAAGCTTTTTTAATTAATTGTATAACTAACTATTAAGCCAAGCCTGCTTATTTCAGTTTTAAATGAGCTAAGTGTATCATCAAGAAAATCCCTCTTGGTAACATAGCGCGCTGCTACTCCATATCTTCCAAAATTATAACCTATTCCAAAGTTTAAACCAAAGGCAGGTGTAAGATCAAACGACGAATACTCCCCGTTGTAAGGCGTGCCATTAACCGGATGTATCAGAGTTGTCCTTTTTATATCAGCAACAGGCGCACTAAAACAAAAGCCGGCATCAACATAAAGCGAATGCTTATTAGTTATCTGAAAATTATAGCGAGGGCCAAAAATAAAATTGAAAGCACTACCACTTAATTTATAAGAACTCTCGAACACATTATATACTTTGTCATATGAATCAACATTTTCTGAGTTTAACGACTCATACTCAATCCTGAAAAATAACGAAGGCCCTTCAGAAGGAAAAACATATGCTATCTCTCCTCCAAAAGTATAGTTAACATTCGTTTGGTCGCTAACCGGAGGCACAGCACTGTCAATACCAACATTCAGACTATGTATACCGGCAAAAGCACTATACCTGAAGTTCGATTTTTTCACCCCATAAACTTTGCTCTTAACCCCTTTGCATTTATTGTATTTTTGAAAAACCTCTATAAGCTTATTCTGAGCGTAAGCAATATCAGTAAAATCAGATATTTGTTCTCCATCACATTTTACAGCATTAAAAAGCTGTTGCCTGAACATTTTGTTCTCAGCTACAGTTCCATCTTCTAATATATATTGTTTATACACCAACTGATCAATCTGCTCTTGTGCCGATTCTACACTAAAGAAAAATACAGTCTTATAATTACTGGTATAAGAATACAGGGTAGCTTTTCCTTTCAGCAATACATTCAGAAACACTTCCTGTGTAGACCATTGAGGATCTTTATCATTACTATTATTACCCGAAAAATCAATTTTCACCTTATGTTTTTCAAATATAAGCTTTTCATCAACTGCACCATACTCAACAACACCCTGTGGCAAAACAGCAAATTCACCACTTCTGGATTGCTTAAATTTCAAAGACGCTGTCTCAAAAAAATCTCCATATTTAAAAAAGCCATTAACTTTTTTTCCCGATTCAGTTATATAATAGCCCTCAACATCCTGAGCTGATAATTGTGCCGCAAAAAATAATGCCGCAATTAATGTAAAAAATTTCATTAGTGTATCTGATTGGTTTAGTTTAAATCGGAAGCAAATATAGATATATTCTTACATGTGTTCCAAAAAAAAGGTAGTGCTTTTGCACTACCTTTTCATATCTATTTTAGATTCTTACTTAAAAAAAGAATCTACAAATTCATATTTATTAAATACCTGAAGATCTTCAATTCCTTCACCTACTCCAATGTATTTTACCGGAATCTGGAACTGGTCAGATATCCCTATAACCACTCCGCCCTTAGCAGTACCGTCCAGTTTAGTTACTGCAAGACAGCTAACCTCGGTAGCAGCTGTAAATTGTTTAGCCTGTTCAAAAGCATTTTGTCCTGTAGAACCATCAAGAACAAGTAATACATCATGCGGAGCATCTTCTACCACCTTTTGCATTACCCTCTTCACTTTGGTAAGCTCATTCATCAGGTTGACTTTATTATGAAGACGTCCGGCAGTATCAATAATAACCACATCGGCATTTTGGCTTACAGCACTCTGTAGCGTATCAAAAGCAACCGAAGCAGGATCACTACCCATCTGCTGTCTTACGATTGGTACACCTACCCTGTCTGCCCACACCTGAAGCTGGTCTATAGCCGCAGCCCTGAAAGTATCAGCAGCACCCAGCACTACATTGTAGCCTGCTTTTTTGAGCTGGTACGCCAGTTTACCAATGGTCGTAGTCTTACCAACACCATTTACGCCAACAACCATTATAACATAAGGTTTTTTATTGGCCGGTATATCAAATTCAGAAGCCTCTCCACTATTGGTTTCTGAAAGCAATCCTGCAATCTCTTCCCTTAATATCTGGTTAAGCTCATCTGTTCCAAGATATTTATCTTTAGAAACGCGCGCTTCAATGCGCTCAATAATTTTAAGCGTAGTGTTAACCCCAACATCCGAAGATACAAGTATCTCTTCCAGGTTATCGAGAACTTCATCATCTACTTTTGCTTTTCCGGCAATAGCTTTTGACAGTTTCGAGAAGAAAGAAGTTTTGGTTTGTTCAAGTCCTTTATCTAATGTTTCTTTCTTTTCAGAAGAAAATATTTTTTTAAAGAAATTCATATAAGCAGTTGTAATTTTTGTTTTTTCCCGTGGTAAATATAGAAAATAAAAAAGCTACTTCCGTAAACTGAAAGTAGCTTTTCTATATATTATGGTAGATATTATTTCTTCTTAAGAAATGCATCTACTTCCTCTGGGTTCATAACGCTTTCAACGAAAGTGTAAGCTCCTGTTTTAGGAGATTTTACCATCTTGATAGCTTTAGTTAACCTTTTTGAAGATGTCTGTAACGATGCTACGGTTTTCTTTGCCATGACTAATAATTATTTTATTTCTTTATGTACAGTCACACGCTTAAGAACAGGATTAAATTTTTTAATCTCAAGTCTGTCTGGTGTGTTCTTTTTGTTTTTTGTAGTAATGTACCTTGAAGTTCCAGCAACGCCAGAAGCTTTGTGCTCAGTACACTCTAAAATCACCTGGATTCTATTACCTTTCTTTGCCATCTTGCTATATATTTATTAGGTATGGATTATTTAATAAACCCGTTAGCTTTAGCTTCTTTCAAAACAGCAGCTATACCATTTTTGTTAATTGTCTTGATAGTAGAAGCGGCTACTCTAAGTGTGATCCACTTATCTTCCTCAGGAAGATAAAAACGCTTCTTCACTAAGTTTACACTAAACTTCCTTTTAGTTTTGTTCATTGCGTGGGAAACATTATTTCCTACCATCGCTTTTTTACCGGTAAGGGCACAAACTCTTGACATTATTTCTCGCTTTTATATCGTTATTCAAATTCAGGGTGCAAAGAAAAGAAAAATAAAATGATTACACAAACATAATCAATTAGTTTTTTAAAATTTCATGATAAATCTTCTCAAGAGCCTTATTAGAAGCTCTTTCGATAACCTTCTCTCGCGGCTGTCCCAGGTCTAACTTTTCGCTAAATACACCTTTTGGGGTTGCAATCCCTATAAAAACTGTCCCCACTTCGACTGCCGAATCGCCTTTTAGAGGACCTGCATTTCCTGTAGTAGAAACCGCATAATCGGCACCAAAAAGTGTCTTCGCCCTTAGCGCCATATTCTCGGCAACCTGAGCGCTTACAACACTAAAAACATCAATTAGCTGTTGTTCTACTTTCAGTATATTTACTTTTGCATCGGTAGCATAGGTTACCGCACTTCCTTTAAAATATGCCGAGGATCCCGCTACAGATGTTATCATCTGAGCGATTTTTCCTCCGGTGCAGCTTTCGGCCAGGGCGAGCGTTTTACCTTTTTGTTTCAGCAATCTTCCCAGCACCACCTCAATGGTCTCTCCTTCATCAAATCCTACAATAATATCACCTATTAGCTCTTTAAGCTTTTCTGCTTCAGCTTCTATACTGCTACGCAATAAAGCTTCATCAGTCCCCCTGGCACTCATACGGAGCCTTACCCGCCCCGGATTAGGCAGATAAGCCAGCTTTATGAATTCCGGCAGATTGTTCTCCCAGTCTTCTATACGTTCGGCAACAAGGCTTTCTCCCTGTCCGTGCGTAATTATGGTTTTATGAATAATATATGGCCTTTCATATTTTTCGATCAAAGCAGGGATTATCTCATTATCAATAATATACTTCATTTCATAAGGCACACCCGGCAACGACATGAAAACGGTATTAGCCTTTTCCATCCACATACCGGGAGCGGTACCTACTGCATTATGCAATATTCTTGCTTTGGAAGGCACTAATGCCTGATCTTTATTCATTTGTGACGCAGGCCTTTTCATAGCCTTTTCAATAAGTGCTATTACATGAGCCTCAAGTTCTTCGTTACGCACAAGATGGTCTTCAAAATAGTCACAAAACGAAACTTTTGTAACATCATCTTTTGTTGGCCCCAAACCACCGGTTACAATCACCAAATCTACCCTGTCCTGATAATAAGAAAGCGTATCTAAAATATGTTCTCTTTCATCGCTTATAGAACGCGTTTCATAAACACTGATACCTATCTTATCAAGCGCCTTGGCTATATAACCCGAATTAGTATCTGTTATCTGCCCTATAAGTATCTCATCCCCAATGGTAACAACCGCTGCTTTCATTATCTAAAGGTCATAATCTTTTTTAAGTTCTTTCACCGTCTTGCTTACGTATTCTTTAAGGCTTTTCACAATATCCTTAATCTCCTTCCTCTTACCTTCTGCACGGCTCCAGGTTTCAACCGCAACCACATCCTCATAAGCCAGATCCATCCCCAACAGGTCAAGCGTAGGCTTAATTTTATGAGCTGCATGATACACTTTCTGATAGTCTTTCTCCTCAAGCCCGTCTTTAATATTCGTAATTTCTACAGGTACTTCTTCAAGAAAAAGCACCACGATCTGCTTTGCAAACTCAACATCATTATCTGAGATCGCATATACTTTTGATAAGTTGTAGTATAGTGCCATTATTTAACCTGTATCCTGAATAATTTCTTTCCTTCTATAAAACCTTCCAGCACATCATCCGGGCTTACTTTCGCAACCCCTTCCGGCGTACCCGTAAAGATGACATCCCCCGTTCTGAGCGTAAAATACTGCGACACATAAGCTATAATCTCATCTATCTTCCATAACATGTGCTGTGTATTGCCTTTTTGCACAACAGTACCATTATTGGTCAGTTCAAAACTGATATTATCCAGCGCAGCAAATTCTGTTTTCGAAACAAAATCACCTATAACTGCCGATCCGTCAAAGGCTTTTGCTTTTTCCCACGGCAATCCTTTTTCTTTAAGTTTTGCCTGCAGGTCACGCGCTGTAAAATCGATACCAAGCCCAATTTCGTCATAATATTTGTGTGCAAATTTAGCATCTATATATTTACCCACCTTATTTATCTTGACCAATACCTCAACCTCATGATGCACATCATTAGTAAATTCAGGTATAACAAACGGAAACTGCTTTTGCACCACCGCCGTATCAGGCTTTAAGAAAATAACAGGCTCATCAGGCCTTTCGTTTTGCAGTTCTTCAATGTGTTTAACATAATTCCTGCCTATGCAAATTATTTTCATCGTGTTTTCGGGGGAAAATTGTTTAAGCCAATTTATTATTTAATTTTCGGAGTTTTATAGCCGTTAACACCTTTTTGGTATAAAGCGGAAAATCAGCATTTTGTATCCATCCAAAATAACCGGGCTCCTGCTCCAGCACTTTCTCAACTTTTGCCCCTTTGTGCTTACCAAAGGTAAACATCTCATCGCCGTCAGCATCAATCACGATGAAACCTGCAAAGTCTACTACTTTTTTACGTGTAGTATATTCCGATAGCAATTTCATATCGTTCTGAAGATCGTCATAGCGCTCCAGCTGCGATTTCAGTATTTCGTAGGTAGCATTGGTATCCGCTTCTGCCGTATGGGCATTATCAAGTGTTTTTCCGCAGTAGAATTTATACGCAGCGCTAAGCGTGCGTTCTTCTTTTTTATGGAAAATGGTCTGTACATCTACCGATACCCTGTTCTTCATATCAAAGTCCACACCGGCACGAAGCAACTCTTCTGCCAATAGCGGAATATCAAACCTATCAGAATTATATCCTCCAAGATCTGAATCTTTTATCATGTTATGAATGGTATTTGCCAGCTCCTTAAAAGTAGGCTCGTTAACCACTTTATCATCGGTAATACCATGAAAAGCAGTTGTAGCTGGCGGTATTGGCCTTTCGGGATTTACAAGCCATGTACGGCTTTCTTTATTCCCGTTAGGATAAACTTTTAAAACCGATATTTCCACGATACGGTCTCTTGATATATCAGTCCCTGTCGTTTCCAGGTCAAAAAAGCATATAGGTTTATGCAGTTTAAGTTCCATAATAAAAATTGTATAGGAAGACAAAGATAATAGGAGATTACCTTATAACGGAAATTTTTAGCAACAAATAGACAGACAATGACGTAGAATTATTCGCAATCCCACCTGAAATCAGCGGTTTCGTAGTTTTGTTTTTTATAATCAAAATGCCACCACTCATGATTATAGGGCGAAAAACCGGCCTTTTTCATAATATTACGCAAAGCCCTCCTGTTACGCCTAGCCTCACGGGTAATGCCATCGGCATCATAATGGGATTGTTCAGTAAAATCATCAAAAGGCGTCCCCATATCCAGCAGGTTTCCATTCTCATCTGCCAGCGACAAGTCAATTGCGCGACCGCGGTTGTGGTTAGAACCTTTGCCCGGAGGTGCTACATAACGTGGGTCATTCACAATATCATACATAACCTTTTGGTAGCCATACGGCCGATAGCAATCATATACAACCAACGTATACCCCTTATCTTTCGCAATCTGATTGGCCTCTTCCAAAGCCTCAGCCACTTCAGGGCGCAGAAAACAACGTGCACAGGGATAGATTTTCTGATGCATAAAGTTGGCCGTATCAGCATAAGCCATACGATTCTGAATACCCTGCGCTTCAAAATTAACCTCAGCCCATTCTTTTACAGTATCCTGTACAATTTTGTTCTCGCTTTCGCGGAAGGACATGCCTTTTGGCTGAAACACCAATAGTCCCATAAAACTAAGAAAGGATATGTAAGGAATGATTTTCATGAGAAAATGTTTGTATTACAAATATAACAGAAGATGGCAGCTACCCATAAAAAAAGCCGGAAAATTTCCGGCTAATAGTTTCAATTTAAATTCTAATCTTCCCTGCTGCCGTCATCAGCCATACGCACCAGTTTCGGGGTAAATTTGGCAACAACATCAACAAGATCGGTCTGCGAAGCCATAACAGCCTCAATGTCTTTATATGCCATTGGCGCTTCGTCCCTTCCGGCACCAATAAGCGATACACCGTGGTCTTTCAATACCTGTCTCATATCGGCTTTGGTAATATTCTTTATGGCTTGAGTACGGCTCATCTGCCTTCCGGCACCATGCGAGGCTGAGTTAATGGCATCTGCCTCTCCTTTACCTCTCACAAGGAATCCCGGTGCCGTCATACTCCCCGGAATGATACCCATAACACCTTTACCGGCAGGGGTAGCACCTTTTCTATGCACAATCACTTCTTCACCATTCAGTATTTCTTTCCAGGCAAAATTATGATGGTTCTCCACTTTAGCCAACACTTCGGCACCTAAAGCTCTTTTCATCTTATCATGGATAACCTGATGGCATGCCGAAGCATAATCGCCTGCAAGATTCATGGCTATCCAGTACTCCTGCCCTGCCTGAGAGTTAAGGTCTAAATATGCCAGATTAGCCGCTTCCTTTGGAAGTTTAGTAATATCCTTAGCAAGCTTTGTATAATGCCCTGCTATTGTCGCACCAAATCCTCTTGACCCTGAATGCGTAAGCAATGCCACATAGCGGCCTTTTTCGATTCCAAGCACCTCATCCCTTTTATCGAATTCAATAATACCGAATTCCACAAAGTGATTTCCTCCTCCCGATGTACCTAACTGTGACCAGGCCTTATCGTGAAGATTTTTGATGAAAGGCGCAATATTGAACTCCTTTCTATCCAATACTTCATGATCCGTTTTATACTGACCATGGTAACCATGCCCTGCCCCAAATTTAGTATGAGCAATAAGCTCTCTCTTATATTTGGCTTCGTTCAAAAGAAAATGCTCTTCGGGAATATCATAAACCGACAATGCCATTCTACACCCAATATCAACACCAACACCATAAGGAATAATGGCATTTTTTGTCGCCAGTACCCCACCTATTGGCAATCCGTAACCCTGATGCGCATCAGGCATCAAAGCCCCTGCAACAGTTACCAGAAGCTTCATAGCCACATCCATTTGGTCTTTGGCGCCCTGCTCGATATGGGCTGTTCCATAAACGGTATAAGCCTCAGCCGTCTCTTTTAGCGGAATAGTTTCCTCTTTAGGCGCATTAGCTTCTTCTATCATCGCAGAAGCTAACTGTTCCAGCACCTCATCATCGAGGAAATTTTCGGGATAGTCTTTCACTTTCTTGAAAAGCGCCAGTACCTCTTCCTTCGGCTGATCATTATATTTTGAATTAGCAAGCTTTAAAGCAAGCCCTAATATTCCTGTTTCTTTGTAACCAACATATAGTAAATCGGTTCCGTTTATTAATGCTTCCATAATGGTATGGTTTGAAATTTAAAATTAATCTGTTTTTATTGTAAATAGGGTTAATTGAATATTAAAAAGAGGCAATAATCGCCGGGTGTGAAAATTTCTTTGGACGAAGTAACACCAAGGCAACGGCACTCTTTAGGCATCAAGAGCAATGGTAACAAGCGCTTTTTATACTTTCGGGATTCGAACCCGACGAAACAACCGGACGAAGTAACGCTTTGTAATACGGCATCTCAATATTTTTATATTTTCAGGAGCAAAAGGCAGTGCAGGCTTTTTAATCGGGGCGTGTCAGCGCCGGAGTCGAACCGGATAGCCTTGCCACACAAAGACGACTACGCTATTCCTCCCCTGGGTTGAGACGAAGTATCCCACACCTACGGCATCCTGTATATTTTTGGTAAGGCAAAAAGCGAAGAGGGCGTGATTTCACACTGTTGTCTTCGGGATAACAGCGACGGGATTCGAACCCGCTATAGCCAAAGAAGTATCCCTTTTCTACGACACTTACCAATATTTTTTTCCTCACCCATAACCCCTCTCCTTTGAGAGGGGAGTAAGAACATATATTTTTTATAAACTCCCGCCGCAGCATGCTAAACGGGAGCATCTCCATAGTGTAAGGCAACAGCTAAAGAAAGTTGTTTGCTCTACCAACTGAGCTACATTGCTAAACCCAGTCAATGATGGGAATCGAACCCACGACAAAACGATGAAGCTCTCTTAGACGACACTTACTTTTTCTTCTTTGCACTCTCCCGCAACATCCGTTGGCTACGGGAGATCCTTGCAATAACTCAGACAGGGTAAGATTCGAAAAGGCCTTACTAGCGTGTGTTACCAATTAAACCATGCTTCTTTCGAAACAGCCGGACTCAAACCGGCATCGCGCTACCTGAAACGAAGAACTCCTTATCTACGACACCTGTCCTTGCTTTTTAATGTTTTATAAACTCCCGCCGCAGCGTGCAAACGGGAGCACTACCTAATTTTTAACAGGGCAAAAAGCAAAAAGGGACTGTTTCCTTGCTCTAACCAACTGAGCTACATACCCAATCTGTAAAGAGTCGGATATAGCGGGGCTCGAACCCGCGACCGAGGGCGTGAATGGCGAAGTAACCCTTCTCTACGGCACCTGTTATATTATTTTCAAAATCTCACCCCTCCCCATAGTTATCGGGACTCTCCAATGGAGAAGGGAGCAAGAAGTACTTCTTAGTATTACAACTCTATACTGTTTATCTTAGTCAATGCATTACCTGCATCTTCCATAGAAAAAAGAACATCAAATATCTTGTCGCTCCAGCCTGCTATAAGGTGTATATCATTTCGGCGTACATCAAGCGGCTGTGCGCCATGGCCGGCAAGGTCAAACAAATACAATTTGGCATTTGGCGCTATAGCTTTGTAACGGTTCCATGAGTTTTCAAACGAGTTTGAAGAGCCATTGGTGCTGTACATCTGCACATCGGTAAACAACATTACCTTATCAGCTTTCTGCCTTCTTTGTATAAGGTCTTCTATCACAAGGTAACCATTAGTGGCATAACCCACTTCTCCTTCCCTTCGGTAAAATTCCATTACATTGGCAAGCACATTACGCTGTGGCATGTTTATGACTTTCCATTTATCACCAAACATACCGGTAGTTACATTTTTACATTGCGACTGCATAAGCATGGCAAGCATAAGGCCAATGTCATACAACTGCACTTTGCTTTTTGCCGATACAGGCTGCTGCATAGAACCTGAAACGTCTGCAGCGATAACTACCGAAGTATTGTAACCAAAACCTTTTATGTTTTTGGCGCTATGCATCACGGCATCTTCAAGCGCATTCAATACCGCAGAGGTATAACCCGACTTAAGTTCTTTTATCTCTCTGTAAGCCGAAAGGAAACGGAAAGGCAATTGTTTTGAACCCATAACCGCTTTCTCATTGGCTATGTATTCGCAAACCATTTGTATATGCTTTGCCGAAACTTCAGCTTCCACGATATTCCTTAAATTCCTCATCAACGCCATGTAGCCTACCTTCCTGCTTTCTATCAACTCACCCCATTTGGCGGCTACTGCTCTTTTCTTTTCTTCTGCATTCGTAAATTTTATTTTACCTAACTCAGACAATTCGGTCTCCCATGTATAGGGTGTTGCCAGTTTATCAGCAGCTATTTTATTAAAGATTTCCTGCTGGGATTCGTCTTTTGCTTTTGGGTGAACCAAAAACAAAGCATCTCTTAATTTCACATCTGTTGCACGGTTATATTTGGCAAACTGATACTCATCAAATTTGTTGAAGCATACCGCAAGGCCTTTCTGCACCTGTTTAGACAACCTGTTCAGCTTTTTAGTAGCAGTCCTTTCATTCGCCACCTGATAGTATGCCAGCAATTCAGTAATCTCATCAGCACGTTGTATAACATTGCTTACAGTCCTGCTTACCACATCTGTACCCGATGACTGCTTTGCCAATTCTACCGAAAGCACCACCGGCACAGAGCGCAAATACATTTCAGTCCTTGCATATACAGCCAGTCTGGCTACAAACTCAGCATCGCATTTAGTGATTAGGTTTTTTATCTTTTCAAGCCTCTCACTACCCGACTCGTAGAATGAATCATTCAATCCTGTGGTAACCACGGCAGAGTATAATTCAAGTTCCGGTGTCATCTTGTAAGCCTTTGCACCTTCATGATTTACTGTTACGCTTTTTTGCCTGTTTAAAAAATTGAATTTCATAATACGAATCTTTTTAGGTTATTATCTTGTTGTTTGTTAGGAGAGTAATTGTTGTCTCATCCTGACATTGCAAATATGCATACGCATGTGCGCAGTGAAAATGCGCAGTACTAAAAAAATTAAATTATTTTCAAAAAAGCACTGATTTAAAACAACTTACATTAGAAAATAATTTTAAATACATAGAAAAAAAGACAACTGCGCAGGTGTATTGCGTAGTAAAACCAATTTTTAGTTATTTTTGAAAGGCATTTTTGCCAAAAAAAGTCAAAAACAATAAAATGGCTACAAACAAGCTTGCGCTGCTGCGCTATAAAACCATAGACGAATGCCTGAAGAACCGTTTCAGGAAATGGACACTTGATGATATCATAGAAAAGGTGGCCGATGCGTTGTATGAATATGAAGGGATAACCAGCGGTGTGAGCAAACGCACCATTCAGGCCGATATTCAGGTAATGCGTAGCGACAGCCTTGGCTATAATGCCCCTATAATAGTTACCGATAAGCGCTTTTACATTTATGAAGATCCCGGTTACAGCATTACCAAGTCGCCCATAAATGAGGCCGATATGGTAAAGATGAAGGAAGTCGTAAGTGTGCTAAAACAGCTTAACGGTTTCAACTATTTCGATGAGATGAGCGAACTCATAGCCAAGCTGGAGAATAATGTAAACAAATCAGCTAAGAAGACGGCTAACCATATACAGTTTGACGACAACAAAAAACTGAAAGGCATTGAGCATATCAATCCGTTATATCAGTCTATTTTAAACAAAACACCTTTGCTTATAGACTACCAGTCGTTTAAAGCCCTAAAGCCTTCAAAAGAAATTTACTACCCATATCTCCTTAAAGAACACCGCAATCGCTGGTTTGTGGTAGCCATGAAAAAGAAGCACCCCTTCCTGATGACACTGGCGCTTGACAGGATCATTGAATTCCAGCCTCTGACCAAGGAACCCTATATAGAATATACAGGAGTAAATTTTGAGCGCTACTTTGATGACCTGATAGGTATAACCAAATCGCATCGTGACAGGGCACAAAGGGTGATACTTGAATTTGATAAGGTAAATGCACCCTATGTAATAACAAAACCGCTCCATCATTCACAGCAGGTACTGAGCGAAAATGAAGATGGTATCATCGTACGCATTGATGTGGTATTGAATTTTGAGCTGGAGAAAGAGATATTAGGCTTTGGCGAATGCGTAAAAGTTTTATCTCCGAGAAACCTTCAGGCAAGGATAAAAAGAAGGATAGATAATGCTGCAAAGCATTATAAGGAAGAAGTTAAATAAAAAAACGCCTCCGACTGGAGGCGTTTCTGTATATAAATAAAATATATTTCTTAGTAATCCCTGTTCACATCAAATGCTTCAAGGTATTCAGCAACACGCTTAACGAATGATCCTCCAAGAGCCCCATCTACCACACGGTGGTCGTAGCTGTGAGAAAGGAACATCTTCTGGCGGATACCGATAAAGTCCCCATCAGGAGTTTCGATAACTGCAGGCACTTTACGTATTGCTCCAAGAGCAAGGATACCTACCTGCGGCTGGTTAATGATCGGCGTACCAAACACACTTCCGAATGTACCCACGTTAGTTACAGTATATGTACCACCCTGAGTATCGTCCGGTTTAAGTTTACCAGCTTTCGCACGGTTACCAAGGTCGTTTACAGCTTTAGCCATACCTACCAGATTAAGCTGGTCAGCATTTTTAATTACCGGAACGATAAGGTTACCGTTTGGCAATGCAGCCGCCATACCAAGGTTGATGTTTTTCTTTTTGATGATGAAATCTCCGTCAACTGAGATATTCATACCAGGGAAATCTTTAAGCGCTTTGGCTACAGCTTCCATGAATATCGGAGTGAAAGTAAGTTTCTCACCTTCTCTCTTTTCAAACGTAGTCTTAACCCTGTCTCTCCATTTTACAATGTTGGTTACGTCTACCTCGATGAATGACTGCACGTGAGCCGATGTTTGTACCGACTGCACCATGTATCCAGAGATAAGTTTACGCATACGGTCCATCTCAACGATCTCATCACCACCGTTAACCGATACCGGAGCTGCCTTAGCTGCTGCCGGTTGCTGAACAGCTTGTGGAGCCGCTGCCGGTTGAGATACAGGAGCTGCTGCTTGTGCAGGCTGGCTTCCACGATTCTTAACGTAATCAAGTATATCGTTTTTGGTTACTCTTCCTTCTTTACCTGTACCGCTTATAGCTTCAAGTTCAGCAAGAGAGATACCTTCTTCTTTTGCAATGTTTTTTACCAGTGGCGAAAAGAATTTTTCAGAAGCAGAAAAATCTACAGGAGCAGCAACAGCAGTTGCTGCCGCCTCAACAGTTTTCTCTATAATCTGAATGTTTGCAGCAGTAGTTTCCTCTTTTGGAGCATCTACAACCACACCGCCTTCGGTTTCAATATAGGCAATGGTCTGTCCAACCTGAACCACATCATCAACCTTAAAAAGTACTTCAACAAGCGTACCCGATACTTCGCTCGGCACTTCTGAGTCTACTTTGTCTGTTGCGATTTCAAGTACAGCTTCATCAGCCGCAATGTGATCGCCAACATTTTTTAACCAATTTGTTATTGTTGCCTCAGCAACACTTTCACCCATTTTGGGTAATTTTAGTTCAAATTTTGCCATATCGATAACCTAAAGGTAAAATTAGTATTTCAGCTTGCGAAATTAATAAAAAAAACAAGTCATTGCTTTTTTTCAGATAATTATTCGCCAACTATATCGTTTTTTATTTTTATCACATTTATTCAAACACAACCACTTCACCTCTATCATTACTACTGTTGCTCCCAACAATAAACGCAGAGCCCGCAGGCCTTATCTTGAAAGTGAAACCGTCATTTTTATGCATTTCCATAAAAGCAATACTGTCTTTAAAGCTAACAAATTCATTATCAAAGATCACTTCCGCTTTTTTATTCTTCATAGAAAGCACACTCTCCATCTTTTCTGTCCTGATAATACTCTTCTCAAGTTTACCCTGAAGTGCTTCTCTTAATTCCTCACTTTCAGAAATGAGTACATAATATTGCGGAATGTATACAGGTGCTGTTTTATTCCTTTTGACTATTGCAAAAAAGAAAGCACCAATCTTCATCAGCACATCAAATTGCGGTGACCTTCTAAAGTGCTTTTTGTAAAAAAACTGCATAGCTTCCCTGAAACGCTTCATATAAGCTCCGTCTTTTACCGTACTCTCACCTTTATAATGTATAACCGATGTTTCGGCAAAGTAGTAATTACGAAGCCCTTTTTTAAGCACCATGTAAGAGAGGTCAATATCATCGCTATACATAAAGCAATCTTCATCAAACCCGCCAACTTCAAGATACAACTCACGTTTCATAACCATGAACGCACCAACAAGTATATCCACTTTTCCGCTTTGGTCTTCCGAAAGATGCCGGGCATAATAGCGATTGAAAATTTCCTTTCGTGGAAGCAGTTTATATAGCCCGCCTATTTTAGTAAAGGCCACCCAGGGTGTAGGAACTCCGCGCTTACTCTCCGACAAAAAGAAGCCACGTCCGTCAACCAGCTTTACTCCGGAAATCCCAAAGTCTTTTTGTGCTTCGGCGAATGCGAGTGTTTTTTTAAACGTGTCTTCAGCCACAACTGTATCAGGATTAAGTATACAAACGTATTCCCCTTTTGCTTCTGCAACACCAATATTGTTACCTTTCGGAAATCCGGCGTTGACAGCACTTTCAATAAGTTTTACATCAGGAAAACGCGCCTTCATCATGGCACAGCTATCGTCAGGAGAGTTGTTATCTACCACAATTATCTCGGCATCCATACCCACAATAGCCTGCTGAACGCTCAGCACGCATTGTTCCAGGAAATAGCGAACATTATAATTGAGTATAACTACAGATAGCTGCATTTGGCAAAGATAGCAGAATTTAAGAATTATGAAAACCTGCTAACTTTTGATCACAATGGACACCAAAAATAAAAGCGCCCCTTGAGAGAGCGCTTTCATCAACTAACCAACCAAATCCAATCATTATTTATGAAATATCTATAGATCTTTTTGCCTGTGGCAATGTTTCTTCTTTTTTAGGGAGGCTGACATTTAATATACCATCCTGATAAGCAGCATTGATCTCATCTGCTTTTACATTTTCAGGAAGCTTAAATGATCTCCTGAACGATGCAGTACGGAATTCCCTTCTTGTGAATTTACCATCTTCTTTTTCGATTGATTCCGCTTTAACTTCAGATGAAATAGTAAGCAGGTCCTTATCAATCTCGATTTTAAAGTTTTCTTTTTTTAATCCCGGAGCGATTAACTCAAGAGAAAAAGCTGTTTCAGTCTCTTTTACGTTTACCGGAGGAACCGGTGTATGAGCAGCCTGCGTTCCGCCTAAAATATCTTTAAAGAATTGATCCATTACAGGAAATCCGTGTACGCCGTTTCGTTTTATTACGTTCATGATTTATTTTTTTAGTGTTTGACTTTCAATTATTTATTTAGTAATAGTCAACTTTTATTCCAATGTAATTTTTACAGACAAAATGTCGCTTCGCATGACTTTTTGTCTGAAACACGTTTTTAAAACGAATAAAATCTATATTTACTCTACCAAAAACCAACCAAAAAATGGACACAATAAAACAACGTATACAATCTATAGATGTTTTACGCGGCATCATCATGGCACTCATGGCATTAGACCATACAAGGGATTACTTTCACATTGACGGAATGAGCGGTGATCCTACCAACATGGACACGACCACACCTTTCCTCTTCTTCACCCGTTGGATCACACATTTTTGTGCGCCAACCTTTGTGTTTCTATCAGGAACTTCTATTTATTTACAAAGCCTGCGCAAAACAAAAAAGGAGCTCGCATGGTTCTTATTTACCCGTGGACTTTGGCTTATCATAGCTGAGCTCACTCTTGTAGGTTTTGGGTGGAGCTTTAATATTTTCTTTAATTTCTTTTTTCTTCAGGTCATTTGGGCGATTGGATGCAGTATGGTAATAATGTCCGGATTGATATTTTTCAGGTATTGGGTATTGGTTGCCATCGGAATATTGCTCACCCTGACACACAACATTATGGATTACATCCTGATCACTGACGACAATCTTGATGTTGCCGCCAACTTTTTCCTTATAACCGAATTTGAACCCTATGTACTCGGAAGCGTGCGCATTATGACTGCTTATGCCATCCTACCATGGACAGGTATTATGCTTTTAGGTTACGCTGCCGGAAAATGGTACAGTAGCGAAATAAGTCCTGAAAAAAGAAGAAAAGCACTTATCATAACCGGAAGTCTGTTAATTGTTTTATTTATAAGCCTTCGATTACTGAACGGTTACGGAGACCCCGTTCCGTGGGAAACACAGCGTAATTTCACCTATACAGTATTATCACTCCTGAATGTTACTAAGTACCCACCATCATTACTCTATACATTAATGACGCTTGGACCGGCATTAATAGTGTTAGCACTGATAGAAAACATTCGCAACCGCTTTACAGCCATCTTTAATATATTTGGACGTGTACCTTTTTTCTATTACCTGATACACATATATATAATACACATACTATGCACGATACTTTTCTTTGCGGAAGGCTACACCATGAAAGACATTGAAATCATTCGAATGACATTCGCCTTCAGGCCTGAGGAAAATTTCGGCTTTTCTCTTGGTATCGTATACCTGATATGGTTGTTTGTATTACTGTTATGTTATTTCCCATCCAGATGGTATAACAACTATAAGAGCACACATAAGCAGTGGTGGCTTTCGTATATATAATCCCGAACACAAGGAATTCGCAATCCGTAATTTTAAATTCATAATTAATAAGTTACTTTTGCACAAAACAGAATACAAGTGAATTACCTTTCAGTAGAAAACATATCCAAATCATTCGGCGAGCGTACGCTTTTTGAAAACATCTCTTTCGGAATCAACAAAGACCAGAAAATTGCTTTTGTAGCAAAAAACGGTACCGGAAAGACCAGCATCCTGAAAATCATTACCGGCGAAGACATTCCCGACACAGGTCAGGTGGTTCTGCGCAAGGAAATGAAAATGGCTTTCCTTTCGCAGGAGCCAAATCTTAATCCGGAACTAACGATTGAAGAAAGCATCTTTGCTTCGGATAACGAAATCCTGAAGGTAATCGAACAATACGAAAAAGCACTTGAAAACCCTGAAGAGGAAGAAGCTTACCAAAAAGCTTTTGAACGCATGGAAATGCACAACGCCTGGGATTTTGAAACCCAGTTCAAGCAAATCCTCTTCAAGCTGAAGCTGGAAGACATGAAGGTAAAGATCAAGAACATGAGCGGCGGGCAGAAAAAGCGTGTAGCTCTTGCCATCATCCTTATCAGCAAACCCGACCTTCTTATACTTGATGAGCCTACCAACCACCTTGACCTTGAAATGATCGAGTGGCTGGAGAATTATTTCGCCAAAGAAAACATGACCCTTTTTATGGTTACGCACGACCGTTTCTTCTTGGAGCGAGTTTGTAACGAAATCATAGAACTGGAAAATGGAAAATTATACCAATACAAAGGCAATTACTCTTACTATCTTCAAAAGAAAGAGGAACGCGTAGCTGCCGAAAATGCAAGTATAGACAAAGCCAAGAACCTTTATGTAAAAGAGCTTGACTGGATGCGCCGCCAGCCTAAGGCACGTACCACAAAGTCAAAATCGCGTCAGGATGACTTTTATGTTATCCAGGAAAAGGCTCATAGCCGACGTAAAGACCACCAGGTAGAACTGGAGATCAACATGGAGCGTATGGGCAGCAAAATTGTCGAACTGCACAATGTCTCTAAAAAATTCGAAAAGAAAACCATACTCGATAATTTCAGTTTCAACTTTAAAAAAGGAGAACGTATCGGTATCATTGGAAAGAATGGAACAGGAAAATCTACCTTCCTAAATATACTTACACAGACTATCCCACCAGATGGCGGTAAAGTAATAACAGGTGACACTATCAAGATAGGCTACTATACACAGAGCGGTATCAACCCTAAACCGGAGCAAAAGGTAATCGACATCATCAAAGAATATGGAGAATACATTCCGCTAGCCAAGGGAAGGACTATCTCCGCTTCGCAGCTGTTGGAGAAATTCCTTTTTGACCGTAAAAAACAATATGACTTTGTCGAAAAACTAAGTGGTGGGGAACTGAAACGACTTTACTTATGTACAGTCCTGATCCAGAACCCTAACTTCCTCATACTGGATGAGCCTACCAATGACCTTGACATCGTTACCCTTAATGTACTGGAAAGCTTCCTTCTTGATTATCCGGGCTGTCTTATCGTGGTATCGCACGACAGGTACTTTATGGATAAAATCGTAGACCACCTTTTTGTGTTCAGAGGCGAAGGCGTTATCGAAGATTTCCCTGGTAACTATAGTGATTTCCGTGCGTATGAAGACAGTTCAGAACCTACCAAAGAGGAACTGAAACCGGTAGGTGATAATAAAAAAGCCTGGAAACAGAACAACGTAAAAGCCGGACTAACATTCAACGAGCAGAAGGAATTCCAGAAGATTGAGAAGGAAATAAAAGATTTGGAACGCGAGAAAGAAGCTATCGAAAAACAATTTGCTGACGGTAGCATTGCCGATGCAGATATTGCCAAAAAAGCTGCCGATCTTGAAACAATACTTAAGAAAATAGAAGCTAACACAGAGCGCTGGTTTGAGTTAAGCGCTAAAATGGAATAAAACCAGCAATCAGTTTTCAGTGGCAGTCAGTCCACTCTACTGAAAACTGAGACTGCAAACTGAGACTACTATGCCGCAACTATCGTACAATTCATTTCTTTGGAACTCGGTAAATTTACACGGGGTACATTCACCATTTGCATTCAGGATTACAAAAGCACTGAACACAAAAACCAATGTTGCAGTCAAAACTGACAATCCGAGAGTACTAAGCCAGGAAGCCACAGAGATACTTTGCAGGGTCTTAGTAAATCTTAGATGCGAAAAAATGGTTGCCTTAGGAGAAGATACTTCAGCTATAAACCAGCTTATACGAAAATGTGGTGAAGAGCTAAATCTTAAGCTATGGTTCCTATCAACGTTTGCACCCATCACCGGAAATCTGGACATGATTTACATATCAGCCATGGACAGTCAGGCGATATTACCACAAATAGAAAGACTTTTGCCGAATATTGGCAGCAATACGGTTTGTGTAATCAGCAAGATACACAATTCAGCACAGTCAGAATACGACTGGGAAACCATCAAAAAAGACCCACGCATTACCGTTACCATAGACACCTATCATTTAGGCATTATATTCTTCAGGCCGGAACAGGCAAAAGAACATTTCATGATACGAACATCTACATCAAAGACACTTGACTTCCTGATAGGAGCCAAAAACCTTTGGGGGTTATTGTATAAATCAAAATAAAAAAAGGGTGTACCGAAGCACACCCTTTTACTCACACAAATTTATAAAAAACCTTAACTCTTATTAGTTTGCTTTATCTTTGGCATCCTGGTTTTCCTCACCCTTAGCTGTTAAGCGTTCCCAACGGAATTTTGGAGCAAATTTAAGCTTAATACCTGCGATCTTGTTGTTGTCAGAAGAACTAAGACCTTCTTTCTCTACAGTATTTTTACGAGCATCAAGTGCCTCATACCATGCTTTTACCTTATCAAGATCCTGTCTTGAATATTGATTTTTTTCAGCATCAAAAGTTTCGTAGAATTTTTGGTACACAGTAAGAATGTTGTCTTTGTTAACCCATGCAAACGTCATATCGTTACCTACAACATTACCAGGTCCGAAAAGTGTATCTGCCAATCCTCCACCTGCAGCAGGTGCAGCAGCTTCAGCAGCAGCCTTAGCTTCAGTTTCAGCCTGTACTTTTACACCATCAAATTTAGCTTTGCTTTCGTCAATTCTTTTTTGAGTTTCAGCATCATTTTCAAGTGCAGCAAGTGCAGCTTCTGCTTCAGCAACTCTTCTTTGGTACTCTGCATCAATAGCAGCCCAGTTGGCAGTTCTTTCGGCAGCATCAAGATCATTGATTGAGTCAACAAACACTACATAGTGGTCAACTTCTGTTTTTGCCATTTCTTTTTTCTCGTCTTTGCAAGAAGTAAATCCTGCTGCTATCAGGACAGCGCCTAATGCTAAATTGAATCTTTTCATGGTTGTTTTGTATTTTATGTTACTTTGATGATTCAAAATTATGTCATCATTAGCTACATTTCAAAACAACTATTAATTTATTAAGAATACTTTAGCAAACTTAACCATCAATCAAGAATACTTAAGAATTCATTAACTTTTTAAGAAATGAGATTTATAGGTTTTATTAACAGAAAATGTTTTTCCAAGTCTCCTTCAAGCAAATAACTTTAGTCATTAAGGGCAAAATTCTCGGTAACATCTTTTCCGGTAGTAGCATCTTTACCATAGAAGTTTATGGAAGAAACAGAAGTACCCAATTTATTACAGTAAAGGAACATTCTTTTAAGATGAATGTTTTTTCCGTTTATTTGAACACATACCCTTGGAACGTTTGCGTTGCAAAGCTTGAGCGACATTTTTTTAGAAGGATAGGCCGCAAGCGTAAAATCAAAGGAATTAGAACCGGTTTTGGTAAATTCTACACCATAAGCCATTTTTCGCTGCATACTGGTCAGCTCTTCCTTAATACCTCCCTTTTTATAATTGATGCGGTAAACATTAATAGGATCAGAATCTTTAAGGAATTTCCCTGAAACGAAATTGGCATCATACACAAAAGTATTATGATTGTTAGCATGCTGTATGTAGAACAGCCGTAAAGGACTATCCGGAGGCACGGGATAACCATCCTGCATTGGACACATAGCTAACGAGACCATAACCGCAACGAAGAAAATAATGTTTTTCATAAACCTTTGACCTTGTGTTATATAAAGTTAAAGAAAATAACTCTAAAATGTTATGAAAAGTATAATTTTTTCAACTTTAACACTGTCAAGCCATTGATTGCCTGTTAATTGGGAATCCATTAGGATTTGTATATCTTTTCCCGTTGTATTTTTACCTCGCAACTAAAAACTACTCTATCATGGAACGCAAAATATATCATGTTTTAGGTAACGGCCGTAATGGCTGGAAAAGCATGCTTGAGCGATCAGGGCGTGCGTCGGTAACGGGCGACAATAAACAGGATGTTATCAACAGAACTGTCGCCATGGCAAAGAACCACAGCAAATGTTCGGTGATCATACATAAAATGGACGGCACGATACAGGAAGAAAGAACGTATCCGCGAAGTGTCGACCCTATGTACAGCAAAGGATAAACAACTGATCTATTATAATTGGAAAACCACCTGAAGAGGTGGTTTTTTTTATCTTATTTTTACCAAACAAATAAAAATAATGACATCTAGACTAAAGGCAATATATCTTCTTTTTATATTATCACTTTTCATTTCTTGCAAAGAAAACACTAATAGCATTATATATAATGAAGATATTGTCAAAATTTTAGCAGAGTATGATTATGAAAATGGTATTCCGCCACCTCCTAATTTTCCTGATATTTTTATAAAAACCAGTGACAATAAACTTTGTATAACTACACTCGAAAAGACTTATCATATTTATGATAATTATTACAAAACTCAACACCTTGATTTTAAATCTTTTTTATTCGATATCATGAATCAAAGGAAGCGGTTAAGAGCTAATGAAACAGAAAATTTCATGGAGTGCTTTCAACCAGATGAAAAAATCATTCAGGAGTATCGTAGAATTGGTTTTGACAAACTATTAGATAACCATTGTATAGAAACAGAAGACCGATTTAAGTTAAATAACCAACAGTCTTACCAATACCCACAACTTTTAACATTTGGCTACATTTGCTACTTGAACAATTATAAATTAGTAACTGACGATTATATTGGTGCATACTCCATTTATAAATTAAGATTGGATTTGAATTGATCTGTCAACTATATTCAAAACCAAAAAATTCCTTACTTTTAGGCCTCAAATCATCAATCATGTCAGAACCAATAATAGAGATCAAGGGCATAACACGAGATTTCCCTTTGGGAAGCGAAATTGTAAAAGTTCTTAAAGGCGTAGACCTTAACATAAACAAAGGTGAATATGTAGCACTAATGGGGCCGTCAGGATCCGGGAAGAGTACATTAATGAACATGTTGGGCTGCCTGGACACGCCAACCGGCGGAAGTTACATCCTGAACGGAAAAGATGTTAGCCGTATGGCCGACGACGAACTTGCTGAGATACGCAACAAAGAGATTGGTTTCGTTTTCCAGACCTTCAATCTTATGCCCCGAACCACGGCACTTGATAATGTTGCCCTGCCAATGGTGTATGCCGGTTTTAAAAAACCCGAACGTAATGTCCGTGCCACCGAAGTACTGACACAGGTAGGCCTTGAAGACAGGATGGACCACAAGCCTAACCAATTATCCGGAGGGCAGCGCCAAAGGGTTGCCGTAGCAAGAGCTTTGGTAAACCGTCCGTCCATCATACTTGCCGATGAGCCTACAGGTAACCTGGATAGTAAGACATCGGTAGAGATCATGAAACTATTTGGCGAAATTCACGCTAACGGCAACACGGTTATCCTTGTAACTCACGAAGAAGATATTGCTGCCTATGCCCACAGGGTTATCCGCCTTAGAGACGGTATCATAGAAAGTGATAATGTAAATCCTAATCCGCACAAATAAAAACGAAGGTACTGAGGCCCTTAGAAGCTTAGTTACTTAGGCCTTACTCAGGACGATAAGAAACCTAAGAATCTAAGTTCCTTAGCAACTAAGCAACTTAACAGATGAAAGTATACACTAAAACAGGAGACAAAGGCACTACTGCCCTATTTGGGGGAACACGTGTGCCGAAACACCATATACGTATAGAGAGCTACGGTACCGTAGATGAGCTAAATTCTCACATAGGCCTTATCCGTGATCAGGATATTAACCCTAATTATAAGAAAATACTGGAAAGAATACAGGACAGGCTGTTTACGCTAGGTGCCATATTGGCAACAGACCCTGAAAAGTCAGTTCTTAAAAATGGTAAAGACAGACTTAACATCCCTAAAATTTCTGAAAACGATATCGAACTCCTTGAAAACGAGATTGACAGTATGGAAACCGAACTGCCACCAATGACACATTTTGTGCTTCCGGGAGGACATACAACGGTGTCATATTGTCACATAGCGAGGTGTGTTTGCCGTCGTGCAGAGCGTCTTTCGGTACATTTACATGAGTTAGAACCTACAGATGAGATGGTTTTAACCTACCTGAACCGACTTTCTGACTACCTTTTTGTATTGGCACGAAAGTTGTCGCATGACCTGAAGGCTGATGAAGTGAAATGGATACCGGAAAAATATTAGTTTACGGTTTACAGTATACAGTTCATAGCATAGAGGAGACAGTTAAAGGGCTCTAATTTAAAAGGGTATGACTGAAAAACTGTCAGCCGTAAACTGATAACTGTTAACCAAAAAACACGTTCTTAATTTTTTCAATAAAATAAACAACTTTTTACTTGACAATCTCAGTAGAAAATTTATTTTTGCATAAACTTTAATCGTTAGAAGATGTATTGGACATTAGAACTAGCATCATATTTAAGTGATGCTCCGTGGCCTGCCACCAAAGATGAGCTAATTGATTATGCCATCAGGACCGGTGCTCCTCTTGAGGTAGTAGAAAACCTTCAATCCATTGAAGACGAAGGTGAGATCTATGAATCGATGGAAGAAATATGGCCGGATTATCCTACCGACGAAGATTATCTTTGGAACGAGGATGAATACTAGGAAAAAATAAAATTCAATTGAAAAGTCTCTCCACGAGGCTTTTTTTTTGGCTAAATTTGTATCCTATTACATTTAAAAATAAGTAATTACAAAATAATGAGTTTAATAAACAGTATTCTTAAGGCCTTTGTAGGCGATAAGTCGCAGAAAGACGTCAAGGCTATGCAGCCGCTGATCAATAAGATCAAGTCGTATGAAAGCGCTTTGGGACAGCTTAGCCATGACGAGCTAAGGGAGAAAACAATATATTTTAAAGACACTATCCGTAAGGCCCGTGCAGAGAAAGATGCCAAAATAGCATCTTACCTGGAAGAGGTTGAAAAAATCGAGGATATCGATGCAAGAGAAGACATCTATGCTTCTATCGATGCACTTGAGAAAGAAGCTTACGAAATATCTGAAAAAGCATTGATGGAAATTCTTCCTGAAGCATTTGCCGTGGTTAAAGAAACTGCAAAACGTTTTAAAGAGAATACTTCTATCACAGTAACCGCTACACCTAAAGACAGGGAGCTATCGGCTACTAAACCGTATATAACCATTGGAGGCGACAACGCTACATGGGCAAACTCATGGAATGCTGCAGGTAAAGAAATTACCTGGGACATGATTCATTATGATGTACAGCTTATAGGCGGTATCGTGCTGCACCAGGGTAAAATATCTGAGATGCAGACGGGTGAAGGTAAAACCCTTGTGGCTACCCTTCCGCTTTACCTTAATGCACTTACAGGAAATGGTGTTCACCTTGTAACCGTGAATGACTACCTTGCAAAAAGGGATAGCTCATGGAAAGCACCTCTTTTTGAATTCCACGGTATTACGGTAGATTGTATCGACAATCACCAGCCAAACTCTGATGCACGTAGAAAAGCTTATGCAGCAGATATTACTTATGGTACCAATAACGAATTTGGTTTTGACTACCTTAGGGATAACATGGCACATTCGCCAAGCGACCTTGTACAGCGCAAGCACAACTATGCAATTGTCGATGAGGTCGATTCAGTATTGGTTGATGACGCACGTACACCACTTATCATATCAGGCCCGGTGCCTCAGGGTGACCGTCATGAATTCACTGAACTTAAACCGAAGATTGATAACCTGGTAAACCTTCAGAGAAATCTAATAAACGGTATTTTGGCAGAAGCCAAAAAACTGATCCGCGAAGGCAATACTAAAGAAGGTGGCGTACTTTTATTAAGAGCACACCGCGGTTTACCAAAAAACAAAGCACTTATCAAATTCTTAAGTGAAGAAGGTGTTAAGCAATTACTACAGAAAACTGAAAACCAGTACATGGCCGACAACAATCGTGACATGCACAAAATTGATGAGGTTCTGTACTTTGTAATTGAAGAAAAGAACAATCAGGTTGAACTTACAGATAACGGTATACAGTTCCTTTCTCAGGATACTGACAGCCAGTTCTTCGTTCTTCCGGATATTGGAACTGAAATTGCAGCCATCGAGAAGCAAAAGCTTCCTAAAGAAGAAGAAGCTGAAGCTAAAGAAGAGCTTTTCAAAGACTTTGGTGTGAAAAGTGAGCGTATCCACACGCTTACACAGCTTCTGAAAGCCTATACCCTGTTCGAGAAAGATACAGAGTATGTTATCATGGATAACAAAGTGCTTATCGTAGACGAACAGACAGGCCGTATCATGGATGGCCGTCGTTACTCTGACGGATTACACCAGGCTATCGAGGCTAAAGAAAATGTAAAAATCGAAGCCGTTACACAAACATTTGCAACTATTACCCTGCAAAACTACTTCAGGATGTACAGCAAACTTGCCGGTATGACCGGTACAGCTGTTACTGAAGCCGGTGAGTTCTGGGAAATCTATAAACTTGACGTTGTTGAGATACCTACCAACAGAGGTATTTCAAGGAAAGATGAGCATGACCTTATCTACCGTACAATGCGCGAGAAATTTAATGCGGTTATCGAAGACGTATCTGTATTATCTGCTGCGGGAAGACCGGTACTTATCGGTACAACATCTGTAGAGATATCAGAGTTACTGAGCCGTATGCTGAAAATGAGAAACGTCCCTCATAACGTACTGAATGCGAAGCTTCATAAAAAAGAAGCAGAGATCGTTGCCGAAGCTGGTAAGCCGGGGGTTGTAACCATTGCAACAAACATGGCAGGCCGTGGTACCGATATCAAGCTTACTCCTGAAGTGAAAGCCGCAGGTGGACTTGCCATCATTGGTACTGAGCGTCACGATTCACGTCGTGTAGACCGTCAGCTTCGAGGCCGTGCAGGTCGTCAGGGTGACCCGGGAAGCTCTCAGTTCTATGTGTCTCTTGAAGATAACCTGATGCGTTTATTCGGTTCTGAAAGAGTTGCTAAGATCATGGACCGTATGGGACTTAAAGAAGGTGAGGTTATTCAGCACTCTATGATGACCAAATCTATTGAGCGTGCACAGAAAAAAGTTGAAGAAAATAACTTTGGTGTACGTAAGAGGCTTCTTGAGTATGACGACGTTATGAACGCACAGCGTGAGGTTGTTTACAAACGCAGAAAACACGCATTACATGGTGAAAGGCTTAAAGTAGATTTAGCCAACATGATGTATGATACTGCTGAACTTATCGCAGAAACAAATAAAGCTACAAACGACTTTAAAAACTTTGAGTTCGAACTTATCCGTACGTTCTCTATCAGTTCTCCGGTAACTGAGGCTGAGTTTGCAAAACTTTCTGAAAGAGAGCTTGCAGGCAAAGTATATAAAGTTGTTCTTGATTATTACACAGAGAAAACCGAACGCAATGCTGCCGAGGCTTTCCCAGTAATTAAAAACGTATATGAGAACAATAATGGCCAGTATGAGCGTATCGTTGTTCCGTTTACAGATGGTATCAAAACCCTAAACGTAGTAACCGACCTGGAGAAAGCTTACCAAAGCGAAGGCCGTACACTGGTTAACGATTTTGAGAAAAACATCACTCTTGCCATTGTTGACGAAGCGTGGAAAAAACACCTTCGTAAAATGGATGAGCTGAAACAATCGGTACAGCTTGCGGTTCACGAACAGAAAGATCCGCTTCTTATCTATAAATTTGAAGCTTTCAACCTGTTCAAGAAAACTATGGATGATATTAATAAAGAAGTGATCTCTTTCCTTTTCAAAGGAGACCTACCTTCTCAAAACCCTAATAACATTCAGGAAGCAAGACAGGAAACTATTCAGGAGCAATATACCGAGTCTAAAGACGAAGTATTAAATACTGATGAAATGGCAGCCAAAGCACGTGAAGTATCACAGCAAAGCCAAAGCCGTCCGCAAACAGTTGAAACCATCGTTAGGGATGCACCAAAAATCAACCGTAATGACAATGTTACCATTAAACATGTTATGAGCGGCAAAACCGAAACAATGAAATTCAAAAAAGCTGAAGGCCTTCTGGCTACAGGCGAATGGATTATTGTTGGTGAATAATAATCGTTATTGATTTATATAGTAAAAGTCCCCAAATTGCTTTGGGGACTTTTTTATGATCGTATATTCCTGTTGATTACCAAATTCTCAAAACTTTAACCTCAATTTAAATTTTAAGATTCACACTTATGGGCATTTCTTTTCATTTCCCTATATTTGAAAACTAAACATTAAACTTATCATGAAAACAAGACTTTTAACCATAGCACTACTGCTGGCCGTTTCCTTGAGCGGTTTTGCCCAGGATAAGGCTTCTCTTACTGAAGCTACCAAAAGAATGATCGCGTTATCTCAAAGTGGAGATTTTGATGCACAGCTGGCAACAATCTATCCCGGCTATTTTAATGTAGTTCCTAAAGATGATTATATGAAGGAGTATTACAGCACCATGAGAGGTAAAGATTATGCTGCCCATATAAGAAAAATTGATCCTTCAATAGATTACGGTGCTTTGGAAAAAGCCAATAACGGAACTTTTTGTGTGATTAATTACGACAGAGTAATTACAATCAGCCTTGAAAACAAATTGACTCCTCAGGAAATCTCGCCTAAGAAGGAATATTTTAAAAAGCTTTTTAAAACTGATGGCGTTTACTACATAACTGAAACAAACACTTTTGATATAAAAAAACGTGTTCAGGTTGTTGCAATAGCCGATGAGGCTTCAAACATGCAATGGACATTCCTTGATCCTCTGCTTCCGGGAGCAGACAAACTTCTTTCACCTGAGGCAAAGGAAATATTAGATCCTGAAAATATTACACAAACAAGCCAAACAAGCCAGAAAACAATTGAAAATGATAAAAACCTTACAGAGGATCAAAAAAACATTCTTAGGGATGAAGCTGTTAAAAGATCTTTGAAGAAAAAATCATAGCCATATTTAAAGATACCATCCAAAAGCCCTGAAATTTCAGGGCTTTTGTTGTTTTAAGGCGCTTCATAATTAGGTTTTTAGCCTTTTTTTCGTTATGTTTGTAGCTATACGCCTTTCATTATTTTCAGTCGCAGTCTCAATCAGACAGGTAATTAGCTTTTAATCATCATCAATCATTGCACTGAAAATGTATATCTGAGACTGCACATGTTCTTTTGCCCATGGAATTATATTATTCACTTTCCGTTCTTATTGTTCTGGCATCTTTCTTTGCCTATTTTAATGTCCGATTTTTAAAACTGCCATCAACAATTGGTGTCATGGTGCTTGCCATGGCAGTATCAATTGTATTGGTAATATTCGGTAAGGTATATCCAAGTCCGCTAAATCACATTTCTACCCTTATACACGGTTTGGACTTTACCCAGGTACTGATGGGAGCCATGCTAAACTTCCTGCTCTTCGCCGGAGCTGTTCATATTAATCTTAAAGATTTACGGGAGCAACGCGGCCCCATAATGGTATTCTCAACACTAAGCGTGGTTATCTCTACATTTGCAGTTGGAACACTCATCTATTACATTTTACCTTTTTTAGGCGTTACACTGCCTTATATGTACTGCCTGCTGTTTGGATCGCTTATATCCCCTACCGATCCTGTTGCTGTACTCAGCATCCTTAAAAAAGCAGGGGTAAAGAAATCACTTGAAACCAAAATTGCAGGTGAGTCTCTTTTTAACGATGGTGTTGCTGTCGTAGTATTTGCTGTAATACTGCAACTGGCTCAGGAAGGCCCCAATCCTACTGTGGGCTATGCATCATGGCTATTATTAAAAGAAGCAGGAGGAGGCTTTCTTCTGGGTGTAGCATTAGGCGTAGGAGCTTCACGTGCAATGCGAAAGATTGACGACTATAAAGTATCCGTACTGATCACATTATCTGTTGTAATGGGTGGCTACCTTATTGCATCTACCCTGCACTTTTCAGGACCGCTTACGATGGTTTTTGCCGGACTGATAATAGGTAACTTTAAAAAGAGGTTTGCGATGTCTCCGGTCACTAAAGACTATCTTGATAAATTCTGGGAGCTTAATGACGAAATACTCAATGCAATACTTTTCCTTTTTATAGGCTTTAACCTGCTTGTTATAAAAGACATCAATAATTACTGGCTGCCGGGACTGGCATGTATCATTCTGGTTTTATTTGCCAGATACGTTTCGATTTGGCTTCCTACCAAATTCATTAAATTCAGGGAGAAGTTCAGTAATGGGACCATAAAAGTACTTGTATGGGGAGGCCTCCGCGGAGGTGTATCGATTGCCCTTGCGTTATCCATAAATGATGGCCCTTATAAAGACATCATTATTGCCATAACTTATTTTGTAGTCGTATTCTCCATAGTAGTTCAAGGATTAACGATTGGCAAAGTAGCTTCCAAAGCATTTCCTAAAGCGTAACTTTATATAGTAAACATTACAGTATAAAATAATAAAACCAATGAAGTAGACCCAAACTATTTCATTGGTTTTATTGTTTATACGCACAAATAAGATATTCCAACAGCAGGGAATATTATTTTGTTTTTTCAGGATACGTTACTTCTTCACCTTTAGATATAAAAACTAAAGCATCGTAGTGTTTAAACCAGTTTGTTTTTGATTTATTATCATCCTCAAGATTAAACATTCCGTCATATTCTTTATTAGCATATTCAGGATTTTCAAAGATGACCTTATCGGAATCAATAAAATAATTCTTTTCGGTAGTAGGCAAAAAGTGTAGTAAATTTTCTTTGTCTTTACCATATTTCTCAATCTGTTTTGGCTTCCTGTAAAACAGGTGTATTGATGAAACGGCAATATTGTATGAAATACCCGGATTTGCTTTGACAAATTGTCCCCCCATAGTTTCTCCGGGCACGAATATGTATTCATATTTTGCCATGTGTGCATTGTGCAACCATACAATGAATTTTTTCTCAGGCATTGTTTTCACGAGAAAATCCAGGTTTTTTGCCATTTGGGCATCCCTGACAGGTGTTCCTTTTTCTTTTCCTTTATGTGTTGACACAATCATGACAAAGCTCTTGTAACTTTCCAGGATACTAACCCAAAGTTTATCCTGAATAACTTTATCGTTTTTTAATAATGTATCTATTCCACTGAGTATCTTTTCGATATTTTGCTTACCGTCAGTTTTACCAAGTTCGGAAGCATTACGAAAAAAAGTATCTGTAAGTCTTATAAAATCCTTGTCAGCGTCAATAGCATTTGCATTTAGAAATTCTGTAAGCTTTTCCAAAAAATTCGATTTGGTATATTGAGAATAAATCTGATTATCAAATCCCCAAATCGTCACATTATTTTCCCTTAAGAATTCAAACAATTCACTGCATTGGATTGAATTTGACCAAAAACTATGCAGATGCGTTTTGTTATGATCAAAATACAGCGCAAAGAAATCATCTTCAAAAGCAATGTCCTTGTAACCTTTTTCTAAAACCAGATACTTTACGAATTGAGTCTTAGCCAAAAAATCAGATCCAACAAAATGACCTGATTCTCCCAAAAAGACAACTCTTTTATCTTTTAAATTCACATTTAAAACTCCTTTAACATCATTGGTTAAAAGGCTTTCCATTGAGCCCAATTCATACGTATTCTTTTCAACTTGAGCCCAAACAGAATTTATACTAAGAAGTATAAAAAATACTATTGCCTTTTTTTTCATTTTACTTTTAGCATTACTATACATTATCCGGCAGTATTTTTCCCGGGTTAAGGATATTATTGGGGTCGAATATATTTTTGATGCTTTTCATCAGCTGCAATTGCGTTTGGTTAAAGGCAATATCCATGTAGTTCTTCTGTACATAGCCTATGCCGTGCTCGCCGGATAATGTTCCTTTCAGAGAAACCGTAAGCTCAAATATTTCGCGAATGCCTTTAGGCACTTCGTTATGCCAGTTTTCGTCGCTCATATCGCCTTTAATGATATTCACGTGAAGGTTGCCATCTCCGGCATGGCCATAACAAACCGAATGGAAACCATATTTTTTTCCGGCAGCCTTAATACCCGCCAAAAGCGTGGGTAGTTCATATCGTGGTACAACAGTATCTTCTTCCTTATAAACAGAGTTTGATTTTACAGCCTCGCCTACTGCGCGGCGCATTTTCCAAAGCGCATTTTTCTGGTCTTCGCTGTCGGCAAAAAGAATTTCGTCAATTTCAAACTGTTCCAGTACACCCATTATTTTTTCCGCTTCCGCAAAAAGCATGTCCGGATAATTGCCATCGACTTCAATCAATAAATGAGCTTCAACATCATCTTTAATATCGAGGCTTACACCATCAACATATTTCAGTGTCCAGTCAATAGCATCACGCTCCATAAATTCGAGAGCACTTGGCACAATACCAGCCCTGAATATTTCGGCAACTGCTTCACAGGCCTGCGCCGATTTAAAGAAAGGCACCATCATGAGTATGTTGTGCGAGTTTTTTGGCAATAGCTTCATTACGATTTTAGTGATGACGCCAAGTGTACCTTCGCTTCCAACCATAAGCTGGGTAAGGTTATATCCTGTAGAATTCTTAAGTGTATTGGCACCTGTCCATATAATTTCGCCGGAAGGCAAAACCACTTCAAGGTTCAGCACATAATCTTTAGTCACACCATATTTTAGCGCACGGGCACCTCCTGCATTTTCTGCCACATTACCTCCAATGGTACAGCTGCCCTGGCTGCTTGGGTCTGGTGGGTAGAACAACCCCTTTTCGAATGCTGCTTCACGAAAAACCTGTGTAATAACAGCTGGTTCTACAATACCCTGAAGGTTTTTCTCGTCGATCTCAATCTTATTGAAACGTTCCATAGAAAGACCGATGCCCCCGTAGATGCTAAGCGCACCTCCGCTAAGGCCGGTACGCCCCCCAATAGGAACAACGGGAACTTTATAATGATTCGCAAGTTTCATGATTTCAGAAACTTCCTGCGTACTGCCAGGTTTTAGCACAACCGATGGCGGAAAGTTATAATCTTCCGTTTCATCATGTCCGTAATCCTTTCGGGTTTCTTCATCCAAAAAAAGAAATGACTGCCCCACTATCTTTTCAAGTGAAGCAATCATTTCCTGTGGTATTGTTATATTTTCCATGGTATTTTATCAGCGTATCTACGTTTCAAAAATACTATAATTTGAGCTTAAGAATATACTCTTGGCCTTCTCTTTTTATAGATAAGATGGTCAATGGAATATTTACCGCTTCCGGTTATGAGCAGCAGCACATAAATAACCAGGTATAAGCCCGGCAATTCCTGTTGTTCGAAACCATCGGGTGCATGCACCACAAACACAATACTAAACATGGTTATGATAAGTGGTATTACAGCCAGACGTGTTGCAAAGCCTATCAATATGAAAACAGAACAAATAAACTCAGCTATAAAAGCCAGTATTAGTGTATTCGTCTGGCCCATACCAAGCGGATCGGCAAATTGTATCGGCTCTCCGGAAAAAAGCATCATGTACTTTTTAGCCCCGTGTGTAAGCATAAAACAGCTTACCACTAACCTAAGCAACAATAATCCTGTATGGTACAGTTTCTTGTCGCGGGATGTATCAAACAACCACATGATTATTGCTGTATAAATTGCAGATTAGCAATCAGTTTCACTTCTTCGCTTACAGTAAGTCCACCGCCTTCTACAACTGCATTCCAGTTCAGTCCAAAATCCTTGCGATTCAGTTTACCTTTAACCTCAAGCCCAACTTTAGTGTTTCCATATCCATCGGTTGCTTTACCTCCGTATTCTCCTTTGAATTCTATTGCTTTGGTCACTCCTTTCATGGTAACATCTGCAACAATGGCATATTCATCATCATCAATTTTTTTTATTGATGTCGTTTTTATGGTAATTTCAGGATGACCCTCAGTTTCAAAAAAATCGGCACTTTTCAAATGCCCATCACGTTGTTCATTATTGGTACTGATACTGGCAGCATTAATGCTTACAGAAATCTCACCTTCCTCGAAAGTATCTTCGGGAGTTGAAGCTGTACCACTGAATTCTCCAAAAGAACCCGTAACGGTAGAGATAACAAGGTGTTTAACTTTAAACTGTATTTCGGAATGCGCCGGGTCTATCGACCAGTTTTTTGTTGACATAGTGTATAAGATTTGGTTTATCTTATAAAATTAGGCAATATCCTACAACTCACCCGTTAAAGTTATGTGAACAAATCAGCTCTTTTTCTTAAGATTAGGCAGGAACATAGCAATTATACCAATTAACGGCAGATAAGCACAAATATCATATACATGGTCTATGCTTGTTTGCTCTGCCATGTAACCTAATATTGCCGCTCCTAGTCCGCCCATACCAAATGCAAATCCGTAGAAAAGCCCTGAGACCATCCCCAGTTTTTTAGGAAGCAGTTCCTGCGCATATACCAATATTGCAGGGAAAGCAGATGCAAGCAGTGTTCCAATGATCACTGACAATACAGTTGTCCAAAACAGATCGGCGTATGGAAGCATAAGCGCAAATGGTGCTACACCCAATACCGAGAACCAGATCACATATTTTCGTCCGAACTTATCGCCAAGTGGCCCTCCAAGTAAAGTTCCTATAGCCAAAGCCAATAAAAATATGAATAAATGATACTGCGCATCCTGAACCGACAAATGGAATTTGTCAATCAGGTAAAATGTAAAATAGCTGGTGATGCTTGCTACATAGAAATATTTAGAAAAAATAAGCACCAAAAGTATGATCACTGAAATAACGATTCGCCTTTGCGAAAGATCCGGCAATACGATTTCTTTTTTGTTACCTGCATTCAGGTTAAGGTGATGAAAATACCAGTTTCCTATACGCCATAACACAACCATTGCGATAAGGGCAATGATAGAAAACCAAATGATATAATGCTGATCGTGCGGCACCACTATCCATGCAATAAGCAACGGCCCGATAGCAGTTCCCATATTACCACCTATCTGGAATATAGATTGCGCCAGTCCCCTTTTTCCTCCCGAAGCCAGATACGAAACTCTTGAAGCTTCCGGGTGAAAGATTGATGAACCAATGCCTACAAGTACTACTGATGCTAATATCAACCCAAAAGTTGTTGCATAAGACAGCATCACTATACCAGCAAGTGTAAACACCATTCCGAACATCTTAGAATACGGCTGCGGCTTCTTATCGGTATAAAAACCTACGAAGGGCTGCAAGATTGATGCCGCCAGCTGATAGGCAAAAGTGATCAGGCCAATCTGGGTGAAGGTCAGGTTATATTTGTCTTTAAGTATAGGGTATACTGCCGGAATAACTGCCTGCAGCAGGTCATTGAGCATATGCGCAATGGCAACTGAAAAAAGTATGGAATAAACCGTTTTCTGAACTATTTCTTTACGCGGGTCGTTTAGAACCGCAGTTTCAATATTCTTCATAGTAAAATTTAAAATGTATTCAATATATAATACCAAAATGCCAACGTGATGAACGAAAGCGGTATCCCTACCCCAATCATCATACCCGCAAGCCTTGGTTTAAGTCCGTATGCCGATGCCAGTATTGCCGCCGAAATCATGGGAGCCATAGCAGCCTCCATAAGCGACACATCAATCTCTCTTCCTTTACCTCCCAATACTATTTTGTATAAAAGGTACAAAACACCCGGCATGATCATCAGCTTATAAAAAAGGCCAAGGGATAAAAATCCCCAATGTCTGCTTCGTCTTTGTATCTTCAACTGCATGCCTACCGCCACAAGTGCCACTGGAGTTACTGTACTGCTCAGCCGTTGAAAGACCGGCTGGACCATATCTGCAAAATCGTATCCGCTGGCATTCATAACAGTTCCAATGAAAAAGGCCAGAAATGGAGGAAACACAATGATTTTTCTGATTATGGCCGATGTTCCTGCTGTTTCTCTTGAGTAGGCTGCTGCAACGATAATTCCCAATGTTGCCATTACCACAAAAGTTCCGGGCTGGTCTACAATAATGGCTGTTTCGAGTCCGCTTTTTCCGTATAGCGCTTCTATTATGGGAAAGCCTACAAACGATGTATTACCCAACCCTGCTGTAAGTATAAGGCAACCAGTTAGTTTCTTTGACCATCCAAGCCATTTGCCTAAACTGCCAAAGAAAAGCCAGGCAAGCAGAAAACCAATCCAGGCCACACCCAACGGGTATAACAATTTAGTACTGATCTCTATTTTAGGAATGTAATACAGTGCAAGTGCAGGAAGCGAAATATGAATAACAAACTGGTTGAGTGCCGTATGTGCATTGGCCGGGATGGCTTTAACACGCTGCAGGGCTATTCCCGCAAACAGGCAGACAAATATCAGTATGATGCTATCCATTAAAAAGGCAGGCTTGTAATTTGAATACAAATTTAAGGCGCACTGTTCAATACACCCAACAAAATCGGCAGAAATATACTGTAACTAAATTATTTGCAGATATTAAAAACTTCGCTATATTTGTAACAGAATTTATTACAGTATGATTTCAGGCAAATTTGCCATAACGGTTCACATTCTTTCGCTGCTCTCCAGGGAGCCGGAAAACTTCCTGTCGTCAGAATATCTGGCGGGCAGCATGAACATCAATGCTGTATTGGTTCGAAAAGAGATCGCCAACCTGAAAAAGCATAACATCGTAGAAAGCCGTGAAGGTAAATATGGTGGTACACGCCTGCTAAAGCCTGCAAAGGAGATCACTCTTAAGGATATCTTCTGCATGACATTTGAGTCGGTTCACCTTGGCTATGCCAAAAATGATCCTAACCCGGCCTGTCCTGTAGGTAAAAATATTAACCAAAATCTGGAGATCCTTTACTCTGATATTAACAAAAACATCAGCGGACAGCTGGAAAAGATCTCGTTGCTTGAATTTACAAAAGACTTTTAAAATTTTTTACACAAAACTGTAACAATATAAGTTACATATAACCATTTACACTTATGAAAATAGCAATCATTGGAGCAACAGGATTTTTGGGCTCATTATTAGTAAAAGAATTTGCATCACGCGGACATGAGATCACAGCGATTTCAAGAAACCCATCTGAAGATGTACCTACAAATGTTACTGCGGTTAAAGCTGACATTTTTAATACACAGGAACTTGCTGATATTCTGAAAGGCCATAATGCCGTAGTGAACGCATACAATCCGGGATGGACCAACCCGAACATCTATGACGATTTTGTTGCCGGTTCAAAATCGATACAGGAAGCAGTAAAACTTTCGGGAGTAAAACGTTTTGTTACAATAGGTGGTGCAGGAAGCCTTTATATTGCTCCAAACCAGCAATTGGTAGATACTGCTGAGTTTCCTAAAGAATATTATGCAGGAGCATCAGCTGCCAGAGATTACCTGAATATCCTTAGGGATGAAAAAGAGCTTGATTGGGCTTTCTTCAGCCCTGCCATCGAAATGCACCAGGGTATCGACACAGGCCGTACAGGCAATTATCGTTTAGGACTTGAAAACCCGGTATTCAACGAAGATAACCGCAGCATCCTTTCAGGCGAAGATCTTGCAGTGGTTCTTGCTGACGAAGTGGAAGCACCTAAACATCACCAGCTGCGATTTACAGCAGCCTATTAATTTTTTGTTTCGGGTTAGTTCACACTCCTGTCTCAAACATACACAACAATCCCCTTTGCAATTTTTATGGCAAAGGGGATTTTAATTAGTGCAATTCGTGGCCGATAAATAAAGGAAAAACCTTAATTTTACTTCTCTAATCCAGTATTGTGAATAAGCCAGAAGCCCATAAAACCGCACTGCACGAAGTTGACGGCATCGACCAGCCGGTAAGCATCAGCAGGGCATCTATAGAACACGTAACCCGCCTGAGGAAACAACAGCCTACAGCACAGGAATTGGTTGATGGTATACTTATTGGCGACAAAACGGCGCTGAGCCGTGCTATCACACTTGTAGAAAGCACCAATCCTTCACATCTGGAAAAAGCCAACGATGTAATCAATCAGTGCCTTCCGCATGCCGATAAGTCGGTGCGTATAGGCATAACCGGTGTACCGGGCGTGGGCAAGAGTACATTTATAGAAGCTTTTGGCAAACACCTTACCTCTTTAGGACGAAAAGTAGCCGTACTGGCAGTTGACCCCAGCAGTTCGCTTTCTCACGGAAGCATATTGGGCGACAAGACCCGTATGGAAGAACTGGTTAAAGATGAGAATGCCTATATACGCCCCTCAGCTTCAGGAGATACACTTGGCGGTGTAGCACGCAAAACCCGTGAGGCTATCATTCTTTGTGAAGCCTGCGGATTTGATACTATTATTATAGAGACTGTTGGTGTGGGCCAAAGTGAAACTGCTGTACACAGTATGGTCGATTTCTTTTTGCTGCTTAAGATTTCCGGTGCCGGAGATGAGCTTCAGGGGATCAAACGTGGTATCATGGAAATGGCCGACCTTATCGTTATCAATAAAGCCGATGGTGATAATATCAAAAGAGCAAGACTTGCTAAAACGGAGTTTAACCGCGCTTTGCATCTCTTTCCGGCTAAAAGCTCAGGATGGCAGCCTACAGTAACAACCTGCAGTGCTGTAACCCATGACGGCATTCCCGAAGTATGGGATACAATAAACCAATACCTGGATCTGACAAAAGATAATGGATTTTTTGGCTTACGCCGAAGCGAACAAAACAGCTACTGGCTTACCGAAACCATCAATGAGCAATTGAAGAGTAACTTCTACTCCCGCGAAGATATAGCTGCGCTACTGGAACAAAATAAAAAAGCGGTGCAAAATAACGAGTTATCGCCTTTTGCAGCCGCTCAGGTATTATTAGAAAAATATTTTAAAAAGAGTTAAGAATTAGCCTTGACAACTTTTTCCAGCTGGAGTATATAATTTTCTATTTGTGTTTGATCAAAATTAAGTTCAAAACTTAATACATTTCATCTGGAAATCTTTGGTAATCATAGGCTGATACTATCATTAAAAAATGTCCAATACCATCACCTTTAATCTTTAATC
This sequence comes from Flavobacterium hauense, assembly GCF_054457175.1. Lineage (NCBI taxonomy): Bacteria > Pseudomonadati > Bacteroidota > Flavobacteriia > Flavobacteriales > Flavobacteriaceae > Flavobacterium > Flavobacterium hauense. The sequence goes on from NZ_JBTKVX010000008.1 coordinate 103,778, forward strand.
TTTAATCTCAGGTCGTGTTCCAAAGTATTAAAATCAAAACTTCCATTTAAATTATCATATAATTTCGCAAAGCCCTGCTTCAATAATTCAAAATCTCCCGACATAAAATCAGCTTTATATATACCTGAAAATATTCCTGCTTTTACCTCAATAGTAGTACTAAAAAAACCATCAAAATTACTTTTAACCGGAGTAAGTTTCAAGAATCTATCAGATTCCTTGATTTCAAAAAATAAATCTTCCAAACTAATTACTGTCCTTCGTAACGTTCTACTTCCCTGTCGTAGAAATTATTCGCAGCCTCGATAAGGCCTTCCATTTCAGCATTAAGTTCGTTTTCGTCAAGATCTTCCGGCTCTTCCATAAATTCTACCTCATCATCTTTAAGGTTAATGATAAAACGAGGGTAATCTAAGTGAATGATATAGATATCATCCGGGTGATCAGTATTATCTGCCAGTACAAATTTTGGTAATTCCATTGTATATATTCTAAAGTTTTAAAGTCGTAAAGTCTAAAGATTATTATTCTGTCAACAGTAACTCTTCACTGTGCGCAGTTTTTATCATCTTATTCGTTAAATAATTAAAGCGAAGATACAAAAATATTGCGGCAACGGTAAGTCCTGACAGTAACCCTATCCATATTCCCATTGCTTTCAGTTCGGTATAGATACCCAGATAGAAAGACACAGGGAAACCTATTACCCAATAAGCAACAAAGGTTATTATTGTAGGCAGCTTAACATCCTGCAAACCACGAAGCGACCCCAGCACCACTACCTGCAGCCCATCCGATATCTGGAATATAGCAGCTACTATAAGCAATTGCGATGCTATGGCAATAACTTCGGTATTATCATGAAGCTGGCTCACGTTTTCCATATTCAGGAAGAAATGCGGCAAAACGGTATGCAGCGCAATGAACATCAATGCAAAACCAACCTCTAAGATCAATGTCAGTAAAAAAATGGAACGCGCCACGATCTGCAGGTTTTTATAGTCTTTTAGACCCTTTTGGTTCCCTACCCTAACCATTGCGGCTACACTAAGCCCCATACCAAACATAAAGGTCATTGATGACAGGCTTAGTGCAATCTGGTTGGCAGCCTGATTGGTCTTCCCTATAGAACCTGATATCCATACCGCTCCTGTAAACAATGCTACTTCAAACAGCATCTGCATTGACGAAGGCAGTCCAAGGGCAGTGATCTTTTTAAGCATTGATTTTTTTATCTCGCTAAAGCTGAAACCATGAAAATACTGTTTCAGTTTCTCCTGTCGTGACAGCATAATGTGCATATAGGTAACCATGAACAAACGCGAAAGTACTGTTCCAAACGCAGCACCGAGTATACCAAGTTTAGGGAATATCCATATCCCGTAGATTAGAACATAATTGATTCCAATATGGATAACATTCGATGCAATCACGGCATACATTGCATATTTTGTCAGCGACATGCCATCGGCAAATTGCTTATAACCTTGAAATATAACCATCGGTACCAACGAAAAAGCAACCCAGTCTACAAAAGGAGAAGCAAGCTCAATAACTTCCTGTGGCTGGTGCATAAGGTGCATTAATGGCTTGGCAAACGAAACCACTCCAAAAAGACATATTCCCAGAATAGTACACAGCAATAATCCGTGGTGGAAGGCAGAACGCACAGTTCCGGCATCTTTGGCTGCATCGCCTTGTGCAACTATGGGCGTAATCGCAGTAGAGAAACCTATACCAACCGACATCGCAATGAATACCATGCTGTTACCCAGTGATACAGCTGCAAGTTCGGTTGCACCAAGGCGGCCAACCATTATATTATCAACTACGCTTATAAGGGTATGCCCCAGCATGCCCAGTATTACCGGGTAAGCCAGGCGGATATTAGCTCCAAATTCTTTGGTATATGCAGATAAAGTCACGTCTTTTTTTTGCAAAGGTAGGCAGAAGGATGAGATTAAAAAATATCAAAACATAAAACATTATCAATCAAAACATTAACCAATCAATTCTTTAATTTTATGAATTTATTACAACTAATTAACGAATCGTTGTGTTTTTTAGTAATGCAAGCATAGTAATTTTACTCTCAACTAACACTAACAATGGAGAACATGAAAATGGGAATTAAACTGAGAGGACTGTTGCTTGCTGCTATGCTAACCTTTGGCAGTACTGCATTTGCACAAGTAGGTGCATCCTCTCCGGATGGCTACGACCAGGGATTTAAACTTGGCTTTGGCGTAAATGCCGGTGTAACTACGGGTGATTATTTTAACTGGGCGCTGGGTGGTGATGTTCGCCTGCAATACAACTTTACCCAAAGGACATCGCTGACGCTTACTACAGGTTTTACCAATCTGTTTGGCGATAACGAAATAAAAGACCTTGGATTTATTCCTGCTAAGGCAGGTTTTAAAGCCTTTGTATGGGAAGACCGCTTTTATGTACTTGGAGAGGTTGGTGCCGGTTTTGCCGTAACCAATGATTATGACGAAACTACATTCCTATGGGCTCCGGGTATAGGATATGCGAGCAAATATATTGACGTAAGCGTAAGGTATGAGGGAATGAATGATTTTAATGCCGACCAGATTGCCCTCAGGCTTGCTTACGGATTCAATCTGTAATACCTAAGATAACCTAAGTGCAAAACTAACCTTTGCTAAACCTGCGGTATATTGCCGCAGGTTTTTTACTTTTGTAACAGCCAACACATTACCCATGAAATTATTTATTATTGACTGGTCCAAAGAACTTACTACACCGCTTATCGATTATTGTAAAAAAAATGCTGAGGTAGTAGGCATAGAACTTAACGACGGTGCAGAAGCCTATCGCAAAACAGGCCTTTTAAAACCCGACGCGATCGTTATAAATTATGCCAACAAGCCTTCACACGGCCGCAAAACTGCCGACAGCATTCGTCAGCGAAAGGCTACTTCGCAAATTCCTATTTATTTTATTGATGGCGCCGAAGACGAAAACGAACTGGCGGAGCATATGGGCGTTTGTTTTTCACAGGAAGAACTGGAGGATTTATTGGGAGAATAATTTTTTGTACGGAATCCAAAGTCGGATGTTGCCAGTGCGATGAAGCACTATGACACAATCTTTTTAATTTCACAAGAAGCTCTTAAATTTTATATCTTGCCATAAAATTCAGGTATGTGAAACCATCCAAAGCTGAAAGGAGAAAACAACAGAAAATTTTAGAAGGAAAGCAGAGAACCAGAGATAAAGCAGTCTATGCAGGTTTTATAGCATGTGTGGTTTTGTTTGTAGCCATTTATTGGTTTAAACCACTTACTATTGGAACTGATGGTACTCATACTTTTTTTGTTATAGTTCTTCCTATTCTGGCTGGTATAAGCCTCTTAATAAGCTACAGAAAGAAAATCTTCAATACCGAGGCCATAGCTGCAGTAACCAATATATGGCATAAGATAGGTCTTAGCATTATTATACCACTCCTGGCATCGTTGTTTTCTTTTATAATATTTGGAACTATCGCCAACCTGGCATTTGAAATTTCAAATTATTATGCAGCGAAGCATTCAAGGCAACAAACTGTAGTACTCCCTGTAGATGAATTTCATATAGGAAGAGGAAGCAAAGCGAAGCACACTATCCGATTCAACTTTAAGGGAGAAAAAGAATACATAAAAGTAAGCCGGAATTTTATTGATCAATATGTTAGGGAAACAAATTCCAAACATCAAATAAAACTAAAGTTACGCAAAGGCCTTTGGAATCATTATCTCGTAGACGATTTTGATATTATAAAATAATCACTCCTCATTCTTCAGTTTGTTCTTATATAAATTAATGTTTTCCAATACCTCTTCATTCACTTCCGGTTCCCGAATATCTTCATATACCGTAAGCGCATCAAAAATGGTTTTTGCAACCAGATAACGTGCTGTTTCTTTATTATCTGCCGGAATCACATACCAGGGGGCGTGCTTTTTAGAAGTACTGTTAATAGCATCCTCATAATACTCCTGGTATTTATGCCAAACTGCTCTTTCATCAAGATCAGCCGGAGAGAATTTCCAGTTGTGACTTTCCTTATCCAGCCTTCGCAATAAACGGCGCTTTTGCTCCTCTTTACTCAGGTGCAAAAAGAATTTGAATACAATAATGCCATTCTGGGCAATATGTTTTTCAAAATTATTTATCTGTTCATAACGCTGTTCCCATAGGTTTTCGGGGATATCTTCAACAGTAGTAATTCCCGGCAGATTCTCGTTTAGTAGTATTTCAGGATGTACACGTGCTACAAGTACATTCTCATAATGTGTGCGATTGAAAACTGTAAACTTTCCTTTTTCGGGCAAAGCGATATAATGACGCCAGAGATAGTCGTGTTCGAGCTCGGTCGAAGTTGGCTGCTTAAAGCTATAGACATTTACACCCCTTGGGTTAAAACGGCTGAACACTTCCCTGATAAGGCTGTCCTTACCGGAGGTATCCATACCTTGAAGGCATACTAACACACTGTAGCGGTTGTTGGCATACATTTTGTCCTGCAGCTTACCGAGTTTGCTCCTTGTTTCTTTAAGTGCCTTACGGACTTTCTTTTCTGAAGTCCCGGTGTCAATCAAAGTTGGTGCATTCGCTATATCAAAATCGCCCGTTATTTTAAAACTTTGGGTGTCTATTGGTTTCATAGATAATTGGTTTATCTTTATATAAATGTAAGCATTAATTTAGGCAGTACATTTTTACAAAAACATAATATTATGCAAAAGTTTCAGCTGGAACTGTTTTTACACATTATAGGCATTGGGTCGGCATCAGGCCTCTTGCTTAATGGCACTAATCTTTACCTGGTTTCAGACAACAGCCATATACTGTATGACTATAACCTCACCGATAAGAAACTCGACAAAATAAACATTGCACCACAAGGCTATAACGGTCCGCTGGAAAATGTTCCCAAAAAAGAAAAAGCCGACTATGAAGCGTTAACCTCTATTGGAGAAGAACTGTATCTTTTTGGCTCAGGCTCGACAGCTAAGCGAAATACTATATTGCATGTAGACGCACAGTCTAAGAAAGTACACCCACCAATAGATGCAACCGAACTGTATCTTGCCATGCAGGATTTTGGCGAAATAAACCCAGATAATTTTAATATTGAAGCTGTAGCCAACGATGGCAGCAACTGGTATGTTTTTAACCGTGGTAATGGACCCAAAGGACAGAATGGTGTTTTCACAATGACAGGCGATATAAACGAAACAGCTTTCCAGTTTGTTTATAACGAAGTAAAACTGCCTAAAATAAATGGTGCGCCCTCGAGCTTTACCGATGCGATATTCGTAGATGACAAACTTTATTTTTTGGCTGCTGCCGAAAAGACAACCTCTACCTATAAAGATGGCGAAGTGGCCGGAACACTTATAGGCCGTATGGATCCCGAATCTATGGAAGTAGAATTTACCGAAGTCATCTCAACCAAAAATAAATTTGAAGGCATTACGCTTTTCAAAAAAAATGGCAACAAACTTGAGTTCCTGCTTTGCGAAGATACCGACAGCGATGCCGCCGAAAGTGACATTTATAAACTTACTCTTGAAAAGTAGTATTCAGTCGCGGTCACAGTTTTCAGTGATTTACGTACAACTACTGCAAACTGCGACTGAATACTGCAAACTTTTTTTCACTCCCCTCCCAACCTTTTCATCGCTTTTATAATCTATATACAAAAGAGACAAATTGTGATGGACGAAAAACTCATAACAGCATGCAGGAAAATGCACCGGGACTCCCAGAGGCAGGTGTATGAGCTTATGGCTCCCAAACTGTACCATACCTGCAAGAGGTACCTGAAAAGCGAGGAAGAGATAGAAGAGGCCATGGCCGATGCCTTCTACACTATTTTCACCAAACTTGACCAACTGAAAGAAGATAAAGCCTTTGAAGCATGGGCCCGCAAAATTGCGGTTAACCTTTGCCTGATGAGCCTTAAAAAGAACGTGAACTTCAATATTTATATTGAAGAAATGAGCCGCAGCGCAGAACCCTCCGAAGCCCACTCGGCCGGACTTGAGGAAGAAGATCTGCTGAACCTGCTCACTCATTTGCCGGAAGGCTGCAGGACCGTATTCAACCTGTTTGCCATAGAAGGCTATTCTCATAAAGAGATCGCCGCCATGCTGAATATTTCTGAGGGAACATCCAAATCACAATTAAACGTCTCCCGAACGAAGCTTAAAGAACTAGTAAACAATGTTTATTACCAAAACGAGAACAGCCATGGAAAATCAAGATAAATTATACGAACAGTTTAAAGAGGCAGCTGGCAAAGCCGAACAAAAGGATTTTGCCCGCATGGAGTCGGTATGGAACCGCGTAGAGGAAAAACTGAACAATAAAAAACAGCGCAGGATTGCCGCCTGGTGGAAATATACCGGCATGGCTGCCATGTTCCTGCTGTTTATGGGCGTTGGTTTCTTTATGCTGACCAACGAAAAGAACAACCCAGTTATTGCTCCAACAGTAACTCCTGAAAATAATGTTACAGCGATAGACACCCAAAAAGTAAAAGAGACTTTTGATCCGGCTAAGGCTATGGAGAAAGAAGAAGTTGTAGTTAACGAAACAATTCAACCTTTATACGATGAAGGTAATTCTACTACAGCTCCTGCTTATAAACAGAAAGACACAATACCTTTCTCTACCAAAACCAGTAAAGCAAGAGTTTACAATGAAAATGACAATTTAGCTAAAGCCTCCGCTACAGTCACCCCTGCCGGAGATATGGTTTACAAAGAAAAGACAGAGCCTGTGGCACAAGCGGCAACTAATACCGTCGCTTCAGCGGTGTCTGACATTACAGAACCCAAAATGGTTTCAGGTGTCATAACTGACAGCAGCGGCATGCCTGTTCCAGGAGTAAATGTTATGGTGGCCGGCAGTAGTAAAGGCACCCAAACCGATTTTGACGGCAAATATCTGATCGATGCCAAAGAAGGCGAAAGGCTTATTGCTTCTTTTGTTGGTATGCAAACGCAGACCATTACGCTTGGCAATCGAAAAGAGAATGTGAACATTAATTTAAAAGACGATGCAACTGTACTTGAATCAGTTGTTGTAGACACATATAGAACCACCACAAGAGCTCAAAGCAATGTAGCTATTACAACTGTTGTCGAGAAATCGACGAGAGCTGAGAGAAAAAAAGCAAAAAAAGAAGCTGAATTAGCTGCAAAATCAGGAACAGTAAGTATGGGTATTGGAGCTCCTGTTATGGCATCTCCACGTTATTTTGAGACATCAACACCTTCAACCAGAACTTATAGGGATGGAGATAAACTAACTAATAAAGCAGTAGCCGCCACAACTGTTACCTCAAAAACCATTGAAGGCAAACCTAACGCCAACTTTGTGCAAACATTACAGGGACAGGTTCCGGGAGTTTATATAAATACAGGTTCAGAGCAGTATGGAGCAAACAGCACAGTAGTATTAAGAGGATATGGCTCTGTAAATGGCACTATCGAACCACTATATGTAATAGACGGTGTGCCGCTTAGTGCTGAAAACTTTAAAAGCATTGACCCTAAAGACATTGAGTCGGTATCTGTGCTTAAAGATGCGGGTGCCACATCAATATACGGAAACAGGGGTGCTAATGGTGTTGTAATAGTCAAGACAAAAAATGCCCTGACTGAAAAAGAAAAACGTAAACTGGAGCGCCTCAATAAAAAACTTGAAAAACAGAAAAAGGAACATCCTGAAACTATCATGTTTATGGAAACTACCAAACGAGCTCTGATAGAAGTTGATCATGAAGAGTATGAATCGTTTGAAGAGAACCAGTTTGAGAACCCTGTTACTACCCCATTGTCAACCTTTTCGATAGATGTGGATAACGCTTCGTACACTAACATCAGGCGTTTCCTCAACAACGGGCAGACCGTTCCTAAAGATGCGGTGAGAGTTGAAGAGATGATCAACTTCTTTAAGTACCAGTATCCGCAACCGATAAACAATGAGCCGTTCTCTATCAATACCGAGTACAGCGACGCACCGTGGAATCCGCAGCATAAACTGCTAAGGATAGGCCTTCAGGGTAAGATCATCCCTGATGATAACCTGCCTGCTTCAAACTTTGTGTTCCTTATCGATGTATCAGGATCAATGGGTAACCAAAATAAACTCCCATTACTTAAGCAAAGCATGAAGCTGCTGGTTGAACAAATGCGCAAAAAAGACAAGATCGCAATTGTGGTATATGCCGGTGCTGCCGGACTAGTGCTGCCATCGACCGACGGCAATGAGAAAGAGAAAATATATGCCGCGCTTGATAACCTTAATGCAGGCGGAAGCACTGCAGGAGGCGAAGGCATCGAGCTAGCCTATAAAACGGCTCAGGAGAACTTCGTAAAAAATGGCAATAACCGTGTAATACTGGCAACTGATGGCGACTTTAATGTAGGTGCATCATCAGACAGCGATATGCAGACGTTGATTGAAGAGAAACGTAAAAGCGGTGTGTTCCTGACTTGTCTTGGCTACGGCATGGGCAACTACAAGGATTCTAAAATGGAAATCCTTGCCGATAAAGGCAATGGTAACTATGCCTACATAGACAATATGCAGGAAGCTGACAGGTACCTGAACAAGGAATTCAAAGGTTCTATGTATGCGATTGCCAAAGACGTTAAGATTCAGATCGAGTTCAATCCTAAACATGTACAATCGTACCGACTAATAGGTTATGAGAACCGCAAGCTGCGCGATGAGGATTTTGCCAACGATGCCATCGATGCCGGCGAGCTGGGCAGCGGCCACACAGTAACGGCACTCTATGAAATTATACCGACCGGTATAAAAAGTGAGTACTTTAACGCAGCTCCTGAACTGAAATACAGCCAGCCGACAGGCAGTACTAATCAGTACAATGATGAATTAGCCACCATAAAATTCAGGTCAAAGAAACCGAATGAAGACAAAAGCACCGAGATCGTAAAGATAATACCGAACAACCCAATCCCAATGCAAAACACTTCAGGCGATTTTAAATTCTCTGCTGCGGTGGCGTGGTTTGGCCTGAAACTGAGGGATTCAAAACTTGTTTCCAACAAAAAAACTGACGATATAAAAGCGCTTGCCAAGCAAGGACTGCAAAATGATCCCGATGGATACAGGGCGGAATTTGTAAGGCTGGTGGATATGGTAAAATAATTTTTAGTTACTTAACTCAGCGAAGCCCGGTAGTTGACATAATCCGCCTGGCTTTTTTAAAAACACTACATAATGAAGAAACTTATAACCGTATCTCTACTTTTTTTATTGACACAGAATAGTTCAGCGCAGGAAAGCAAAATACAATTACCCGAAAATCAAGAATATGTAACAATTGTAAAAGCTGACAGCCTTTCCAAAACAAAGAAAACTATTTGGCTTGGCTCTAAAGTCCATGTAGAGCCATTATATGTTATTGATGGTGTACCCTCAAATGCTAATTCTCTAAAAAAAATAAAAACTGAGAATATTGTAGATATTTTTGTGATTAAAAATGCAGAGGCTATATCAGCTTATGGAAAAAGAGGCGAAAATGGTGTTATCATCGTCAAAACAAAAAATGGCCTGACCAAAAAAGAGAAACGCAAACTGAGGAGAGAAGCAAAAAATCAGGAAAAGAAGAAGACAAACTAAAAACCATGAAACAATTAATTACAATCCTTCTTTTACTGCTGAATTCATTCATTGTTTTGGCACAAGAGAAACCTAATATTGGAAGTAAAAAAATAACAGGAGTAATTACTGATAGTGAAGGTATGCCTATTCCCGGAGCAACAATCACCATATCGGGAACATCCAAAAATGTCCAGGCTGATTTTGATGGCATATATACAATTGAGGCCAAAGAAGGCGAAAAATTAGTTGCGTCACATATTGGAATGGCTAATGAAACAATTGCTATTAGTAAACAAACCACTATTGATTTTAAACTTTTAGAAGCAACACTTGTTACAAAACCTATACATGCCCCAGATACACATGCTGTAAAAAGTGTCACAGCATTTTGGGAAGAAAAAAAGCTTAGTGAAAAATTTATAATGTATAAGGAAAAACCACTACCAGTGACAAACGGATGTATAGGTGGGCAATCTGAAGGAACAGTTATAAGATGTTATGGATCTATCAATGGATCTCCCCAGCCGCTCTATGTTATTGATGGTTTTCCCCTAAATGCTGATAACTTCAAAGCAATAAATCCTGATGATATTATTAGTATTAATGTACTTAAAGATTCGGGAGCGACATCAATTTATGGTAATAGAGGAATGGATGGTGTTATCATTGTCAAAACAAAAAATGGCCTCACGAAAAAAGAGAAACGCAAACTGAGGAGAGAAGCAAAAAATCAGGAAAAGAAGAAAATAAACTAAAAACCATGAAACAGTTCATTACAATACTCTTTTTTCTGACAAGTTCATTTAGTGTTTCGGCTCAGGAAAAAACACCTCAGGAAAAATTTGACAACGACCTTAAAAAAAACATCGTTACGCTATACCAGCTTGGCGGATTCGCCCCAAAAGCAAAGACTCAAATCGATTTGGATTTTCAGTTAAAATACAAGATTAGGTACTACGATTTTGGCTGCCTTGCTCCTGTTAATATCAGCTTTTATGAAGATTACAATCTTATTGCATTAAATTACCTAACGGAAAAATTTGGCAGGGATACTATAAAAGATGTCCGGAAAGATATATTAGGATTTGATAAATGGAGTAAGAAATAATAAAAAAGGCAGAAGCTCACGCTTCTGCCTTTAGATTTAGGTTTGGATGGATTTGGGGTTATATCTTACTTAGCTTTTGTGTCGCTATCGAACCATTCTCAAGAGTTACCTGTACAATGTAAACACCTTGCTGCTGCGCAGAGATATCAATAATTGCCTCAGCACTCTCAAACACTTTTTGCCCTGTGATAGTAAAGACAATAACCTTTTGTATTTCCTGTGAAGCCTGTATTGTCACTATAGCAGCAGACGGATTTGGATACAATACAAATTGTGCAACAGCAGGGTTATTAAGACCGGCTGTCTGTACATTAATCACCACTTCAATTTCGTCATAAAGAGTTTCATTATCATCAGACGTTGCTCTTATTACAACAGTACCGTTAGCAATAGCAGTAACAAGTCCGTTTTCATCAACTGTTGCAAATTCACTTCCGCTAACAATAGTCCATATAACATCTGCATTTGTAACATCCTCAGGTGAAATTTCAGCTACAAGCTGAAGCGTTCCCTGTACTGTTGTGATAACAGCCTCGGCATTATCTGCCACTGAAACAGCTAAAGCCGTTGCAGCAACATATTGGCTAGAGATCGTTATTTGTATCTCGTCAAAAATCGTATCGTTATCTTCTGAAGTGGCCCTTACTACAACAGTACCGTTAGCAATAGCAGTTACAACTCCGTTTTGGTCAACTGTTGCCAATTCGTTTCCGTTTACAATTGTCCAGGTCACATTACCATTGGTCACATCTGCAGGGGTAATTTCAGCGATTAGCTGAAGTGTCCCTTCGTTAGTTGAGATAATAGCATCTGCACCTTCAGCTACTGATACAGTTAATGCTGTTACAGCTACATACTGATTAGAAATGATAACTTCTATTTCATCATAAAGCGTTGTATCATCTACAGCTGTTGCTCTAACTGTCACTGTACCATTTGCAAGAGCGGTTACAAGTCCATTAGCGTTAATACCTGCCAATTCACTTCCGTTTACTATACTCCATACTACATCTGCATTTGTAGCATCTACAGGTGAAATTTCAGCTACAAGCTGAAGTGTACCTTCATTAGTTGAAATAACAGCATCTGCACCTTCAGCTACTGAAATTGCCAGACCTGTTACAGCCACATACTGGTTAGAGATTGTTATTTCTATTTCGTCAAACAGGGTCACATCTTCTTCAGATGTCGCCCTTACGGTTATTGTTCCATTTGCCGAAGCTGTCACAAGTCCTGTTGCAGAAACAGTTGCAAGCTGGCTGCCTTCTGTTATGCTCCATGTAACATTAGTATTATTGGCATATACCGGAGTTATAGTAGCTATCAACTGAAGCTCACCTCCGCTTGTTATTATTTCAGCCGGAGCATTATCCTGAACTGTAACATCAAGGCTTTCTACCGGAGCGATCTGGTTAGTTATGGTAATAGTAATAAAACCATAAATTGAAGGGTTAGATGCCAATGTTGCCTTTACTGTAATTGTACCATTACCATTAGCAGATAAAAGTCCGTTAGCATCTATTGTTCCGTATATACTTCCTGATGCAACAGTCCATATAACTGGTGCCTGTACAGGGGTAACATTTGCTACCAGCTGAAGCGTACCATCGTTTACAGTAATTTCTGCCGGAACATTATTTTGTGTCGTTGCAGTTACCGTTGGCGCCACAGTCTGCTCAGTAATAGTAATGGTATAATCTTCTATTTCTCCGAACGAATTATAACCACATGCTCCTGAACCTTCCCAGCCACCAACAGCTTTAAAGCGCATTTTTGTTTGCCCTAATACTGCATTTGCAGGTACTGTAGCTGTAAACTGTACGAAGTTATCTGATTCCTGCCCTTGTGAAAGAAATACCCTTTCGCTATCCTGGAATATAAAATCATGATTCCAGTCTATCCATGCAGAAAGATAGGGTGCATAGGCCGCTTCAGAGGTGAATACAAAGTTAAACGTAACCGTAGTGTTTCTTGCAGCCCCTAAAATAGTAGATGAATAATCACTGTATCCGTTAAGCCCATTGCTACCTAAGCAGCCTGAACTTGCATTGTTGATATTAGGAGAACCTCCTGTTGTATAGAAATTACTTATCGATGCAGGCTGGCATCCGTTTATAAAATAAACTTCGCAGTAACCAGACACCTGCCCGCTGATTGTAAGCTGGAAATCGCCAAAAACTGATGAATCAGAAATTAAGGTTGCCCTTACAGTTACCGTACCGTTAGCTACCGCTGTTACCACGCCATACATGCCAACGTTTGCATAACCTGTACCACCCGGTACAATAGACCATGTAATATCGTTGTCAGCAACATACAGGTCGTTTTGATATGCATTCAGATCTAATGTACCTGAATTAGTATTGATTGTTGCCGATGCATCACCACCGGTAGTTTTTACTACCAATCCCTGTACAGCCACTGAAGGCGCTGCCGTCGTTACCGACAAGATAGCAAGTCGTATTTCATTACCATATTCGGCAGACTGATCTCCGCTGAATGAGAAGCTTATACCAGTAATAGTCTTAGACTGATTAGCTGTATTCAAATTAATAACATTTTCATATAATCTTGGATTTTCAGCGTCACCTTCAAGATTATTATTAGTCCTGTTTACACGTCCTATCCCTTTAGCTACATAACCAGCTCCACTATACCAGTCTTTTGCCTGTAAAGTAACAACCTGTGTAGTTGCATCACTAAAGTTTACCGTTGCTGTAAATGGCAGGTTTGTAGATCCTCCGCCCGCAGCTGAAGATAACACATATATCTTACCTACATTTTGAGCTTGGAAAGATAATGTTCCGGAATTTACTGTATTGATTGAGCCTGTTACATAAGATGGAGTAAGATACAGAGCATTAGCACCTGTATAGTTGGCCAGTTTATATGTTACACCCGCTGTATTTGCGCTGTTGATAATACCATCAGCAGGAAGTCCTCGTGTTGGAGCATTGTTGCCTACTACAGCTTTGAAATCTAAAGATACTAATGCTCTTGAGTTTACCTCATCTAGACCAATATCTGATGATGATGATGCATTACCTATACCATTGGCAATAATATCACGGTTAAAGCCATTGCTGATAGTTACCGGCCCGTAAGTAACCGGAGCTACCGGAGTTTCGCATATACTGATACCTAAAATCGCTGTTGTAGTTGCAGCATTTGACGAAGTTACTTTAGTAAAAGCAACAGATACAATCCCTTTATTAAAGTTAGCACTGTTAAGTTCAAATTCTTTTTGGAATAAATATGTCTGAGTAAGTCCGCTAAAGCTGTTTACCGGAGCCCAGCCAGCTGTAGTTATTACAGAAACCCTGCCCAGTGGACCGGCAGCTTTAATTGTAGAAGATGGTGCAGCATCCGACCACCAGTCGGCCGCCTGCTGAGCAGCAAATACCTGCGATGAACCATCTGCAAAATTAACTGTAACATCTACATTGTTTGCTCCTTCTGCACTTACCCATGCTACATACACTTTTTGAGCTTTTTTCTGTTGGCTAAACGTAAGTGTACCTGTATTGGTTAAGCTATTTCTCAATACAAGTGCATTGTTGCCAGTATAGCCTGCCAACTGGAAGATTAATCCTGAAGTAGCAGTACTATTAATGGTACCATTGTTAGGCAAACCTGCCCCATAGGCTGCTGCACTTGCTCCTGACGAATGTGGATTTGCAGGTACAAAATCCTTAGCATAGTATGCATTTGCCCCATCTATAGGCTGAGTTGCTTTTGCATTAGCATTACCGCCTGTGCCTTCCGCAATAATATCGGCATTAAATCCGGTTAGTGCCACTGTCGAAAACGAGCATGCCGCAGGAGTAGTCTGGTTTGAAACCGTGATCTGGATCGTGTTTGATATTGCGCTATTGGAAGCAGACGTTGCAGTAACAGTTACTGTACCATTTCCGGTAGCAGTAACAAGCCCGTTAGCACTTACTGTTGCAAATGCGCTGCCCTGAGTAATACTCCATGTTACACCCTGATTAGCATTTGCCGGTGTTACGGCAGCCGTAAGCTGTAGTGTACCATTTGCAGCTGTAATAGTTGCCGGTACGTTATTTTGTGTAGCCACAGTAAGTCCTGATACAGTAACTGCGCCTGTAACATTAAGCGTATAATCTTCTACCTGCCCAAAAGTAAAGGCTGAGGTACAAGGACTGGGGGATGGAGCCTGATAATTTTTAACTATTCTCATCCTTGTTTGCCCTGTTAATGCTTCCTGCGGAATAGTTATATCATATATCATCGATTTTTCGTCTAATCCGGTACTATTCACAAGGGCTGTAGTGTACTGGTATTTTTCATTATTAGATAGTGAGTTAGAAAAAACACCATCCTGGTTCCAGTCAATATATATAGTTATATAATTAGTACTATCACCATCAGTGTTACCTTTCACAACCAAAGTGTAAGTGCTGCCTTTTTCAACATTCATTGAAATAGTGCTAAAATCCTCATATTTTGGCACATTTAAAGATACCTCGGCAGATGATGGGTTGTTAATAGCATTAGGTCCTGTACCAAACTGTACCAATGATATTGGCTCTGTAGGCTGATTTGCCCCAACCTGCGTGGGCGTGGGCTGGCAATAGGTCTGAGCATGAAGCAACATGGAAGAGTTAGCAAAAATCATTGCCAACACCATGAGGCTTTTCCTCAGTAAGCCTTTTTTACAGCTTTGCTGTTTGTAAGAAGTGTTCATTAAAATTTGATTTATTGGAATTATTATTTGTATTTAGTCTAAATAGATTTAATTTTGCGTGCAAATATCTCTATTAGTAAGGCTCTGCAATTATTCGTCAGGGATTATAAATTATGAATAAGGGATTATTTAAACCAACACAATGGAAGGCTTCAACACTCCGGAACATTTTGACATAGACCTTTTTAACCAGGAAGGGAACCATATCAAAGAGCAGAACAAACAATTTAAAACTGCCGAAGGAGAAGGTTCGTTTAAAAAATTCATGTTTAAAAACATTCATGTATGCTATGGAGACATACGCCTGAATGAACACAGTTATGTAGCCATAACTTTTCCTGTTCCTGTGGTGGAAATGTATTTTTCGATATTAGGAAATTCGTCGGTTAGTATTGAAAGCGGTACACAATATACTTTTCAGGGTAATGAGCATAATCTCATTTTTTGTCCGGATAAGCAATACCTTGTAGGTTCTCCGGACAGTAAAAAGTTATCTTATACCTTTCATATTGTTTTTACCGAACACTACTTCCTTAGCCTGGTTCACAGGGCATATCCTGTGCTGGATAGTTTCAGTTCTGAAATGCTCCGCCGAAAATTTGTCATGTTGGCAAAAAGCAATATGCTTATAACGCCGGAGATGAACAGTATACTTCAGGAAATGATGAACTGCTCCAGGAGCGGCATGCTAAAATGCCTCTTTATGGAAGCCAAGGTCATAAAATTACTGATGCTTCAGATAGAGCAGTATGAACAGCTTCAAATTCAGAACAGCAGCTGGCTCAAAAGTCATGACATAGAAAAGATACATTCTGTAAAAGCAATTATCGATAATAACATTTCAAAGTCACACAGCCTGATGGAGTTGGCAAGGGAAGCAGGAATAAATGACTTTAAGCTTAAGAAGGGCTTTAAAGAGGTATATGGCACCACGGTATTTGGTTACCTGAAAGACATACGAATGATTGAAGCAAAAAAAATGCTGCTAAAAAACGACATTCCAATTGCCGATATAGCCATGCTGTGCGGATATAAATTCGTTCAGAATTTTACCAACGCCTTTAAAAAAGAATTTGGGATTACCCCTGACAAGTTCAGGTCATAAAAAAAAAGCAGGAGATTTAAATTCCTGCTTTTCTATTTATTGAATGTTATTTCTTCTCTATCTCCCTAAGATTTTCCATTTTCTTAAGTTCAAGGAAACCTTTTATATCTTCAAAATGTTCCTTCACACGTTTATTTCCAAATTCAAACACTTTGGTTACAAGTCCGTCAAGGAAATCCCTGTCGTGCGATACCAGTATAAGTGTACCATCAAATGCCTTAAGTGCATCTTTAATGATATCTTTGGTCTTCATGTCAAGGTGGTTTGTAGGCTCATCGAGAATAAGTACGTTATAAGGCTCCAGCAATAGCTTTATCATCGCCAGACGTGTCTTTTCACCTCCCGAAAGTACTTTAACCTTTTTAGTCGTATCATCGCCGCTGAACATGAATGCTCCCAATAAGTTCTTTATTTGGGTACGGATATCGCCAACAGCAATCTGGTCGATGGTTTCAAAAACAGTCATATTCTCGTCCAGCATTGCTGCCTGGTTCTGTGCAAAGTAACCAACCTGTATGTTATGGCCCAGTTCCATTTTTCCTTCGAAGTCAATCTCTCCCATGATGGCTTTGATCATGGTCGACTTACCTTCTCCGTTCTTTCCTACGAAAGCCAGTTTCTGGCCGCGCTCAATAACCATAGAAGCATCTTTAAACACTACGTGGTCACCATAGGCTTTAGAAAGTTCGTTAACCACCACAGGATATTGCCCCGAACGTGGCGCCGGTGGAAACTTAAGGCGCAGTGCCGATGTATCTACCTCATCAACTTCTACAAGTTCCAGTTTTTCGAGCATTTTTACACGTGATTGCACCTGCAGCGTTTTAGAATATGTTCCTTTAAAACGCTCGATGAATTCGGTATTCTCAGCGATCATCTTCTGCTGCTCATCATACGCTTTCTGCTGGTGGGCACGGCGGTCTTTACGCAGTTCAAGATAATGCGAGTATTTCGCTTTATAATCGTATATCCTACCCATGGTAACCTCGATAGTACGTGTAGTAATGTTGTCTACAAACGCCCTGTCGTGGGATATTACCATAACAGCTTTGGCACTGTTTACAAGGAAATCCTCAAGCCACTGGATACTCTCAATATCCATGTGGTTGGTAGGCTCATCCAGAAGGATAAGATCCGGTTTCTGCAATAGTATTTTAGCAAGCTCGATACGCATCCTCCATCCTCCGCTGAATTCAGATGTTGGCCTTGTGAAATCTTCACGGCTAAAGCCCATACCTACAAGCACTTTTTCTACCTCAGCTTCATAATTCACCTCTTCTATAGAATAGAACTTTTCACTAAGCTCAGATACCCTTTCGATGATCTTATAATATTCGTCCGATTCATAATCCGTACGCACAGTAAGCTGCTCGTTAAGATCGTCTATCTCAGCCTTCATCTTAAAGATGGTTTCAAAGGCTTTAGATGTTTCTTCAAATACAGTAGCATTATCTTCGGTAAGCAGATGTTGCGGAAGGTAAGCAATAACGGTACCTTTAGGTGCCGAAATATTTCCTGAAGAAGGTTTGTTAGCTCCTGCAATAATTTTTAGCAGTGTCGATTTTCCTGCACCGTTTTTACCCATAAGGGCAATTTTGTCGGTTTCATTAATAGAAAAAGAAACATCGCTGAAAAGCGTGGTACCGCCAAACTGTACCGAAAGCGCATCTACTGTGATCATGATTATTTTTTTGAAGCTGCAAAGATAGGATAATCAGGCGATTTCACAAAGATGGTTCGTTTGCTTCGCGTAAAAAGATTGGCTACCTTTGGTACTGTAATTTTTAATTGTTTTTCTATGAAATTATGGATTAAAGCAGGATTGTTCTGGGCACTATGGATGTTTATAATAATGACATTTGCTGCCCCCTATGTAATGGTCTGGATAGGGCTGCAGGATGAATCTGAACCTAAATTTCCTATAGCAAAAATTATTATTAATGCCATTATCTTCACCATTGGTGGGTTTATTTTTGGATACTGGACCTTTGAAAGAAAAAAACGATCAAAAAAACAAATCGATGAATAATATAAAGCCTTGGATAAGATTCGGACTGTTTTGGGGATTGCTTATGGCACTATTCATTAATGTCATATTCCCTCTTTTTGACGGTACCGCTATCGTACCTATGAAATTGCTTGTGAGTGTACCGGTATGGCTGATATTCGGACTGATATTTGGTTATGTATCACGAAAAAAGGAATCTAAAAAACCTAATCAATAAATCTATGACACGGTATATGCGCATAATGATAGGGTGGTTCTTTTTCTGCTTTGTGCTTACCACGTTCATATTGCCATTACTCGGCTGGAGCAAAAACAACATTGACCTGTCGCAGATAATCGTAAACTTTTTTCTTTGGGGAATTCTTTGTTTTTTCGTAATTTACATTGAGAAAAGAAGACGTAATAAACTAAATAAGAAACAATGAAAAAATGGGTTAAAGAAAGTCTGATCTGGACAGCTTGGATGGTAATATTTATGGGTTTTATCTTCCCGTTCTTCAGCGGCGAAGATATCCAGCCAATGAGAATACTAATAAGCATCCCTGTGTTTCTTACTGTTGGTTTAGGAACCGGCTATTTCTTTCGAAGGAAACGAACTGATAAAATCATCAAGCAATGAAAAAATGGGTAAGATCAGGATTGGTTTGGGGAGGCGTGCTATACATTTTAACCATGGTTATATTTCCGCTTTTTGACCATGAACGCTTTACACTCTCAAAAATACTGCTCGGCATTCCGTTATGGATTGTTGTGGGACTGATTATTGGCTATCTTTTAAAAGGGAGAAAAACAGGTAAATCATAAATTAGGATTCTTCATTTCATACCAGGCTTCTTCTACTCCTTCTTCGATAAAAGTTTCAATAAACTTCAGGCCAGCTTTCTCGATAGCCTTGCGTGACGCAATATTATCAACATCAATATACGCATTGATCTTTTCAAGCTTCATTACGTTAAAGCCATACTCAACCCATGCATGCGCAACTTCAGTAGCATAACCTTTACCCCAGTGCTTTTTAAGAAAGCGATATCCCAAATCAATAAATATTCCGCGATCCGGTAAATTGCGTTCTCTTTTCAGTCCTGCCCACCCAAGAAATTCATTCGTTTCTTTAAGAATAACAGCCATCCTTGCCATTCCAAATTCCTTATATTGCCATTGCAGATTTTCAATTAAGGGATAAACTTCATCAATCTGCTTTAGAGGATTATTACCTAAATATAAATGCACAGCAGGATCAGAGTCCATTTCAAACATGGCTTCAGCATCTGAAGGCTGGATTTGGCGAAAAAGTAAACGTTCTGTTTCTAATATAGTTTGCATAGATTGATATTTTGTGCAACACGAATATAAAGAAAAAAGCTACTGATCTCTCAATAGCTTTTAACTTCTCCCCCTTCGGGCAATGATTTTTTAAATATCTGGATGGCATTGTAATCTTCTATACCGAGAATATCTATCAGGTTAAGAAAATGAAGTTTTCCTTCGTTATGGTAATAGACGAGCTGCGGACGAAGTTCCCGTAACTGATATCTATATTGCTGTTGAAAATGACAGGTTATAGTTCTTCCGCTTTTTAGTGTAAGTATTACGGTGTTCTCAACACCATTTGACACGCCATCATTATAGTAACTTTTATCGCTTTGTTTTTTACCTAAGTAGTCATTAAAATGGGTAAAACTTATCTTTTCAAGATTCTCCAGCGAATATTCATCAGTATTAATTGTGATGCTGTCATTATTAAAAACAACACTCCCTTCAATCTTCCCTTGCAAAGGTTTTAGTTTTGATGCATATATTGCTCTCACAATCACACCTCCAAATACAGCAAGACCACAAATCCAGAAACATCCTATACTAAATTTTGAAACCTCACTACTCTCATGTTTAAGAATAAACAATTCAAATGCCATAGGAAGAGACCCCAATCCGGCAAGTGAGTATATAATTCTATCAGGAGTAAAGTAAAACTTTTTAACAGGTATATAAATCTTAAACGAGTTCATCCCGCCAATTTAATTACCCATCTTAAAATCTTCGATAGCCTGAGCGGCTTTCTCTTTATCCCTGTCGTCAATAAAAACTTCTACGGCCTGGCCTAAGGCACCAACACCCGCCATAGTAGACGATTGTATATTATTCTTAACGATAACAGCTACACCTGCTGCTTCAATTCTTGTCTGCAATGCCTGAGCCAAAATCTCACTTCCCGAAAATACTTTTACTAATGCCATACTGTCTTAATTGTTATCGTTTTCTTCAACTTCATCTATTTCGCCTTCATCACCCTCTTCCATTTCTTCTTCGTCAAACTCAAAGAACATCGGCTCGACCATGATCTTGTCGGCCAGTATCTCAACACGGTCGGTAATCACATCGGTAAAGAACAAACGCTGCGTTTTGGCGATACTGTTAGAGATTCGCGTAATCTTTGTATCCATCCTTACCTTAAGCTGGTCTTCGGTATCGTCTACGATAAACATCTTAAGCTGGTTGACATCAAATCCCGCTGTCGAGAACATTTCATTAAGTCGTGTCGTTGTACCTATAAGCACATCAATACCTAACGATATCTGGTTTTTGTCGTAGTCGATATCTCCCTGGTCATATACACCATATACGCGAAGATCAGTATAATTGCCATACTTTTTAAAAAGCTCCATCATTTCAAGGACTTTAGCTTTATCTTTTACAAAGATCAATGCACGTGGCGATTCTTCAAACTCTTTTTCAAGACGCTGAATAACACTGATTACTATAGTTGTTGTTTTCCCAAGGCTTGAATCAGCTAAGAACACACAGTCGGCACCACTTTTAATGGTTCCCCAGGTTTCTTTTTGCAGTTCAGTTGGCTCCGTTAATCCCGCTTCCTGAAGAGCAAGGGATAACTTTTCGTTTATTTTCTTTAAAAACATTTTTTTTGCTATTACACAGAGATTCGCAGAGAAGCACAAAGATTCACAGAGAATTAATCTTTTGTGCGCTCTTAAATTCTGTATTATTGAAAGAGACCACAAAGTAACGAAAAGAAAAAGAAAAAACCTCAGCGAATCTCTGAGGTTTCTTCGTGTATCTCTGTGGTATAACTTTTATTACTTGCTGGCAAAAAGCCTTACATCGCTCTCGCTTATTTCAGCTCCTCCTAATATGATAAGGCGTTCCACAACATTGCGCAACTCACGGATGTTACCCGTCCAGTCATACTCCTGCAAAAGCTTTATGGCATCCGCCGAAAACTTTTTAGTCGCCGACCCCTGCTCTGAAGCGATCTTATCAGCAAAATGGTTTATAAGTGTTGGTATATCATCCCTTCTGTCATTCAATGATGGTACTTTAACCAGTATAACGGCAAGGCGGTGGTATAGATCCTCTCGGAAATGCCCCTCAGCAATTTCTTTCTTAAGGTCTTTGTTAGTAGCGGCAATAACACGGACATCAACTCTGATGTCCTTTTCGGCCCCTACCCTTTGTATCATGTTTTCCTGTAATGCACGAAGCACCTTCGCCTGTGCAGGAAGGCTCATGTCACCTATCTCATCCAGGAAGATAGTTCCCTTATCAGCAGCTTCAAATTTACCCGCGCGGTCTTTTACCGCACTTGTAAATGCTCCTTTTACGTGGCCAAACAACTCACTTTCTATCAGTTCCGATGGGATAGCAGCACAGTTCACTTCGATAAAAGGCGCTGCGGCACGTTCGCTTTTTTCATGAAGCCAGTGTGCTACAAGCTCTTTACCTGTACCGTTTGGTCCGGTGATAAGAACACGCGCATCAGTAGGTGCTACCTTTTCTATTATCTCTTTTATGTGGTTTATAGCTTCACTATCACCTACCATCTCATAATTTTTACTCACTTTCTTTTTCAGCATCTTGTTTTCTACAACAAGTACTTTTCGATCAAGCGCATTACGAACAGTATTCAATAAACGGTTAAGATCCGGCGGTTTTGATATATAATCGAACGCACCAAGACGCATCGTATTAATAGCAGTTTCAATATCGCCGTGTCCCGATATCATTACAAACGGAATCTCCGGTTTGATTTTCTTTACAGCTTCCAACACCTCAACTCCATCCATTTTAGGCATCTTGATATCACAAAGCACGAGATCGTAATCGTCGTTCTTGATTTTTTCAAGGCCGCTTGCGCCATCTTCGGCCTCTTCCACTTTATAAGTATCGCTTTCTTCAGAAAGTATCTTTCCCAATACCCTGCGGATAGCAGCTTCGTCTTCTATTATTAATATTTTGGACATCTTTTGATTGATTATTTTTTATTGATTACCTGCTATTGCAGGCAGTACCTATAAATATATTCCATTATAGATAAACTGCCAACTGATTAACAAATAACTAACTGTAAACTGCGAACTGATGACTGTAAACTAATATTTAAGCCACTTGAATATCTCCTTGTATGTTGGTTTCTTGCCATACATAAGAATACCAATGCGATAAATCTTAGCTGCAAACCATACTACAAGAAAGAATGTTACAAACAGTATCGCAACTGAAAGCACTATCTGCCATGCCGGTACTCCGAAAGGAAGACGCATCATCATAACAATTGGCGATGTAAGCGGTATCATAGAGAATACGGTTGCTACCGTACCGTGAGGGTCATTAATAACGGTAAAGAAGCCTACATATACCCCAAGCATCAATGGAAGGATTATCGGCAACAGGAATTGTTGCGAATCGGTTTCACTATCTACTGCAGCACCAATGGATGCATAGATTGAGCTGTAAAGGAAAAATCCACCAATAAAATAAACAAGGAAGCATGTAGCCATCATTCCTAATGGCAGGTTCCATATCTCATTAAGGTATACCTGCATCTCACTCATAGAGTTTTTACCGGCTTCAACCATTTCAGGAGTTACGGCACCACTGCCTACTTTCATATTGAACACTCCCGCTACCACAAACATCAGGATGGTTCCCAAAATTGCCCAGATTAAGAACTGTAGGATACCGGCCATAGAAGTACCGATAATTTTACCCATCATTAGTTTGAAAGGCTTAACCGAAGAGATGATGATCTCAATGATACGGTTGGTTTTTTCTTCGATAACACTTCGCATAACCATGTTCCCGTAAATGATGATAAACATCATGATCAGGTAACCAAAAGCAAAACCAATACCTATTTTGATCTCATTTAGCCATTTCAGGCTTTCTTCCCCTGAAAATTTGCTCAGGTGAATTTCAGACGCTGTTTTTGCTTTATCAATTTCCTTATAATCTATAGCCTTCTGTTCAAGATTGTACCTAAACAGTTTGTCGTTAACAACATCTTCAATGTTCTCTACAAAATCCATTGATGGACTTTCGTCAGATATATATTCTACCTTCTTTACCAGATCAGTAGGATTAGCAACCTTAGGCACATAAATCAATCCCTCGTAGCTTGCCGCAGCTTTTTCTTTGGCAACCTCCAAAGGCATCTGTGACAGGTTTACATATTCAATTTTCTTTGTATCTTTAAAATCGGGCTCAAGCATTCCCGACTCATCGTGAATGGCAACCTTCATTACCTCTTCATCATTTACACTGGCAAGATAACCTACAAGCATGGCCATAGCTGTAAACAATAACGGACTTAAAAAAGTCATCACGATGAAAGATTTATTGCGCACCTTGGCAGTAAATTCTCTTTTTATAATTAAGGATAGGCTCATTATCGTTTGCTTACGGTTTGAATAAATATATCGTTCACACTTGGTATTTTTTCTACAAAATAAGTGACATCACCTTTTTGCACAAGATCGCTCAGCAGCTGGCGCGAAGAAACACCTTCCGGAAGCGTTATCTGAAGTTTTAGTTCATCGTCAAGCGTTTTGAAGCTTGCCGGTGCAACCTGGTATTTCTGTCCAAGCTCACCCGTTATCTGATGGTTGTTTCCCGAAACGATACCCACTTCAAATGTATTGGTACGATATTGCTTCTTCACTTCGTTAAGCTCGCCCTCAATAAGCTTGTTTGATTGATGAATAAGTGCAATATGGTCGCACATTTCTTCTACACTTTCCATCCTGTGGGTAGAGAAAATAATTGTGGTTCCTTTATCGCGAAGCGCCAGTATCTCATCTTTGATAAGATTGGCATTTACAGGATCAAATCCGCTGAAAGGCTCGTCAAATATAAGCAGCTTTGGCTGGTGCAATACCGTTACCACAAACTGGATTTTCTGCGCCATACCTTTAGACAGTTCCTGTATCTTTTTATTCCACCATCCTTTTATTTCCAGCCTGTCAAACCAGTACTCCAGCTGCTCTTTGGCTTCCTTCTTAGAAAGCCCTTTAAGCTGTGCCAGGTACAGGGCCTGCTCTCCTACCTTCATAGATTTATAAAGCCCTCTTTCTTCTGGCATATAGCCAATATTGGCAATATGTGATGGGTTAAGCTTTTCTCCGTCGAGTAAAACCTCACCGCTGTCGGGCATTGTTATCTGGTTAATGATTCGGATCAGGGAAGTCTTTCCCGCTCCGTTAGGGCCTAAAAGGCCATATATGCTGCCTCTCGGCACCTGTAGTGAAACGCTGTTAAGGGCAGTATAGTCGCCATATTGCTTAACAACATTCTTTACTTCAAGAATTGGTTCCATTCAAATTTGATTGAGAATGTAAAAGTAAAGAATAATGGCGATAATTAAGGTTGTTCTACCTGCCTAAATAAAAAAACCCACCCTTATTTGCATAAGGATGGGAAAAATTGCTATGAAAAAGAAAAATTCACTATTTACATAGTGAATTCCAAATATATAAAATTTTCTTAAATTATGAAAACATATCTTTTACTTTTTCAAAAAAAGATTTATCCGACTTTTCAGGGTGCGGAATAAAGTTTTCATCTGTAAGTGATTTCTCAAAAAATTGACGCTGCTCTTTTGTTAAAGTCTTTGGTGTCCATACATTTACATGCACTAATAAGTCTCCACTACCATAAGAGTTGATACTTGGCACCCCTTTACCTTTAAGCCTCAATATTTTGCCGGACTGAATACCTTCTTCTAATTTTATCCTTACTTTTCCGTTTACAGCCTCAATATCTTTCGATGTTCCAAGAGCTGCTTCGGCAAAGCTTATATAAAGATCATAGTGCAGGTTTTCACCTTCACGCTTAAGTGTTTCGTGCTCAACTTCTTCAATCGCTACAATAAGATCTCCGGGAATACTATTGTTGCCCGGAGCGTCGTTACCTTTTCCTGCAACTTTTAGCTGCATACCATCTACAACACCTGCAGGTATTTTAATCGATACAGTTTCGTCTTCCATTATCATACCCTGGGCATCTGCATTATTAGGCTTAGACTCTATGATCTGTCCTGTGCCTCCACAAGTATGACAAGTGGCTGCAGTCTGCATTCTTCCCAGTATGGTATTGGTAATCTTCATTACCTGGCCCGCTCCGTTACAGGTAGGACATGTTTTAAAAGACACTCCTTTAGCCTGTACTTTACGTTTTACTTTTACTTTTTTCTCAACACCATTAGCAACTTCTTCAAGCGTAAGTTTTACTTTGATACGAAGATTGCTTCCTTTCATCCTGCGCTGACCACCGCCACCGCCAAAACCACCAAAGCCGCCGCCAAATGCTCCACCAAAGATATCACCAAACTGGCTGAAGATATCATCCATGTTCATTCCGCCGCCGTTAAAGCCGCCTGTACCGTCAAATGCCGCAGAACCATACTGGTCATAACGTGCCTTTTTGTCTGCATCACTTAATATCTCATAAGCTTCAGCTGCAGCCTTAAATTTTTCTTCGGCTTCTTTATTCCCCGGGTTTTTGTCGGGGTGGTATTCAATAGCTTTTTTACGGTACGCCTTCTTTATCTGGTCAGCACTCGCGCTTCTGTCAATACCTAATATTTCGTAAAAATCTTTTTTCATCTTACTGTAATGCTAACAGGTTTAAATTAGTTACCAATAACAACTTTAGGGAAACGTATAATTTTGTCGCCCAACTTGTATCCTTTTTCAACAACATCAACAATTTTACCTTTAAGGTCGGCAGTTGGCGCAGGAATCTGTGTAATAGCCTCAGCAAAATCTGCATCAAATGCATCACCTGCCTTAAGCTCTACCTGCTCCAATCCTTTAGACACAAGGGTATCTTTAAGCTTGTTATGAATAAGCTCTACACCTTTAAGCAATACCTCATCTTCCGATTTTGAGATCTGTGTCATAGCCCTGTCAAAATCGTCAAGTACAGGAAGCAGTGCCTGAAGCACTTCCTGGTTAGCAGTTTTAAAAAGGTCCATTCTTTCTTTAGATGTCCTCTTTTTATAGTTTTCAAATTCAGCAAACAGACGTAAAAACTTATCTTTTTCTTTAGCAAGATCCTCGCCTAGCTTTTCTTCAACAGATAGCTCTTCGGCAGACGCAACGCCTTCCGGCTGCGCACCCGCTTCATTTTCATTTACTATTCCGTCTTGTGTTAAGTCTTTCTCTACGTTTTCAGAATTCTCCTGGCTCATATTCTTAAATAATTTCTTAAACATTATTTTGTTTTGTTCGCTTTAGCGAATTGCAAAAGTATTGCCAAAAGCTGCAAAATGTCAAATTGTCATTGCTATTTTTCTTATTTTTAAGGATAGTTAAATTAACTCCCAATCTCAAAACCATGAAAAAACAACTTTTTGTGGCAGTATTAGGCATAGTCCTGACCACCTCATGCAGGAAAGAAAGCAAAGCAGATGAAGCTGTAATTACCGAAGCAGAGTTACCCAAACCTGTTGCTCCCGCATCAGAAAAATATAGCGCAGATACTCTTGTTTCCAATATTAACTGGACAGGCACAAAGCCAACCGGCAAACATACAGGAACTATTAAATTAACTAACGGAAC
This sequence comes from Flavobacterium hauense, assembly GCF_054457175.1. Lineage (NCBI taxonomy): Bacteria > Pseudomonadati > Bacteroidota > Flavobacteriia > Flavobacteriales > Flavobacteriaceae > Flavobacterium > Flavobacterium hauense. Next base: position 131,216 of record NZ_JBTKVX010000008.1, read on the forward strand.
CTTATTCGTTAAGAATGGCATGCTGGTAACCGGGAAGTTTACCATCAACATGAAAAGCATTACCGTTACTGATCCGAAAGATGGCAAGAACAAAACCAATCTTGAAAACCATCTTAAAGGACTGGGCGACAAAGCTAATGAGGATCATTTCTTCAACACTAATAAATATCCTACGGGTACTTTTGAGATTACAAACCTGACAACTGCAAACAACAGGACAATGGTAGAGGGAAACCTGACATTAAAAGGCACTACTAAAAACATTACGTTTCCGGCAATTGTTACTGTAAACGATTCTCTTGTCGTTATAAATAGCGAAAGCTTTAAAATAAACAGGATATTATGGAACATCAATTACAACTCAAAAAGTGCAATTGAAAATTTGGGAAATCAATATATAGATGACAATATTGAGTTAAAGGTAAGTGTAACCACCAGGAAAAGTAGCGAGAAGTGAGATTTAGAATTGAGAGATTAAATTCACTTTGAAAAAATATCGCTTGTCAATACTATTATCTAAAATCTATTAGCCTAATTCTTTTAGGAGTGCTTTTTCCAGCGAAAGGTATTTAAACTGATAGCCTTCACTTATAATCTTCCTTGCACTGACATTCTGGCCGTCAAATAACAATGTATGCATTTCGCCGAGGATCAGTTCCATGACAAATTTCGGCATATTAGGCATAAAATAAGGCTTATCCATAGCTTTAGCTGCAAGTCTTATTAGGGTGTCATTAGTTACCGGATGTGGCGCAACAGCATTGTATATGCCTTCAAGCTCGTTATGCAATATATACGCATAAATTCCGGCTAAATCATCAAGATGAATCCATGACTGCATTTGTTCGCCACTGCCAAAAGCAGACCCCAGTCCATACTTAATAGGCCCCGAAAGCTCCTTTAAAGCTCCGCCATGCCCAGAAAGCACCAATCCCGTACGAACTTTTGACACCTTTATTCCAAGAGCCTCAATCCTGTCTGCAGCGGCTTCCCACTGCTGTACAACCTGACTAAGGAAAGAATTATCAAACTGTGTTTCGTCTTCGGAATAGACCTTGTCAAAGCTGCTTGGATATATACCTATTGCAGAAGCCGAAATGAAATGATGAACATTATTAGGTTTGTTTTTTAGCAGATCATGAAGCACGGAAATGGAAAGCAACCTGCTGTTCAGGATTTCTTTCTTATACGTTTCGGTCCAGCGTTTGGATATCGAAGAACCTGCCAGGTTTATTATGGCATCGGCATTTTCAAGACAGCGTTCATCTATTTCTCCCGTTACAGGATTCCAAAAGAATCCTTTGTAATTCGGTTCTTCCTGCACTTTGTCTTTTGATGTGGTAAGGTAATTTATGGATATGCCGTTCTTTAGAAGCAGCGATACCAATTCAGATCCTACAAGTCCGGTAGCGCCTGTTATTAAAACCGTCATATCTGTTTTTTTGGTATTCAAATATAGAGATGCGCAGCCTAATAAATAAGTTTTTAACTTATTTTTAATAAGGGCTTATTTAACCTTAATGCTCCATTCAAATTCCATCTGAGACACCTGATCGCCGGCAGCATCCTTTCCAGTTGATATCATCCAAAAGGTTTGCCCTTCACCGGTAGCAATTGCTTTTTGTATGGCTTCTTGTATAATATGGCCTTCGTTACAGCTAAAAGTAATCCTGCCTCTTGCCTTTTTTGTAAAATTACCTTTGTTGTTAGCTACAAGCATAGATATTTTCTTTCCGCTCTTTTTTATGTGATACATAACCAAAGCTCCTGTAGTAAGCTCTGCCGCCATGGCTTGTACAGCAAAATACATGGAATCAAACGGATTTTGATTGAACCATCGATGCTTTACGGTAACTGTGCAGGACGTTTCACTTATTGCTTTTACTCTTACCCCACTCCAGTATGCCGAAGGAAGTTTAAAAAAAAGGAATGTATTGAGTTTTGAGGGTGTAAATTCCATTATAGCATGATTTTCAGCTAAAATACACATAAATACTTAAATTAAAAATTGTTAAAATTTTGTTAAATTACAGTACTTTGTATTGCACAATACCTTTCAATAGCCATATATTTGCATAGAATATTAATAGACATAAACCTATACTATGGAAACTATAGCAAATAAAAATACAGCTACTATAATACAATTGAGCGCATTAACTCAGTATTTCATTCCGTTGGGCAACTTTATATTCCCAGCTTTACTATGGAGCTTGAAAAAAAACGAGTCTGAATTTGTAGACTATAACGGTAAGCAGGCAATCAATTTTCAATTAAGCCTGTTCTTATATTCATTTGTTTTGGCAATTGTTGCCATCGTAATTTTCGTTTGCACATTTTTCAGCAACATGAATCTTATCATAGATACCGACGGAGAATGGATAATGGAACAATTCACCCTTGGCAACATCACAATCCTTATGATTATCGCAGTTGTTGCCATTTGCATGGTTGTACTATTAAAGACAGCCGAACTGTTCCTGATTATTTATGCAGCGGTAAAAAACAATAACGGAGAGCGTTATAAATTTCCACTAACAATAAATTTTATCAGATAATGAAAACTATACTAGCAATAGTAACAGTGATATTGTTTGTGTCTTGCAATTCAAACGACAGCAATATTAAATACAGCTACTCCTATAATAGTGAGGGAGAAATAAAAAGGGAAATGGTTTTAAAAAATGCCCTGAACGATATTGAGATACAAATGGAGGGCAATGCTACCTTTAATACTGAAGGTACAACAATAACAACACTTACTCCCGGCGGATCTATAAATTACAGGAATAAAAAAACAGAAGTCAGGGTAACACCTGCTAAAAATGGAGTAACCGTGCTCATAGAAGAAAATGGAAACATCCTCTCAAACACAAGTGATACAGGAAAAGAAATAATAACAGAAGTAATCAGAAACGTAAAAAAACTACAGCAAAAACAGAAATAATCAGGAGTTCAATCATCAAAAATAAAATCAATCAACCTGTCTGCAATAAGCAGGCCTGCCCTTAATCACGGCAGTAATCAGAGTTCAATCATCAATCAAATCAAAAACGAATCAGTTATGAAACAATTTGCAATCACAGCGCTTTTAGTCCTAACAGGAATGGGCGCACAGGCACAAACAAGTGAAACTAGAAAAAGCCAAAGCTTTAACGCACTTGAAGTAAAAAATGGTATTGAGGTAGTCTTTACACAAAGTAAGGACACTTCATTAAAAGTAGAGTCTGACAGTAAGGCTAACTTAGAGAACATTGTAACCGAATTCACTAAAGGAACCCTTAAGATATATCTTAGAGAGTCTGCTAATGGTGAGGCTATGCATGGAACGGCCAAAGTGTATGTATCTGCTGAAGATGTAGATAGCTTTAAAGCAGCTACAGGAGCATCGATAAAAGCAAGCGGCAAGCTCTCGGCAGATGAGATTACTGTAAAACTCGCTTCAGGAGCTACTTTTACAGGAGAAGCCAACTGCAGTAAAAAGCTTACCGTAAAGGCAGAATCAGGGTCAATGTTCAGGGGAATGATAAACACGGCCGAATTTGACGGTAAAGCCCTGGGAGGAACTATAAAAATTACAGGAAGCGCAGAGACAACAAATGTGATATGCAATAATGGTTCGCTGATCGCCGGCAAGTTTTTCTGTCAGGAGGCATATGTAAAAACTATAAATGCCTCGACAGCTTTTGTAAATGCAGTAAAATCGATAAGTGCCGATGCTGACAACTCATCATCAATTACCTATTATGGTGCACCGTCTACAGTGAATTTAGGCACAAACGTATATGCTATAAAAAGAGATAACCTTAAATTAGCCTTAAATAACTAGGCTTTAAGGAGAACGCGGCACATGCCCAAAAAAGAAAGTGAATTAAAAAACATGAAAGCTAATGAATATTGAGAACACTAAGGCCCAGATGCGTAAGGGCGTTCTGGAATTCTGTATCCTGTGCGTGCTGAAAGAAAAAGATGCATACACGTCGGAAATCCTTGACACGCTAAAAAACGCTAAGCTGCTTGTGGTAGAGGGAACCGTTTATCCGCTGCTTACAAGGTTAAAAAACGATGGACTGCTCAGTTACCGCTGGGAAGAGTCAACATCAGGCCCACCGCGTAAATATTACGGCCTGACCGATGAAGGAAAAGAATTTTTAAAAGAACTTAATATTACCTGGACGGAGTTATCCGACGCAGTAAACATAATAACCAGTCAAAAAGCATAGCCATGAACAAAACAGTTAGTATAAATTTAGGAGGGCTCTATTTTCACATAGATGAAGATGCCTACCAAAAGTTAAACCGCTACTTTGACGCTATCAGGCGCTCTCTTTCACCTGACGGTAAAGACGAGATCATGAGCGACATTGAAGGAAGGATTGCCGAACTGCTTTCTGAAAAGCTTAAAAGCGACAAGCAGGTTGTAAGCAATACCGAAGTAGATGAGATCATGGCTGTAATGGGCCAACCCGAAGACTACAGGATAGATGAAGAAACTACAGGAGACAAAAGCAATTACACTGCGCCTGACTTTAACTATGCTCCAAAAACCAAAAAGTTTTACAGGGATGGTGATAAAAGCATAATAAGTGGTGTATGTGCTGGACTTGCCCACTATATGAGAATTGACCCTTTATGGATAAGGATCATTTTTATTCTCTCTTTATTTATCTCGTTTGGTTCAAGCGTATTTATTTATATCTTATTATGGATACTGATCCCAAAGGCCATAACCACTACAGAAAAGCTGGAGATGACTGGCGAGCCCATCAATATCTCTAATATCGAGAAAAAGGTAAAGGAAGAAATTGATACCATTGCCGGGAAGCTTCAAAATGTTGACTACGATAAACTTGGAAGCAATGCGAAAAGCGGAGCAGAAAAATTAGGCAGCGGTATTGGTGCTGTATTTTCAGCTTTGTTTCAAGGCTTTGCAAAAGTAATAGGCGCCCTGATAGCGGTTACAGCAGCGATAATGCTTGGTGTGATGGTTGTATTTTATTTTTCGTTGTTATTCACTTCATCATTTAAAAATTCGATGTGGCATCCATGGGTGAGCGGATTCAACTATACTGATACGCCAATATGGCTGATGGGTACAGCAGCATTTTTTACTGTAGCGATTCCATTGTTCATGATATTCCTTCTTGGATTAAAAATATTAGTAGACAACCTGAAACCAATTGGAAACATTACAAAATTCACGCTTTTGGCAATATGGGTAATATCTTTTGTAAGCATACTTTACATGGGGATCAGTCAGGGGAGAGAAATAAACGACGAAGGCAAAACGGTTTCTAAATATGATATTAACCTGGTCCAGGATGAAGTGCTTCATATCAAATTTGCATACAACGATTATTTCTCAAAATCGGTTTATCAGGGACATGACTTCCGTTTCACTCAGGATTCTATAGGTAATGACGTTATCTATACAAATGATATCGATTTTACTATCCTGAAAACTGATGGCAGCAAACCATTTATACAGATAGAAAAAATAGCGAACGGCAGGACATCGTCGGAAGCACGTAAAAGAGCCGAAAAAATTAAATATAATTTCAAATTTGAAGGAAATACTTTAACTTTAGACAATTATCTGTTAACAGACCTTGCTAACAAATATCGCAATCAGAAGGTGGAGATCTATTTATACCTGCCTGAAGGAACTGTTTTTCAATGTGACGACAGCGTAAAAGAATACGATAATTCAGATAATAGTTTCTTCGACATGCAGTGGGACGATGCCAATGAGCAGCAATACATGATGCAATCTGACAAGGTAGAATGTCTTACCTGCCCTCATGATGAGGAATACGAAGATGTAATGTATGACCAAAATGGAGAAGTGATCCCTGCTCCACCGGGACCTCCCGAAGAAGCAAATTTACATTTCAATGGTAAAGGTAAAGGCGAGATACATATATCTGATAAGGATGTAGATATTAAAGTAAACGTTGACACTCTGAATATCAGGACAAAAACAAGAAGATAATTTAAAAATACATTCTCATGGTAAAAATTATTGTTCATATTGCCAAAGCTATGGTTGCCATAGTACTGTCATTATTATGCCTTTCATGCGGTTTCGATTTTAAATCCTTAGACGGAGACGGAAATGCAACCTCCCAAAAACGCCAGATTACAGAAACATTTAATTCAGTTTCGGCAGAAAGGGCACTCGAAGTAATAATTCAGCAAGGACCGGAGCAATCAGTTACTGTTGAAGCCGACCAAAACCTCCAGGAACATATTAAGACAGAAGTTAAAGGTGGTGAGTTGATCATTACAGCAGACACGAACATTAGTAGCGGTAAAAAGACAATTATTGTAACCATGCCTGACATCAGGTCCCTTTCTACCGAAAGCAGTGCATCAATAAAAAGCGAAGGTTCTATCAAAGGGGAATCGGTAAAACTTTCTTCAAGCAGCGGAAGCAGCATTGAAGTTAGTATTGATGCGAAACATGTAGATTGCGAAACCAGTAGTGGTGCCCATATAAAAATAGACGGACTTGCCGAAAAACTTGAAGCAAGTTCATCGAGTGGCGGCAACATCAATGCAAAAGCGCTTAAAGCACAGACTGTAACAGCAGATGCCTCGAGTGGTGGCAACACTACTGTAAATCCGATCAAAAAACTTTCGGCAGATGCCTCTAGCGGAGGACATGTTTATTTCACATCTACTCCTGAAGAGCTTAAGAAAAATGCCAGCTCAGGCGGTATAGTTTCACAACTCTAATAACACTTAATGCCTCCCAGGTCGGGAGGCTTTTTTAATCCATATTCTTTATGAAAACAATACTCCGGATAGCAACCCTGTTTGTTGCCATGGCTACCCATGCCCAAAATGAAATTTATCCCGAAAACACAGCGGTTCTTACTGAAAAAATAATTGCACTCGATGCCGAAGCTTTTGATGCTTACAACACCTGTGATCTCGAAAAAGTAAAAACGTTTTTCACAAATGATCTGGAGTTCTACCATGATAAAGGAGGATACAGCAAAGGCCTGGACAAATTTTCAGAGACTATGAAAAACAATATCTGCAATGATCAGCATCGTAAAATAATACGTAAACCTGTCATAAAAACCTTTAAGGTATATCCGCTGGATGGTTATGGTGCGATACTTATTGGCGAGCACGATTTTTATAGCGCAGAGAATGGTAAAGAGACAAAGACAGGAACAGCTAAATTCACTCATGTATGGCTGCTGAAAGACGGATACTGGAAAATGGCCCGCGTACTGAGCTACGACCACAAGGCAGCACAATAATTTTAGCTTACACAACATAAAACACCGGCAGCACACCGGTGTTTTTTATATATTTGCGCTAACCAATAAAAAATGAAACTACAAATGAAAAAAGTTCTCTTACTCCTGTTTGCGCTTATTTTCACCACATTTACTTTTGCACAGAAAAAAGAAAAGCTAAAAGGCTCAAAAATTGTAACTGTTACTCAAAAAGAAATTGCAAGTTTTGAAAACCTTGAAGTTGAAGATAACATCGAAATATTTTTATCTAAAGGATCAACCCAAAGCCTGGAGATAGAAGCTGATGACAACCTTCATGAAATCATAAAAGCCGACCTTAACGGCACTACCCTTCGCCTTTATACCGATAAAGAAGTTACTGGAGCAAAAAAATTCAGTATACGTGTAACCTATACCGAGAACCTGAAGACCATCACGGCCAAAAATGAGGTAACCATAAATGCTCTTGCCGATCTTCAGCTCGAGAATATTACCCTAAAAAATCTTGACTTTTCGAAATCGTATCTTAATGTCAAATCGGCTAACTTCACGCTGATCATGAATGACAAAGCTACTGCCGAATTAAACTTCCAGGGCGATAATATTACTGTAGAACTAAGCAAAAGTTCGCAATTGAAAGCATTGATCGCAGCAGGACAAATGGCAAAAATAGACCTGTACCAAAAAACAGCTGCTGTTATTGAGGGTGATGCAGCACAAGGCAAAATTCGTGTAGACAACAATGCATCGTTCACAGGAAAAAAATTCGCTGTAAAAAATCTGGAACTAACCGCCGAAAGTTACACACACTGCAATATAAATGCATTGGAAAACATCACTATTGCTGCATCAGGAAAAGCGGAGATAGAGCTTTTTGGTAAACCAAAAGTACAGGTAACCAACTTTGCCGACAGCGCAGTATTGTATAAGAAAGAGATGTAATATGCTGTTACTATAAAATCGAAAAGCCGAACAAATGTTCGGCTTTTTATATTCACTCAATTTTAATTTTATGACTTGATAAAAGCCAAAATATCTTTGTTTATGGTTTCAGCTTCTGTGGTTGGCATACCGTGAGGAAAACCCGGGTAAGTTATTAGTTTTGAATTTTTAAGCAAAGCTGCCGATTTTGGCGCCTGATGTGCAGGCACAATCTGGTCATCTTCGCCATGAAGTACGAGCACAGGAATATCCAGACTTTTCAGGTCGTCTCTAAAATCAGTTTCCGAAAAGGCTTTTATCCCTTCATAATGAGCCAGAACAGACCCCATCATTCCCTGACGCCACCAGTTATGTTTGATACCTTCGTCAATTTTAGCGCCTTCACGGTTCCATCCATAAAATGGTATCGGGAAATCGTAGAAGTAAGATGATCTGGTAAATCCGGTTCCTTTACGTATCTCATCAAAAATTGATAATGGTATACCTTCAGGATTGGATTCGCTCTGTAGCATTATCGGTGGAACTGCACTGATTATAACAGCTTTTGCAACACGGCCTTTTCCATACTTGGCAGCATAACGAATCACTTCTCCCCCACCTGTTGAGTGCCCAACGTGTATAGCATCTTTTAAGTCAAGGGCAGCTGTCAGTTCAGCAACATCTGCGGCATAAGTCTCCATATTATTGCCTTCAGAGCTTTGGCCTGAACGGCCATGTCCTCTGCGGTCGTGCGCGATAACCCTGTATCCCTGCTTAAGGAAAAACATCATTTGTGCATCCCAGTCATCACCTGATAATGGCCACCCATGATGAAAAACAATCGGTTGCCCAGTTCCCCAGTCTTTGTAATAAAATTCAGTTCCGTCTTTAAGTTTGATTGTACTCATGTCTTGTGATTTATTAGATTACTATTTTTTGGATTGTTACACCTATAAAGGTACCAAACAATTTTAAAACCAAACCCACAATACACTTAAAATCAAATATTTAATACTTAATTAATGTTTTAAAATTTACGATATATGGTTGCTACCCTTACAAACCACTTTATATCGTTAAAAACATGAATGCTATATATAAATGAAAAAGCACAACATTTCCGTTCTGCTTTTGTCGGGGTGGCAGGATTATTTCATGATCCTGTAGATGGAATTGATAAAACTAAATCCTTCTACGGTTTTTAAAACCGCAGTAATTTTTGTTTTAGAGAAACTTCATGCAAGCTTAGTTTCGATAAAAAAAAATCCCTCCTGCAAAGCAAGAGGGATTTTGTTGTCGGGGTGGCAGGATTCGAACCTGCGACCTCCTGGTCCCAAACCAGGCGCGATGACCGGGCTACGCTACACCCCGAATTCAAAGTGGATTACTCCATTTGAGCGGTGCAAATATACTACTAAAATCGATATCTCAAAACGATAAGCGAATTTTATTTTTCAATAGCTAAAACTGATAACTTTCCGTAGTTATATTTTCAATTAAAACATACATTTGCATACCAAATTAAGACCACGAAATTATGTCTGAGACAATAGAAAAAATCAAGTGCCTTATCATAGGATCAGGCCCTGCAGGTTATACAGCAGCGATTTATGCTGCAAGAGCTGATATGAAACCGGTAGTTTATACAGGCATGGAGCCAGGCGGACAGCTTACCACAACAACTGAGGTTGATAACTTCCCGGGATATCCAGAAGGTATTGACGGGCCTACGATGATGGTTCAGCTACAACAACAGGCAGAACGTTTCGGTACGCAGGTACGAATCGGAATGGCTACTGCTGTAGAATTCAGTAATGAAGCCGGAGGATGGCATAAAGTTATCATTGACGGAAATAAAGAAGTACACGCTCAAACCGTAATCATCTCTACAGGAGCTACTGCAAAATACCTTGGACTTCCAAGTGAACAACGCCTAAGAGGTGGTGGTGTATCTGCATGTGCTGTATGTGATGGATTCTTTTATCGCAACCAGGATGTAGCAATCGTAGGTGCAGGAGATACTGCTGCTGAAGAGGCTACTTACCTTGCCAACATCTGTAAAAGTGTAACAATGCTTGTTCGTAAAGATGCAATGAGAGCATCTAAAGCAATGCAGCACCGTGTTGAAAACACAGCAAATATTACTGTACTTTATAACAGTGAAGTTGATGAAGTTATAGGCGACCAGGTAGTTGATGGCCTTAGGATCGTAAATAACGTAACCGGAGATAAACATGAGATCGCTATTACTGGTTTATTTATCGCTATTGGCCACAAACCAAACACCGATATCTTTAAAGGCCAGCTCGACATGGATGAGACGGGTTACCTTATTACCGAAGGAAAATCAACTAAAACTAACATTCCGGGAGTATTTGCTTCGGGAGACGTTCAGGATAAAGATTACCGTCAGGCAATTACCGCTGCAGGTTCAGGCTGTATGGCTGCTCTTGACGCAGAACGGTACCTTACATCGGTAGAAAGCCATCACGAAGTAGTTTAATAAATAAGCATACTATATATCGAAAAGCCGGACAAAATAGTTCGGCTTTTTTATTTAGCTTTATATAAGAGATAAACACCATCAATGAGCCAAAACTTCAACTACAAATTTGTTCCGCCTGAAGAATCAATAAGTGATTTTGTAGAAAGCATTGGTATGTTTGAAAATCCATCTGATAAGCCAAAAGAAGTCGTGATCATGCCAGATGGAAGGATTGACCTGTTCTTTTCCAAATCGGCTTCTGAGCCCTTTCATGTTACGCTTATGGGGCTAGAAACGTATCCTGAAGCCCTCCCTATTGTACCAGGAACACTCACATTTGTCATCAGTTTTAAGCCTTTAGCCGTTGAATACATTTTAAAAACACCTATTGCTGGTTTTCTGAACAGCGCAACTCAACTTCCTGATAATTTTTGGGGTTTTGAGACTAATGACTTTAAGGATTTTGATGCCTTTCACAAAAAAGCCACCCAAACCGTTCAAAAATTAGCGCCAAAAGAAATTGACGAGAGGAAACGTAAACTCTTCAAACTTATTTATTCTTCAAACGGAGAAATGACCGTAAAAGACCTTTCAGAAAAAGTTGGCTGGAGCAGCAGACAAATTAACAGATACTTTACACAACAGTTTGGCTTATCATTAAAAGCTTTCTGTAATATACTTCGATTCAGGATATCATTAGAGCATATCGCCAACGGGCAGCTTTTCCCTGAACTCAACTTTACCGACCAAAATCACTTTATCAAAGAGATTAAAAAATTCTCAGGTGCAGTCCCTAAAGAATTATCTAAAAACAAAGACGACCGATTTATACTATTATCTGTACTGAAGCAGCAATAATTTTGTCTCATCAATTAAAAAATTAATGGTATGAAATTAAATGCTAAACAAATCGCCATCGTTGGCGGTGGCCCCGGAGGTCTTACACTTGCAAGGCTTATACAGCTTAAAGGAGCTAACGTAAAAGTATATGAAAGAGACATAAATAAACACGCACGTGTTCAGGGCTCCCCTCTTGATCTTCATGATGAATCAGGACTGGCAGCTATCCGTAAGGCCGGCCTAATCGATGAATTTAAAAAGAATTACATGCCCGGTGCGGATAAGACCATCATTACAAATAACCGTGCAGAAATCCTTTTTAAAGACCATGAGGCAAAACCTGAAGAGAATTTTGGGCATGAACATTTTCGCCCTGAAATAGACCGCGGCCCGTTAAGGAATATCCTGTTGGAATCGCTTATACCCGATACAGTGGTATGGGACAGCCATTTTATTTCGATGGAGCCACAAGGCGATGGATGGATACTGCATTTTAAGAACGAGTCATCTTATTATGCCGATATAGTTATTGCTGCCGATGGGGCTAACTCTAAAATCCGCCCCTATATAACAGACATTAAGCCTTTCTACTCCGGAGTAACAATGCTTGAAGGTAATGTTTACAATGCGAAAGAGAGCATACCCGCCATAAGTGCAATGCTTGATGGCGGAAAAGTTATGGCTTTTGGTAATTCTAAATGTATACTGGGTGGTCAGAAAGGAAATGGAGATATTGGATTCTACGCAAGTTTTAAAACAGATCAAAACTGGGCATCAGATAGTGGTTTAGATTATTCAGATAACACTCAACTGCTTCTATGGTTCAGACAAGAATATCCTGAATGGAGCAATGTTTGGAACGAGCTGTTTGAAAATGCGGCAGCCCCTTTTGTCCCCAGACCAATATATTGCATGCCTTTAGATCAGAATTGGAAAGCAAAGCCAAATGTAACGATGCTGGGCGATGCTGCCCATGTTATGCCACCATTTGCAGGAGAAGGCGTAAATATGGCCATGCTTGATGCTTTAGAATTAAGTGAATGCCTGACATCTGATGCGTATGAGAACCTACAGGAAGCTATTAATTCTTATGAGACAGCTATGCGCAAAAGAGCTTCAGCAGTAGCAAAAGAATCACTTGAGAATGGAGAACTTATGCATTCTGAAGATGCATTGAATAAAATGCTTGATTTTTTCAGCGGACACTAATACCTGTTGTCCTGATTTACCCTCTTTATTGTCAGGTTTGCACCGCCAAAAGATGTAATACAATGAGTATCTTTGAAGTACAAACAACAAACAATTTTACTATCATGCAAAAGATCACACCATGCCTTTGGTTCAACGGCCGCGTTGAAGAGGCATTAAACCTGTACACATCGGTATTCAAAAACGGAAAGATAACAACCGTTTCACATTATGGTGAAGGCGCTCCCATGCCTGCAGGATCAATACTGACAGCAGTGTTTGAGATCGAAGGGCAGAAATTCATGATCCTTAACGGTGGACCGCATTTTACACCCAATGAAGCCATCTCTTTTTGTATCGAATGCAAAGATCAGGAAGAGATCGATTACTACTGGAATAGCCTCACGGCTAATGGTGGCAGCGAAAGTATGTGCGGCTGGCTAAAAGACCCTTATGGCATCTCCTGGCAGGTAGTCCCTAAAGATCTTGGCGAATTACTAACCCAGAAAGACCCTCAGAAAAGCCAAAACGTAATGCAGGCCCTTATGCAGATGAAAAAACTGGATATTGCAAAACTTAAAGCTGCTGCGAACGGATAAATAACAAACCCCAAAGTTTTATCCTTTGGGGTTAATTTTATACTTATGAATACGCCAAAAGACATCAACGAATATATAGCAGCCTTTTCACCGGAAGTACAGCAACTATTAGAACAGGTACGCACTGCTATCCAAAAAGCGGCTCCCGATGCCACTGAAGCCATAAGCTACGCCATGCCTACATTTAAGCTTAATGGAAACCTTGTCCACTTTGCCGCTTTCACCAATCATATAGGCTTTTATGCATTGCCATCAGGCAACGAGGCATTCCGAAAAGAACTAAGCACTTACAAAACCGGAAAGGGCTCTATCCAGTTTCCATTTGATAAGCCACTTCCTTTAGACCTGATTACTAAAATCGTGCATTTCAGGATCCGGGAGAATATGCAAAAAGCTGAGCTTAAAAAGAAAAAGTAGCTGATACTCTCCGAAGGAGGGGAATTATACACCCCTTTAAAACAAAAAACCCTTCTCATCCGGGGAGGAAGAGAAGGGGAAGCCATAAAACCACACCTTACTTTAATTAGATGGCTTATTTCTTTTTTGGGGACGAATTTTAATACTGTCAGATGTACTTTTAAATCCGTTTACTTAATAGTATATACGTAAGACTATTTTCTATGGTTTTAAAAAAGTTTATTTTTTTTTCAAAAAAAAGCCCTTTCTTTCGAAAGAGCTTGATATTCAGTAAAATAAATATTTAAATTTATTTTGTCTGTTGTCTTAAATAAGCCATTTTAATAGCTACAATACCCGCTTCGGTACCTTTGTTGCCGTGAATTCCTCCACTCCTGTCTATAGCCTGCTGCATGTTATTATCGGTAAGGACACAAAATACAATCGGTACATCAGTTTGTACGTTAAGGTCTTTAATTCCCTGTGATACAGCTTCACAAACAAAGTCAAAATGCTTTGTTTCTCCCTGTATAACACTGCCTATAGCAATAACAGCATCTACATTTTGGGTTTCCAGCATTCGCTTAGAACCATATATAAGTTCAAAACTTCCCGGAACATCCCATGAAACAATATTCTCTGCAAGCGTGCCATTTTCAAGCAATGCTTCAATAGCACCTTTGTAAAGACCAGCTGTTATAGTTTCGTTCCATTCAGAAACAACAATCCCAAACCGAAAATCTTTCGCGTTTGGGACAGTGTTTTTATCGTATTGTGATAAGTTTTTATTTATTGTAGCCATACTTATTCAGCCATTGCAACATAGGCATCAATAGTAGCGCCTTCTGCAGAAGTGCTGTATTTATCCTGTATTTCTTTAAAGTATTTTAAAGCTTCAGCCTTTTTGTTCAGGGTAAGAGCAGTCTGACCGGCCTTGAAAAGGAAACGTGGTGCTATAAGATCATTAGTTGTAGCTTTAGCAGCTTTATCATAAAACTCAAGTGCATCATCGTTTTGTTTCAGCTGAGCAAAAGCATCACCTGTAGCTCCTTTAGCCATCGCGTCAAGAACTTCATCTTTAGTCGTAAATTTTTCAAGGTGCTCTACAGCTTCTTTATATTTACCCATATTAAGGAATGAAGTACCTGCATAATATTCTGCAAGGTTAGCAGCATCTGTGCCTGAATGGTTCTCTATAATTCCGATGAAACCAAGTTTACCTTCGCCACCGTTAAGTGCAAGTTTAAACAAAGAGTCGCTTGCTGTAGGTGCGTTTACAGCCTGATCAAAATATTGCTGTGCCTGGAACATATCTTCAGCAGCAGTAGCTTCTTTTGGAGATGTAACCCATTTATCAACAGCAAAGTATGCAACCGCAGCAAGAACTACAACACCAATACCAATAAAGATACCTTTTTGGTTTTTAGCTACCCATTCTTCTGTTCTTGAAGCACCGGCATCAAGGGAGTTAAACACCTCAGCAGTTGTGCTTTTTCCGTCAAAAGTTTCTTCTACAGGTTCAACCTCGTTTATTACTTCAGGTTTTGGAGCTTTATAGCCTCTTTTGTTGTACGTTGCCATTTAAGTTATTTTAATGAGTCGCAAAAATAAAATTTTTATTGAATATTAAAATATCTTTTGTCGATAATTTTCGATAATTTGCGGCTTATTAAGAAAACAGCCCTGTTTTACACAAGGTTCTCACAATCAGGATTCCGTTTACCCCATGTATTTAAAGAATTTATCACTCCTCAATTATAAAAATATCGCTGAGGCAAATTATGAGTTTGACCCTAAAATAAATTGCTTTACAGGAAAGAATGGTGTCGGAAAAACTAATGTGCTTGATGCCATTTACCATTTAGCCTACGGCAAAAGCTATTTTAACCCATTGGCGGTACAAAATATAAAACACGGTGAAGATTTTTTTGTAATAGACGGCACATTTGAAAAAAATGGCCGTAACGAGCAAATAGTATGCAGCCTGAAGAAAGGCATGAAAAAAGTGCTGAAACGCAACGGAAAGATTTATGATAAATTCTCTGAACATGTAGGTTTTATACCGCTCGTTATCATTTCGCCTTCTGACAGTGACCTGATAACCGAGGGCAGCGAAACCCGCCGCAAGTTTATAGACAGCGTTATTTCTCAGCTGGACCCGGCGTATCTTCAGGAGCTTATCAATTACCAAAAGGTAGTCGCACAGCGCAATGCCCTTCTAAAATACTTTGCCCTCAATCATACTTTTGACAACGATACCTTATCCATATATAATGAACAGCTGGACATGCTTGGCCATGCCCTTTTTGAAAAACGCAAGCAGTTCCTTGAAGATTTCATTCCCATCTTCAACAAGCACCACCAGTCGATAACCGATTCAGCCGAAGATGTCAGCCTGAGATATGACAGCCACCTGCACGACAAAAGACTTCTTGATCTTTTTGGCGAAAGCCTGCAGCGTGACCGCGTATTACAATATACGAGCGTTGGTATACACAAAGATGACCTGCTATTTGAGATTGACAGTCACCCGATAAAGAAATTCGGTTCGCAGGGCCAACAGAAATCATTCCTGATAGCTCTTAAGCTTGCCCAGTTTGAATTCATCAAGAAACAGAGTGGTGTACTACCAATACTATTGTTTGATGATATTTTCGATAAGCTTGACGAAACCCGTGTTGCCAAGATCGTTCAGATGATAGATGATAAGGTTTTTGGACAGATATTTATATCAGACACCCATCCTGAACGTACAGAAAACATCGTAAAAGCTACACATCAGAGTTATACCTTGTTTAATCTGCAAGGAAAAATATCGGATTAAAATCATACATTTACTACTCGTAAATCAATCAAAATCATGCTATCAAAAGAATCTTTTCAATTCCTTGAAGACTTAAAGAATAACAATCACCGTGACTGGTTCCAGGGTAATCAAAAACGTTATGCCGAATATAAAAAAGATTACAAACAAATCGTCGAGGCTTTTGTTGCCGAAATAAGCAAAGAAGACGAAAGCCTGAGCCATCTTGGATTTAAGGAATGTTCTTTCCGTATTAACAGGGATATTCGATTTTCTAAAGACAAATCGCCTTATAAAACCAACATGGGGATCTGGATGAGTCCGGGTGCCAAGAATGCCAGCCTTGCAGGTTACTATGTGCATATTGAAAAAGGGGCCTCTTTTATTGCTGCCGGTATGCATATGCCCGATGCTGTTCAGCTAAAAAAAATCCGCAGAGAGATTGCGGGCTTCTACGAAGACCTTGAAGAGATTGTTGAAAATCCTGAGTTCACAAAACTATACGGAAAGCTCGATACCGAAAACGCTCTAAAAACAGCTCCGAAGGATTACGAAAAAGACCATCCGGCAATAGAATTTCTGAAACTGAAAAGCTTCACGGCAACAGCTAAACTGTCTGACAAAGACATTGAAAGCAACGATTTTGTAAAAAATACAGCGGAGAAATTACTTACCCTAAAACCGTTCGTTGATTTTATAAACCGCGGCCTTACTACCGAATAAGGTTTTAAAACCTTACTTTTGCACCACAAAACAACCTCATATTTACTATGGAAATCGTTGCTAATTACCCTTTAAAAAACCATAATACTTTTGGCATCAGCGCTTTCGCAAAAGAATTCGTTCAGGTGCATACTCCTGCCGAACTGGCTGAAACGCTAAAAGAGAATCAGGGCAAAAAATTATTCATTCTTGGTGGCGGCAGCAATATGCTGCTTACGCAGGATATTGATGCTTTGGTTATTCATGTAGACCTAAAGGGAAAAGAAATAGTGAATTCTGAAAATGGTTTTGCAGAGGTTAAGGCAATGGCCGGTGAAAACTGGCACGAGTTTGTGCAATACTGCATCAGCAATAACCTTGGCGGATTAGAAAATCTTTCGCTGATCCCAGGAAATGTAGGGACAACACCTATCCAGAACATTGGTGCTTATGGCACTGAGATAAAAGACACTTTTGTTTCGTGTGAAGCCATGAATATTGCTACCCAGGAAGTAAAGACCTTCACTGAAGAAGAATGTGAATTTGCTTACCGCGAAAGCATCTTCAAGGGAGCATTGAAGAATCAGTACGTTATTGTATCGGTAACTTTCAGGCTTACTACAGAAAATCATAAAATAAATACCTCATACGGAGATATCGCCGCCGAACTTACTAAAAACAATGTAGTTATCCCTACCATTAAAGATATAAGCGCAGCAGTAACAGCTATACGCCAAAGTAAATTACCCGACCCAAAAGAATTAGGAAACAGTGGAAGCTTCTTCAAAAACCCTATTATCCCAGCAGAGGATTTTGAAAAAGCATACATCCTCCACCCTACCATGCCTCATTATACAGTATCTGACACTGAAGTCAAAGTCCCTGCAGGATGGCTTATTGAGCAAAGCGGCTTTAAGGGCAAACGTTTTGGCGATGCTGGTGTACATGCCCGCCAGGCTTTGGTATTGGTAAATTATGGCAATGCCACAGGACAGGAAATTCTTGACCTTTCAAAAAAGATACAACAGACTGTATTAGAGAATTTTGGAATAAAAATTGAAGCTGAAGTTAATATTATTTAAGAATTGATTAATTAGAGGTCGACTGTTTTAACTAATTTTGCAGTTGGAAACACAAATGCCGCCCGCCTATATGCTGAACATTATTTTCTATATTTTCGTTGCTGTTGTCGTAGTACAACTCCTTTATTACCTTATAATTTTTGGAAAATTTGCCTTTGCCCAGGCACAGGAAATCACACCAAAAAGAGTTCCGGTTTCGGTAATCGTATGTGCTAAGAATGAAGCTGAAAGAGTTAAGAAACTTGTACCTTTATTAGCAGCACAGGATTATCCCGATTTCGAGATCGTACTTATCGACGACGCATCGAGCGATGATACACTGGATATTTTTGAAGAGTTCGAAAAGCAACACAGCAATATTCGTCTTGTAAAAGTGGCTAATAATGAAGCCTTTTGGGGCAATAAAAAATATGCTTTGACACTGGGCATAAAAGCTGCAAAAAAAGATTATTTACTGTTTACTGATGCTGATTGCTATCCTACTTCTAACGAATGGATTACTGCCATGACATCGCGCTTTACAGCAAACCGCACAATTGTTTTAGGCTATGGTGCTTATGAGAAAGTAAAAAACTCTTTCCTGAACAAGATCATCCGTTTTGACAACATGCTTACAGCCACGCAATACTTTGCATGGGCGAAGATAGGCAAGCCATTCTCGGGCGAAGGACGTAACCTTGCCTATAAAAAAGACGAATTCTTTAAAGTAAACGGATTCATTGAGCACATGAATATCCGTATGGGAGAAGATTCACTGTTCCTGAACCAGTCTGCTACAAAAAGTAACACAACTATCAGTTATACCCCTGAAAGCTTTACGTATACCGAAGCAAGAAAATCATTCGGAGCCTGGAAAAAACAAAAAAGAAGACAGGTATTTACATCTAAATTCTTCAGCACCTTCGATAAATTCCAGCTTAGGTTATTTTTCCTTTCACAGCTATCGTTTTTTATCCTGATGGCTGTATTGTTTTCTTTACAGTACAACTGGATGTTTATGGTTCCGGTAGTTGCGGTACGTTATTTATCAAGCTGGCTAACGATGGGTTACAGTGCTGCCAAATTAAAAGAAAAAGATACTGTTTACTGGTACCCGGTTATTGAAATAATCCTTACCTTCACACAACTGAATGTTTTCTTCACCAATTTGTTTTCAAAACCGGCGCATTGGAAATAACCCAAAAAATAATACAACAACACATCGAAAAAGCAATTAAAGGCGATCAGGTTGCCTTTACTTTCCTGCTTGATCATTTCTGGAATGAGGTTTATGGCTTTATGCTAAAGCGCACCGAAAATGAAGCCGATACTGAAGATATTGTCATAGAAACATTTTCTAAAGCTTTTGACAGGATTTCTACTTATAATCCTGAATATGCCTTTAATACCTGGCTGATAGCTATTGCCAAAAATGTACACATCGACCTCCTGCGTAAAAAACGTTCTTCATTATTCATTGAAATAACAGATGAAGAAGACCAGCAAGCCTATAATGTAGCCGACAGCTCTCCTTCTCCCGAAGATAAGATCATTAAGGAACAGAATCTTTCTAGCCTGTTGGAGTGTATAAAAAAAATGAAGCCGCAATATCAGGAAGTCATACAGCTTCGCTATTTCCAGGAGTTAAGCTATCAGGAGATCGCCGACCAGCTAAATGAGCCTCTTAATAATGTAAAAGTAAAATTATTAAGGGCAAAAAAACTATTAGCCGAGATCATTACCAAAAAAGGCTAACCTTATCTCTTTAACCCTACTCTTTTTATATAGTTTTTTGCAGGTTTATTCGTATTATCCTGCTCTTTCTGCAATAAGTTTTACTTTTAAGGTACATTATTTATTTTATAAATAATTATGCCAATTCTTACAATATCACCACTTACGAAAACGTTTTAGTATGTATACCTAATATTATTAACAACTAAAAATCACACTGCTATGTCAAAAGTTAGCGTTTTCGAACACGGATGGATCGACCTTGTATTTGAAGGCCGCAATCAGGAATACGGAGCTTATCAGTTACGTAAACAAGACCCAAAAACTACCATGCTTGCATTATTTACAGGTATAGGAGTTATGGTACTATTAGTATCAATACCAATGCTTATAAACCGCTTTAATCCAATCGCTCCAATTGCTGATGGTGAGCTTGAATTACCGACGCAAACCGCTATTGAGATCGAGGCTTATAAGCTCCCTGAAACTCCTAAGCCAAAACCGGCAACCGAACAACCTGCAGCAGCAGCTCCTCAGACCAACGTAGCTACAGTTGAATTCAGGCCAATGGAGGCAACATCAGAGCCTGTAGCACCTACTGTTACGTCACAAGATCTTGTAAATGCACTCCCTGCCAGTGTAACTACTGAAGGCAACGGAACAGGACCTACCCTTGGCCCTGTAGGACCGGCTACGTCAGGAACAGGAACTTCACCTTCGGGAACTTCTACAGCACCTGGGGGAATAGAAACCTTTGTAGATGTTGCACCTCAATATCCGGGAGGCCTTTCAGAGTTTTATAAGGAAGTAGCCAGGAAGTTTGATACGTCTGACCTGCAAAATGTTACCACGATTAAACTTTTAGTCTACTTTGTTGTAGAACCGGATGGAACACTAAGCGGTATAAAAGCAGTGCGCGACCCAGGCCAGGGCATGGGTACCGAGGCAGTAAGGGTATTAAAATCGCTTAAAGCAAAATGGAAACCGGGAATTAAAGGCGGGAAAGCTGTAAGAACAGCTTATAATATGCCGATAACCATAAAAGTAAACTAAAAATAAAGCCCCAATATGGGGCTTATTTTTTATTCGAATGTTACAGGTAAAGATGTCTTAGGTATTTTCACGATATGAAAAGGCTGTGTAATCACTGTAGCCGCTGCACCAGGACCACCACTGGATTTTTCAACATCTACAACGATCTGTGTATCTCCTTCAGTTACTGACACCACATCGATTGAAAATCCTCCATAGGATTGTATCTTATCAAAGGTGGCAATTACAGTCCATTGCGAAAAATCAATATTGGTATCCCCAAAATTCAAAGGCAAAGTATTTACCGCGGTCATCTCTGCAAGGAGATTTTGCCAGGCATCATTGTCGTTTATGACAAGATTACTTTCCCCAATATCTTCTGCACCATTCCCGTAAAGATTTTCTTTACCAACCGATGTAAACTCCAAAACAACCGGGTCATTTTTCTGGCTGTTTGTTGTGGCAGCATCGTCACTCTGACAGCTTACCATGGCTGCAAGAAGCAGTCCGCTAAAAATAATTTTTCTCATAACTTAATGTTTTATAGCAATTTATGATACTAAAATACAAAATAAATTAATAAAACAATACTTTTTTTCTTACAATCGTCACATTATGCTATTCCTGCCTTTTTTCGCAAATAAGTAGTATCTTTGCTGTTCAAAGTTTTTTCTATGGAAACTGTTTTAGATACTGTAAGACCTACCGCCTCTAATGGGCTATTGACTCAAAAACCTAAATGGTTAAGGGTAAAATTACCAACGGGCAAAAAATATACTGAACTTCGCGGACTTGTAGACAAATACAAACTGCACACCATCTGTACATCCGGAAGCTGCCCTAACATGGGTGAATGCTGGGGAGAAGGTACCGCTACCTTTATGATACTGGGAAACACCTGTACCCGTTCGTGCGGTTTTTGCGGTGTTAAGACCGGCCGTCCCGAAACAGTAGACTGGGATGAGCCTGAAAAAGTGGCCCGTTCTATCAAACTGATGAATATCAAGCATGCAGTTGTAACAAGTGTGGATCGTGACGACCTTAAAGATGGTGGATCGATCATTTGGGCAGAAACCGTTAAGGCTATCCGCAGGATGAATCCCAACACTACCCTTGAGACGCTTATACCTGACTTTCAGGGTATCGAAAGAAATATTGACCGTATCATTGAAGTTGCGCCGGAAGTTGTTTCCCATAATATGGAAACCGTTAAAAGGCTAACACGAGAGGTACGTATCCAGGCTAAATATGAACGCAGCCTTGAGGTATTGCGTTATCTGAAAGACAACGGCATTAACCGTACAAAATCAGGCATTATGCTTGGCCTTGGTGAAACTGAAGAAGAAGTGATACAAACCATGCACGACCTTCGCAGCGTAAACCTTGATGTACTTACCATTGGCCAGTATCTGCAGCCAAGTAAAAAGCACCTTCCAGTGAAAGAATTCATAACGCCGGAACAGTTCGCAAAATATGAGAAAATTGGGCTTGAGCTTGGTTTCCGTCATGTTGAGAGCGGTGCGCTTGTACGTTCATCATACAAAGCACAAAAACACATTTTATAATAGTTGAGAGTTGTCAATTCAAGATTGACAGTTTTTAGAAATGAATAAAAAAACAAAAATTGCCATTAACGGTTTTGGCCGCATAGGCCGAAACCTCTTCAGGCTTTTAATAGACCACCCTTCGATTGAGGTGGCAGCCATAAACGACATAGCCGATGCCCGCACTATGGCGCATCTGATAAAGTACGACAGTATTCATGGCATACTTCCTTATGAAGTATCACATACTGAAGACAGTCTTATCATCAACGGAAAACCCTATCCTTTTTTACGCAAAAAAAATGCTGCCGACCAAAATTGGGGTGCTTTAGACATTGATATTGTAATTGAGGCTACAGGAAAATTCAAGACCCTCGAAGATGCTAATGTACATATTGAGGCCGGTGCCAAAAAGGTAATCCTTTCCGCTCCTCCCGAAGATGACCGCATTAAAACGATTGTATTAGGGGTAAATGAACACATCCTTGACGGAACGGAGAAAGTAATCTCTAATGCGAGCTGTACCACTAACAATGCCGCCCCAATGATGAAGATCATCAACGACCTTTGCGGCATAGAGCAGGCTTACATTACAACAGTTCACTCTTATACAACCGACCAAAGCCTGCACGATCAGCCTCACAAAGACCTGCGAAGGGCACGTGGCGCTTCACAGTCTATAGTGCCTACAACTACAGGTGCCGCAAAAGCACTTACCAAAGTTTTCCCTGAATTTGCAGGCAAGATAGGTGGCGGTGGTATTCGTGTACCGGTTCCAGATGGCTCACTGACCGATATTACCTGTTATGTAAAACGTGAGGTAAGCATAGAAGAGATAAATGCAGCTTTCAAAAAAGCTTCTGAAAATGAACTGAAAGGAATATTAGCCTACACCGAAGACCCTATAGTTTCTGTAGACATTTTGGGCAATCGCAACTCATGCCTATTTGATTCGTTACTAACGTCTGCTATTGGCAAAATGGTAAAAGTAGTGGGATGGTATGATAACGAGATTGGGTATTCGTCCAGGATAATTGACCTTATCCTTTTTATAGAGAAATAAAAAATGCCACGAACTTTCGTGGCATTTTCATTTAAAATTTCTATTATTTTTTATTAATCTGCTACTATGATGAATAGTTAAAACATCTACATATTCCTTTGAAAATATCCGATAAATTATCCTATAGCTGCCAAATATAATCTCCCGTATATTTTTGTCTTTTAATTCAGGTACAATTCTTCCCGATAAAGGAAACGACTCTAATATTTCAGTCTCCTCAAAAAATCGCTCAACCTGTATCTTTGCATATGTTTCTGAATCTTTTGCTATAAATTCAGCAATATTTTCAATATCATACAAAGCTTGATCAGTCCATCTTACTTCAGCCATTTTTGAAGTCGCTGTTTTGCTTCGTCAGTTGACATTACATTCCCTGAGTCAGATTGTTCAAGACCAATTTCTATTTTTTGCAAAAGCATGATCCTGTCTAATAAATCATCAACTGAAAATTTATTTGGCATATCCTTTATAGCCTCTATAATTTTTTCTTTGGTAAGCATAACTCTAACTTTTTCCAAAAATACAAAATAAACTAATACTTAATAATGAGTTCCTTTATAAGTGCTTTTACTTTAGGTTCGGCCATTCTTGCTGCCTCAAGCACTTCATCATGGCTTAGGGTCTGAATGCCTTCTTCATTACCCATATCGGTAATTACCGAAAGCCCAAAAACCTCCATGTTCATGTGCCTGGCCACTATAACTTCCGGCACGGTAGACATACCAACACAATCGGCTCCCAAAATCTTTACCATTCGGTATTCTGCCATTGTTTCATAAGTTGGCCCCTGTAGGCCAAGATAGATACCATCACGCACATCAATACCCTGTCCAACAGCGATCTCCTTCGCCTTAGCTATCATTTTTCTACTGTAAGCTTCGTGCATATTTAGAAAACGTGGCCCAAAACGTTCATCGTTCGCACCTCTTAATGGATGCTCGGGAAAGAAATTGATATGATCGTAAATAAGTACTATATCGCCCACTTTGTAAAATGGATTAACACCACCTGATGCATTAGACACTATTAGCTTTTCTACGCCCAATGCTTTCATTACCCTTACCGGAAAAGTAACCTGATCCATAGAATAGCCTTCATAATAATGAAAGCGCCCTTTCATAGCAACTACATTATTTTGTCCGATTTTCCCAAACACAAGACTTCCTGAATGCCCTTCAACCGTTGACACCGGAAAATTCGGTATCTCATCGTAATTGAGTGTAAACTGAACCTCTATTTCATCTGTAAAGCTACCAAGCCCTGATCCAAGGATAACCCCATAACGAGGCGTGAATCCGGTTTTATCTGATATATACTTAGCGGTTTCCTGTACTTTGTCCCACATAATCTAAAATTGTTTTATCAAAACTGTCACTTTCTTTCAAAAAACGGCTTTTTATGGGCAGGTAAAATAACCTGTCAGCAGGCAGTTTTCCCTTCAGCCTCATATAGTCTTTTTCGGTAGTGACAATTATATTATTCTTTGAACGTTCGTTTAAATCAATTAATTCTTTTTCGGTAAAGCCATGATGATCCGGAAATGCCAAAACAGCATCACCCGGTTGCTGCAAATAATCAAAAAAAGGCTTTGGCTTTGCAATCCCCGCCACAAGAACCTTTGACTTACTTTTTATTTCACTGACCTCAAAATGAGACACATCCGAATATACTTTGTTATCATATTCTATACAAGTAAAATAAACCTTTTGTGATTTTTTTGGCTTAAGCCTCTTGGCAGTGTCCTGCATTTGATGTTCACTCAAATCAGGAGGGCATTTAGTTACAATAATTGCATCTGCCCTGTTAGCTCCGCTCCTGCTTTCGCGGAGGTTACCTGCAGGCAGCAAAAAGTCATCGGCATAGAGATCTCCGTATGAAGTAAGCAATATATAGAATCCCGCTTTTACCCTACGGTGCTGGTAAGCATCATCAAGAAGGATAATTTCCGGTTTAGGAGACAGACCGAGCAATTGTTCAATACCATTCTTTCTGTCAGCATCTACCGCAACTCTTATCTGTGGGAACTTATAATAAAACTGATAAGGTTCGTCTCCAAGTATATCTGCGTTGCTGTCTTGGTTGCCTAAAACAAAACCTTTTGATTTTCTTTTATAACCACGGCTTAGTGTAGCCACGCTGTATTTATCCGAAAGTAATCTTATCAGATATTCGGTTTGAGGTGTTTTTCCTGTACCACCGGTACTCAGGTTACCAATAGCGATCACAGGCACAGGGAATGTAAAAGACTTAAAAAGCCCTTTAGTGTATAAAAAATTACGAACTGCCGTAACCAACAGATAGATCAATGAAAAAGGGAATAGCAGCCTGCGTAATAATTTCATGAAGTCGAATTGTAAAGCAAAGATAATTTTTTAGGCCAAAAAGAACGCTATGGCAGTATTGAATTTACAATTTCATAAAAAAAGCGCCCCGATTGGGGCGCTTTTATCTTTTTCAGAAAAGATTACTTTCTTGTATAAGTAGATACATATTTAACTGTAACACCACCTTCTGTTTCAGTATCAACTATTCTTAATTCAGTACTAGTTAATTTCTCGATAGTAGCTGTGAAAGTTTCAGTACCTTCAGTTACAGTAATCGTGTTACCATTTCTTGTATACTTTGAAGGCTCATAAACATACTCTTTACATGCACCATCAACTTTGTCATATTCCACATCTTTTACTTCATCAGCTGTAATTTCCATATAATCTTTATCACATCCTTCAGTATGAACGTGATCAATTAGTTGGTCCTTGCCACCAACGGATACACCATCTTTAGCATATATCCATTTTCCTTTAAGTTCACCTCCTGTAGCTGAAGAGCTGTCATCATCACCACAAGATACTGCTGTAAGTCCTAGCAACACTGCTGAGAACATAACTAGTTTAAGTTTTTTCATCGATTGTTTGGTTTTATAAAAATTAGTTGCGCAAACATATTTATTTTATGTTAAAATGCAAAATTTTAATAAGAATATTTTTAAAAATAATCTATTCTTTACATTATAGTTAAATTATAAATAAAAACTGCCTTACGACAGTTCTAAAAATTAAAGCAATAACAAAGATTTAATATTATGTTACAGAAACACTATTTTTGTATACTAAACATGCTGTCATGATTATAAAAGAGATACTTACCATACTTGAAGATATGGCTCCGCTGGCTTATGCTGAAGATTTTGATAATGTAGGCCTTCTCACAGGTGATGCACAGATAAGTGCTACGGGAATATTGGTATGCCACGATGCATTAGAAAGCGTTATTGATGAAGCTATTGCAAAAAACTGCAATCTTATTGTCTGTTTTCATCCTATCCTCTTTTCAGGGCTTAAAAAA
This sequence comes from Flavobacterium hauense, assembly GCF_054457175.1. NCBI lineage: Bacteria > Pseudomonadati > Bacteroidota > Flavobacteriia > Flavobacteriales > Flavobacteriaceae > Flavobacterium > Flavobacterium hauense. The sequence continues at coordinate 158,182 of NZ_JBTKVX010000008.1, forward strand.
ATTACAGGAAAAAACTATGTAGAGCGTGCGATCATAAAAGCTATTAAAAATGACATCGCTATATATGCAGTACATACAGCGCTGGACAATCATAGCCAGGGTGTAAACAAAATATTCTGTGATGCATTGGGTCTTATCAATACCAAAATACTTATTCCTAAGGAGAATTATATACGTAAGCTTGTTACCTACACTATTCCTGAAAATCACACCAAACTGCGTAATGCATTATTTGATGCAGGAGCAGGCAGCATTGGTAACTATGAGAATTGCAGCTTTAACTCTCAGGGACTTGGAACTTATCAGGGAAACGAGAACAGTAATCCCGAAATTGGCAACAGGGGTGAGTTCATGGAAAACACAGAGATAAAAATTGAAGTTACTTTTGAAAAGCATCTGGAAGCAAAAATCCTGAAAGCTCTTTTCAGCAACCATATATATGAAGAAGTAGCTTACGAAATATACAGCCTGAACAATACCCATCAAAATATTGGCTTAGGCATGATAGGAGAACTGGAACAGCCTTTGGAAGAAAAAGTTTTCCTGATTTCAGTAAAAGAAAAAATGAAGGCTGAAGGCATAAGGCATAGCCATTTTACAGGCAGGCCTGTGAAAAAAGTAGCGGTATTGGGAGGCTCAGGCAGTTTTGCTATCAGGAATGCAATTTCCGCCGGGGCAGAAGTATTTTTGACCGCCGACCTGAAATATCATCAGTTTTATGAAGCTGAGGGCAAGCTGTTACTGGCTGACATAGGCCATTTTGAAAGCGAACGCTATACAAAAAACTATATAGTTGATTATCTTACGAAAAAAATGCCTAATTTTGCAATCATTTTATCGGAAGAAAATACAAATCCAGTTAAGTACTTATAAATATGGCGAATATCAAGGAACTAAGTGTTGAAGACAAATTAAGGGCACTTTATGATTTACAGTTAATTGATTCAAGAATTGATGAAATCAGGAACGTGAGAGGAGAGCTTCCGCTTGAAGTGGAGGATCTTGAAGACGAAGTAGCCGGGTTAAGCACAAGACTTGAGAAATTAAAGACTGACCTTGAGTCTATCGAAGAGCAGATAAAAGATAAAAAAACTGCTATCGAAGACCATAAAGCGGCCATCAAAAAATATACTGAACAGCAAAAAAATGTTCGCAATAACCGAGAATTCAACTCTTTAACTAAAGAAGTCGAGTTCCAGGAACTTGAAATACAGCTTGCTGAAAAGCACATCAAGGAGATGAAAGCTTCTATCGAACACAAAAAAGAGACTATCAATCAGTCTGGCGAAAGGCTTGAAGCTAAATCTACTCACCTGAGCCACAAAAAATCTGAGCTTGATGCTATTATGTCAGAAACTCAGAAAGAAGAATCTTTCCTTTCAGAAAAATCAGCTGAATACCAGGGAATGATCGAAGAAAGGCTTCTGGCAGCTTACACCAGAATCAGGACAAGCGTGAGAAATGGCCTTGCAGTAGTTTCTATCGAAAGAGGCGCATCGGCAGGTTCATTCTTTACAATTCCTCCTCAAACACAAATGGAGATTGCTGCCCGTAAAAAGATCATCACTGATGAGCACAGCGGAAGAATTTTAGTAGACAGCGTTCTTGCTGAAGAAGAAAGAGAAAAAATGGAACAATTGTTCTCAAAAATATAATCTGAAATCCCCCGCCATGGCGGGGGATTTTTTTTGCTATGGTCAGTCAATGCAAAAATTACTTACATACATTATTTCAAAAGGGCTTGGACTGTATATTAATATACTGAGTTTTATATATCCAAAAAAAGCCAGCTGGCTTGCCTACAAATTCTTTAGCCATCCTCGCGATGGCAGACTCGTAAAAGAAGCTCTTCCGGACATCCTGAAAGAAGCCGATGCAGAAATGGTTACCCATAATGACTTCCTTTTTCAAACCTACACCTGGAAAGGGAATGATAAAAGGATATTGCTTATGCACGGTTGGGAAAGCAATGCTTCGCGATGGGAACAACTGATAGGCTATCTTAAAAAATCAGGCAGTACCATTATTGCCATTGATGCCCCCGCCCATGGACTTTCGTCCGGCACCGAATTCAGTATGCCGCGCTATGCTGAATTTGTAGATGTAGTTGTCAGAAACCTGAAACCTGATTATCTGATAGGCCATTCTCTTGGCGGCGCTACAGCTTTGTATTTCCAGTCACATTATACAAACGAATACATAAAAAAACTAGTTGTATTAGGAGCCCCTTGCGAACTGAACACCTTATTAAAGAATTATGCAGGAATGCTCAGCCTTAACAGCAATGTCTTCAAGTTACTTGAAAAACACTTTTTTGAGCATTACAAAATCAAGACCCACGAATTCTCAGGCAGTGTATTTGCATCTAAAATAAAAATAAAAGGCCTTATTGCCCATGATGTCGATGATACGGTAGTATCATTTAAAGAAGGACAGAAAATAGCAGCTGCCTGGCCGGATGCAAAATTCATCACTACAAAAGGCCTGGGACACAGCATGCACGGTGATGCCCTCTACGATTCGGTTTACGATTTCCTTTTTAAGGCAGAGTAAGCTATAATTATCTTAATTTTGCATTATGGAAGAATTGAAACGCCTTAATAAATTTATATCTGAAACCGGTTATTGCTCACGCAGGGAAGCCGACAAACTCATCGAAGAAGGACGCGTAACCATAAACGGTATTGTTCCTGAAATGGGAACTAAGGTTACTCCAGATGACGAAGTGCGCATTGACGGAAAACTTATTAAAGAGAAAACCACCAAAAATATTTATCTGGCATTCAATAAACCCGTAGGCATTGAATGTACTACCAATACTGATGTGAAAGACAATATTGTAGATTACATCAATTATCCTAAACGCATCTTTCCAATCGGCAGGCTTGACAAGGCCAGTGAGGGGCTTATATTCATGACCGACGATGGGGATATTGTAAACAAAATACTCCGTGCAAGAAATAACCACGAGAAAGAATATATTGTAACGGTAAACAAACCCATTACCGACAGGTTCATACAACGTATGGGTAACGGAGTACCTATTTTAGATACTGTAACCCGTAAGTGTAAGGTTGAGCAGATCAGCAAATACATATTCCGCATTGTGCTTACGCAAGGGCTTAACCGACAGATTCGCCGTATGACCGAGTACCTTGGTTATGATGTTACCGCTCTGAAACGTATACGTATCATTAATATTTCTCTCGATGTACCTGTAGGCCGCTATAGGGAACTGACCCCGGCCGAAATAAAAGAGCTAAATACACTTATTGAGCCATCGAGCAAAACCGAAGAAGCCAGTTTTGCCAAAGAAGAACCTACACAAAGAGTGTCTGCAGCCCGCAGGCCGTTAAATCCTAACAGGCCCCAAACACGTAACAATGGTACAGGCAAACCATTAAATAGTAATAGGAGGCCAAACCAAAGGCGAAAAGATTAAAGTTAATCTATAAAGCTTAAAATTTCACAATTTACAGCTCCAGTGAAAACGTATTCGTAGATTGTGAAATTTATTGAAAATAATATAACATTTTTACAACTATAAAGCCATATTACGATTTTTTCAAGTCATTAGTAGTCAATATTACCATAAGTTTATTTTACTGAATGTACAAATAAGTATAATGAAATGCTATTATAGTACAGCTATCTGTGATTAAAATTGTTTTTTATAATAAAAATCTTATAAATATAACATTAAAATAAATTTTGTTATAAACAAATAGTACTGATTATCATTTAGTTAAGTTTTTAAATTAGCAAAGTTCAAAAATTAACTAAATAACTATGAAAAAAATTACCTTATTATTCGGGTTACTCTTTGCCGCGCAAATGGGAGCCCAAAACTGCACTCCGCTTACGTATTACACGGAAGATTTTGAAGCAGTTACAACACCGGCACTACCGGCATGTTCAACAGTCACGGGAACCAACACCTGGACAACAACAAACAATCCTGGCAACGGATTTGAAAGCAAAACCCTAAGATATACCGGCAATGCTCAGGCAGCTAATGCATGGTTTTTTACTAAAGGAATTGCAATGACAGCCGGTACATGGTATAAAATATCATACCGATACGGGAACAACGGTGCATCTACCGAAGATCTTGTTGTTACTCTTGGAACAACAGGAACCAGTAGCGACAACCCATTCCAAACACATAACGGAATAACTGGCGGCACACCTACAACGATGAACATTAATTTATTCCCTGCACAAAGTACTGCGACCTATTATTTTGGTTTTCATGCAATGAGTGCAGCAAACCAGGGAAATATTTATGTAGATGATATTATTGTTGAGCCGGTAACCTGTAATAATCCGGAAAATATTAAAGTAACAAACCTTACAACTACGGGAGCCACATTTACATGGAATGCTACAGCTAATAATAATACCGATATGTTTACGGTGTATCATTATTCGTATATGACTTCCAATACCCCTCCTACAGATCCTAACGATATTGATTACACAACTACGACTACGGCAGCTCCCACAGATCTTTTACCGGGAACTACCTACTACCTGTTTGTAAGGACACAGTGCCAGCCTGTAATTGGTGGCTGGAGCGAACCGGTAATATTTACAACTCCAATGTGTGAATCGACAACAGTTCCCTATACTCAAAACTTTGAGTCTGCAACAGTTCCGGCTTTACCTGGTTGTACAACCGCAAACCAATGGGTAACGGCTAACAATCCTGGTAACGGATTTGAAAACAACACTCTAAAGTATGCGGCAAATGCTGATCCGGCTAATGCATGGTTCTTTACACAGGGGATAAACCTGCCTCAGGGTTACTATAAAATATCTTATAAATATGGGAACAACAGCGCCACATCAACTGAAAAACTAAAAGTCGTAATGGCTACCAGCCCAAATGCTGCATCAACGACAAGTACTTTTGGCGATTTTACAGAAATTATTGGAGGAACGCCATCAACCTTCAACACTGCAAATCCACTAACTATAACTCCGGAGACTGCGGGAGTATATTACTTTGGATTTAATGCTTATAGCGACGCATCACAAGGTAATCTGTATGTAGATGATATTATAATAGAACCGTGGACATGCAGCGAACCAGCTAATATTACAGCAACTAACGTAACTACTACAAGCGCAACCATCAGTTGGGAAGCTCAGGGCAATCCTGCTGTAGGTTATCTTTATTCTTACAATACAACTAATGAAGCCCCAACAGATCAAAACTTCGTTCCTGTATTAACTACAGAACTGACAGAACTTGAGCCTGGTACAACTTACTATTTCTTTATCAAAGGAATCTGTGGGCCTGTAATGGGTGAATGGTCACAAAGCTTCAGCTTTACCACTCCTACATGTGCACCTACAACTGTTCCTTATATTCTTGACTTTGAATCGGCTGCTACACCGGCAGTTCCTGAATGCACAATTGCCCATGAACCGATATCAGGTAACCAATGGGTAACGGCTAACAATCCGGGAAGTGGATTTACGAGCAAAACTTTAGTATACACTGGTACAAACGACGCAGCAAATTCATGGTTCTTTACTCAGGGAGTTGAACTAACTACAGGTACTCTTTATAAAATATCCTATAAGTATGGTAATAATGGTTCATCTACAGAGAACCTTAAAACCACTATCAATACAAACCCGAACCCGAATTACCAGATAGGAAGCAATCTTGGTACACATGAAGGCATTACAGGTGGGACACAGGAAGAATTTAATGTTGAATATGTTAATCTGCCAACAGGTGTTTACTACTTCGGATTTAACGCTTACAGCGATGCAGGCCAGAGTGCTATCTACGTAGATGACTTTAAGATTGAAGTAATTGATTGTGGCGAGCCAACTAATGGTGCTGCTACAAATGTAACAACCACTACAGCAACCATATCATGGGAAGCAGCAGCATCAGGTAATGCAACACCTAGTGTTTACCATTTTACTTACGGAACTACTGATACCCTTCCTGAAGAAGGCCAGCCAGAGCCCGGAACATCTAAAGAACTTACAGAACTTACACCAGGCACACAATACTATGCTTTTGTAAGAGTGCAATGCGGACCATCATTTAGCGGATGGCTGACAATTCCGTTTACTACAGAAGGGACTGTAGGCCTTGGCGAAAATGCTTTCAAAAACATTACAGCCTATCCTAACCCAGTAAAAGACGTACTTAATCTTGATGCTACTGCAACTATTGAAAAAGTTGAAGTTTACAGCATTACAGGCCAACTTGTACACTCACAGGCCATAAACAGCCAGAATGCATCCGTGAGCCTTCAAAATCTTGCTTCTGGTGCATATCTTGTAAACGTTACTGGCGAAAGCGGCTCTAAACGAATCAGGATCATCAAAGAATAATTAAAAGTTCAAATAGTTTTCAAACCACCCTCCGGGGTGGTTTTTTTATGTTTGATTTATACAAATATGCGTTTGAAATGGCAAAGCCATCTCTTAGCCATTTACCCGAAATTTGTATATAATTAAAAACTAAAATCATGGATACACAGAAACAAAAAATATGGTTTGTAACCGGAGCTTCTAAAGGCTTTGGACTGATACTTGTAAAACAGCTTTTGGCGTTAGGCCAAAAAGTAGCCGCTACATCACGCACTACCGATGAGCTTATAAAAGCTGTGGGAGATATTACAGACAACTTCCTTCCATTACAGGTGGATCTTGCGAGCGACACATCGGTAAAAGAAGCCATCACTAAAACTGAAGCCACTTTCGGAGGGCTGGATGTACTGATAAACAATGCAGGATATGGCATCGGCGGAAGCCTCGAAGAAGTTGAAGATGCTGCTGTGCGTGCCGCATTTGACATTAATGTCTTTGGGGTATTCAATACAATTCGCCATACATTACCCATAATGAGAAAGCAACAATCGGGACATATCATTAATATTGCCTCTATCGCGGGCGTTGCCCCGGGGTCAGGATGGTCGGCCTACTCAGCAACAAAAGCGGCAGTTATTGGTCTGTCAGAAGGCCTTGCACAGGATGTAGAACCCTTTGGAATTACTGTAACGGCAGTAGCTCCAGGAGCTTTCAGGACAAGCTTCCTGTCTAAGGAAACGCTATCTGTACCTAGAGAAATTACGGGCGAGTACACCTTTATTAATGAGATGCTGCATAAGTATCAGAATATGGATGGCTTACAAGCCGGTGACCCTGAAAAAGGAGCTGCTATCATGATACAGACTGCCTTTGAAGAAAACCCTCCGTTGCATTTATTATTAGGAAGTGATGCTTACCGCAGGGCAACAAGCAAGTTTGAAAAACAAATGGCAGCATTTGAAAATCTGAAAGAACTCACTACATCTACAGAGTATTAAAAGCAAAGGGAGCCAATTGGCTCCCTTATATTTCTGTACGATATATTATTTGTTATCTTTTCTAAGCTCTCTTGCAAGAAGCGTGTTCTTAAGAAGCATGGCAATTGTCATTGGCCCAACACCACCGGGAACCGGTGTGATGAACGATGCTTTTTTGCTTACGTTCTCAAAGTCAACATCACCTGTAATAACATAACCTTTAGGATGCGATTCATCAGCAACACGCGTAATACCCACGTCTACGATTACTACATCATCTTTAACCATTTCGGCTTTAAGGTAATTGGGTACACCAAGGGCAGTAATAATGATATCTGCCTGTGTAGTTATCTGTGCAATGTTTTTTGTGTGGCTGTGCGTTAATGTAACTGTTGAGTTACCAGGAAAACCTTTACGTCCCATAAGGATACTCATCGGGCGGCCAACGATGTGGCTACGGCCAATAACTACTGTGTGCTTACCTGCAGTCTCTACATTATAACGTTCCAACAGCTCTAATATACCAAAAGGTGTAGCAGGAATGAATGTTGTCATGTCCAGTGCCATTTTACCAAAGTTCTCAGGGTGGAAACCATCAACGTCTTTGCTTGGGTCGATTGCCATAAGAACCTTTTGATCATCGATCTGTTTTGGCAACGGAAGCTGTACGATAAAACCATCGATATTATCATCCTGGTTAAGCTCCTCGATTTTTTTCAACAGCTCAAGCTCAGATATCGTGCTTGGCAATTTTATAAGTGTAGACTCAAAGCCTACAAATTCACAGGCTTTTACTTTGCTGCCTACATAAGTAAGGCTCGCACCGTCATTACCTACTATTACAGCGGCAAGGTGAGGCACCTTTTCGCCTTTCTTCTTCATTTTGGTTACAACTTCGGCGATCTCATTCTTGATATCTTCCGAAACCTTTTTTCCGTCCAGTAATTGCATTGTTCGTGTTTTATTTTGAAAATAGATGTTCAATAGAAACTGCCAGGCAGTTGTATAATAAAAAAAGACGCGTTTCACCGCGTCTCAGTATTTTTAAGGCTTCATTCCTTTCATTCCGCCCATCATCCTCATCAGGTTTTTGCCGGCACCTCCCTGCATCATCTTCATCATTTTGCTCATTTGGTCAAACTGCTTCAGCAACTGGTTTACCTGTTGTATAGACGTACCCGATCCTTTCGCGATCCTGGTTTTCCTTTTTACATCGATAGTGGCAGGCCTGCTTCGTTCTGCAGGTGTCATAGAATAAATTATAGCTTCAATGTGTTTGAATGCATCATCTTCGATCTCTACATCTTTAAGCGCTTTTCCTGCTCCGGGTATCATACCTACAAGGTCTTTCATGTTACCCATTTTCTTAACCTGCTGTATCTGCGAAAGGAAATCATCAAAACCGAATTCGTTCTTAGCGATCTTCTTTTGTAGCTTTCTTGCTTCTTCTTCGTCATACTGCTCCTGTGCCCTTTCAACAAGCGACACAACGTCACCCATACCAAGGATACGCTCGGCCATACGATTTGGATAGAAGATATCGATAGCCTCCATTTTTTCACCTGTACCGATGAACTTAATTGGCTTGTCTACTACCGATTTAATTGAGATTGCCGCACCACCACGTGTATCACCATCAAGTTTAGTAAGGATAACACCATCAAAGTCCAATCTGTCGTTGAATGCTTTGGCAGTATTTACAGCATCCTGGCCTGTCATGGCATCTACGACAAATAATGTTTCGTGAGGTTCTATAGCTTTATGAACGTTTGCAATCTCGTTCATCATTTCTTCATCAATGGCAAGACGGCCCGCAGTATCGACGATAACTACGTTGAATCCGTTTGCTTTGGCATGTTTGATTGCGTTCTGCGCAATCTCAACAGCATTTTTGTTTCCTTCTTCAGAGTAAACCTCTACGCCTATCTGCTCACCTACAACATGAAGCTGGTTGATCGCAGCCGGACGGTAAATATCACACGCAACCAATAAAGGTTTTTTGTTCTTTTTGGTTTTAAGGAAATTAGCAAGCTTTCCTGAGAAAGTTGTTTTACCTGAACCCTGAAGACCTGACATTAATATTACAGTAGGATTGCCTGAAAGGTTAATCCCTGACGCATCTCCCCCCATTAGTTCTGTAAGCTCATCTTTCACGAGCTTAACCATCAGCTGCCCCGGCTGTAATGTAGTAAGTACATTTTCGCCAATCGCTTTTTCTTTTACTTTGGTAGTAAAATCTTTAGCTATCTTAAAGTTAACGTCGGCATCAAGTAATGCCCTGCGCACCTCTTTAAGGGTGTCAGCAACGTTTACCTCGGTTATTTTTCCGTGGCCTTTAAGTATATGAAAGGCTTTGTCTAATTTCTCGCTTAAATTATCGAACATAAAATCAGGGTTTCTTTTTATAGAGGTGCAAATTTAAGAATTTGATTTTTAAGATACAGGGTTTACGCTAATAAAAAGGCTATTGGGAATGGCTTTTTAAACAGTTAATTTACGAAAAGGTATAAAAAACGAAAAACCGGCTTGGGAAGGGGCCGGTTTTTCTCGGAAAAAAACTTGAATATTTAAAAAAACACAACTATTCTAAACATGTATTGCAATCGCCATCAAGCTCATAGAGAACCTGAACATCTGCAGGCGAAAGCACTTTTTTATAGACTCGCAGATCATCCAGAAAACCTGTAAAACCGCTACCTATAAAATAATCCATAGCCTCGTTGCCTATCGCGGCTCCGGAAGCATTCTGACTGTTTCTCAGCTGACCATCACGGTACAGCCTGACATTGTTATCTGCATCTACAGTTACTACCAGATGATGCCATTTATTTGTATCAACAGGTAGTGCTGCATCAACTTTCCAGTCTAAATCTACTAGGCCGATATAATTTCCTGCCGAAAACAAAGGTGCATTAAGCTCTTTTATCATAAGCTGGAAACCCTCTCCATCGGTACTACCTTTAGAGAAAAGCTTTTCAACATCGCCTCCATTGGTATTCTGCATCCTGAACCAAAGGCTTACACTGTATGCCTGCCCCTGAACAATTGCATTATCACTATTTTGAGGCACTTGTAAAAACTGAGATCCATTAAATACAACTGCACAATTCTGGTTACCTTCCCTATCAGCTGTAAAAGTGATGTCAGTCGGCACTATGATCGCATTACCTTTCAGATCCTTCACTATCCCATTAGAGAATGTCATGTAAAGAGACAAATCATCTACGAGAATACCCGGATTCGTGCATCCGCCCTGTTCACATCCCTGCAACGCATTATTAATCGCCGCAAGAAGCTCAACATTATTGTTTACTGTAACCCCTGCACCATCATTTACATTTAGCGAAACCGGATATCCTATCGAATAATACTCATTAGGCCCCAGATTTTGCAGCATTGTATACAGCTCTTTATTAGTATTCAGAACGTTTGTGTTCTGAATCTGGAAACCGCTATTGTAATTGTAAAACGTGATCGGAAACATTAACGAAACGCAATCGCCTCCTATAGTATCAGCCGGCACAACACAGGATGCTATCATTGCATCAAACTCACCCTGGTTATTTACAACTGTTTCATTATAATTCTGATCTTCAACCGTAACAGGAAAAACAAAAGATAAAGTATCCTCGTCATCCTGACTTTGGTTAAAAATTGCCGCAACGTCTTCATATTGAGAAGCTGTAACAATTGTAATCCTGTTTTTGTTGGCGATAACTTCAACGGGAAGCTTAACTTTAAAACAACTTGTGCTGTCTATTACATTATCTTCTGCAGTATCATTTACCGACATTGATTTTAAAACAGCGGTTAATGACGAGCTACTATCCAATGCTTCAGTCTTTTCATCAAAAGACTCATTCTGGCACGAAATTGCCAGGAATGCAAACATCAAAACAGCAAACAGGTTTTTAATCATTTTTATCTGATATTGAATATAACAGTCAAATTTAAAAAAACCCTACCTGCTTTTAAAATTTTTCAAAAATAAAAACCATTCACCGCAGCGAATGGCTTTCATCATTTTAAATTCTTTTTCATTTATCGTTACAAACAGTACTGGTTAGGTTTGCATTTATTCTTTGAATAAAACAGCCGGACCAGGAAATACCCTTCTTTAAAAAATTAATTTTTCTGGAAGGTAAGATAATCAGTCCCTCCGTCACCTCCGCTTACATCAATAAGTTTAATCTCTGTACCTGTTCTTGCCATAACATCCCAGTCGTCGCTAAGATCTGTAAATTCCGCAGGCGCAGTAAAATTGATCTCAACATCGATATCGCTGTCAAAGCCATCATCGTCATTGCTGTCATCATCATAGACCGCCCAGGTACCGGTATAAGTATCCGAACCTTTTGTCGCTGTCAGTATATTATTTTCATAAAATGTAAAATTGAAACCCTCAAAATTATCTGTCTCAACATTACCCTCTTCGGTGAAATTCGTAATTCTCCATGTACCTGATTTCAGGTTATTCGCAACAGCCGTGGCATTACCGTTCACGCCTGATTTATTGTCATCGTCTGAACATGCAGTCAGACCGGCAAGAATTAAGCATGCTGCTAATAAATTGATTCTTTTCATAGTTTCGTGTTTTAGTCTTTTATGCAAAATTAGACTGAAAAATACTCCCATACAGCAACTTTATAACTCTTTTAAGTTTTGCTACGCTACAGAAAAAAGATTTTTACAATCAGTCTTTATAGCAAAATGAGCATAGTACATCCGTGATTTAGAATTCGTCATCAAGTAATTAGTATTCGCTTAAGAAAAATATTCAAATAAACTTTTTTCAAGCTTTACTAAGCTACATTCATTTTTTTTATAATTTACACCCACTTTTACAAGCCAAAATGAAAAACAATTCACTGAAAGGCATTTGTGAAGAAATTGTCTTTGCCAATTTTTTCAAGAGCCATGCAAAATCACTTCGCAATTACCTGCTGTATAAATACGGGAACGAAGAACAGGCAGAAGATGTTGCCCAGGAGGCTTTTATTAAGCTTTGGGAAAATTGCGCCAATGTGCCGCTGGAAAAGGCTAAGTCTTTTCTATACACTGTAGCTAATAACACCACCCTTAACCAGATCGCACATCAAAAGGTAGTACTTGAATATTCTAAAAAGAGTCCTCCTAAAGGAACCGACAATCAAAGTCCTGAGTTCCTGATGGAAGAAGAGCAGTTTAAGATAAAGCTTCAGAATGCCATTTCGAATCTTACCGAAGCACAGCGCACCGCATTTCTTCTTCACCGCATTGACGGCAAGAAATATCATGAAATAGCAGAGATATTAGGCATTAGTGTAAAGGCTGTCGAAAAGCGACTTCACGGGGCTTTGACAGAATTAAGAAAAGAAATTGAAAGTTTCAGGTAGGGAATTTTAAGAAACAACTGTTATAGTAAAAAAGGGATTAGAAATGAAAGATGATACAATGTTAGCGAAGTGGCTTAACAATGAGCTGGACGAGAAGGAACTTAAAGCCTTCATGGCCACCCCTGAGTATGCTACTTATAACAAAATAAAAGAATATTCGGCGCAGCTAACTGTGCCTGAAGGTGATATGGATGCGCTATATGCACGCATTGAAGCAAACAAGAACAGACCTGTAAAAGTAAGAACTTTAAGCCCGTGGATCGGAAGAGTAGCAGCAATGCTTATACTTGCATTAGGCGCTACTTACTTTGCCTATACTACAAAAACAACTACGGAATTAGCCGAAGCAGGACAAAGAACAGAATTCCTGCTACCTGACAACTCTGCGGTTACGCTAAACTCGGGTTCTGAAGTCGATTATAAAGCCTGGAATTGGAAAAATAATCGTAAATTGCAGCTGGATGGCGAAGCCTACTTTAAAGTAGCTAAAGGCCAAACGTTTGACGTAGTGACAACTATGGGTAAAGTTACCGTAGTAGGTACACAGTTCAATGTAAAAGCAAGGGATAACCGTTTTGATGTAACCTGTTTTGAAGGTAAAGTAAAAGTAACCAGTAAAGGCAATACCATACTGCTTACACCGGGAATGAGCGTAGCTTTTGATAATGGCAAACAGGTAGATGTACTATCTGAAGAGAATACACAACCTGGATGGCTTACTTATGAAGTGAACTATCAAAAAGAAAAGCTGAGCCGTATCATTAATGAAATGGAACGCCAGTACCGTATAGATATTGACCTTACTGATAAACGAAACGAGACCTATTCAGGTTCTATACCGATGAATAATCTTAGTGATGCCCTTGAAATTATTGAAACTGCATACCATTTAAAATCACAAAAAGCAGGCAATAAAATCATACTCTCTATTGAATAATGCTAAGACTCAGGCATCTTTTGATGTTTTTACCGCTCTTACTCATCGTCCCCAAGGTTTTTGGTCAGGACGAAAATAAGAGTGTAGAACTCAAAAAGCTGCTTGAAGATATGGCGCTTTACCATAATGTAAAGTTCAGTTATGCCGATAAAGATGTCGCAGGTCACGTTATCATTCCTCCTGAAATATTCATTCCCCTCAAAGCAAAGCTGATCTATATAGAGAATCGCACGCATTTAAGCTATAAAGAAGTTGGCGAAAACATTGTTATATATTTTGCTCCTAAAATAGCTAAAAAACGTTGCGCCTATATAATAGATGAGCTTGGAGATCCTGTAGAGAATGCCGTAATACAGCTTCCGGATAACACTAAGGCAGTTACCCGAAAGGATGGATATTTTGAACTCCCGGCAACACTTACAGGAGCCCTTTTCATAGATCACCTGAATTATCAGCCGGTCAACATAAACCTGAAAGATTTTACAGATGATTGTAAAGCTATTGTCTTACAGCTTGAAACACTTGAGCTTCAGGAACTCGTTGCCGAACGCTACCTTGCTACCGGTATCTCTAAAAAGAAAGACGGCAGCTTTACTATCAAACCTAAAAAATTCGGAATCCTCCCCGGATTGATCGAGCCCGACGTGCTGCTAACCATGCAACAATTGCCCGGTATAAACAGTATCGACGAAACTGTTTCCAACATCAATGTAAGAGGCGGTACGCACGATCAAAACCTCTTTTTATGGAATGGCATACGCCTTTACCAGACAGGTCACTTTTTTGGGCTTATATCCGCCATAAACCCAAATCTTGGTAATGAAATCAAGATATTTAAAAACGGCACCTCTGCTTTTTACGGAGAAAGCGTATCGAGTGCGGTTGACATCTCTTCGCATACCCGTGAGATAGGCTCAGGCAATTTCACGATAGGCAGCAACATGATCAACGTTGATTTTTATACTAAGATCAAAGCGAATGAAAATGCAAATTTTGAGTTCTCAGCCCGCAGATCATTTACGGATGCAATAGAATTTCCAACATACAGCAAATATTCCAAAAGAATTTTTCAGAATACTGTAGTTACCGACCTGGATGGCAGTAACGATATAAACTATGAAAGCGATAAAGAATTCTATTTTTATGATTTCACAGGCCAGTATCACCAGAAGATAGCAAAAAAACACAACCTTTATGTTGACTTTATAGGCATTAAGAACAATCTTGATTTCACACAAGGGAGTGTGGTAATTACCGAATTAAGTAATTTGCAACAGCTAACGCTTGGTGGTTCTGCCGGATGGGATACCCAATGGGATGACCGCCACAGCAGCGATGTTGGATTTTACACATCTTACTATAATGTGGACGGAAGTAACGCTTCGCTGCAATCAGGACAGAGAATGCAACAAGGGAATACCATTCTTGATACCGGATTTAAAATCGCCGATCATCGAAAGCTCACCAGTCTTTACCAACTGCATACAGGCTATCAATATAACGAAATAGGCATAGAAAATTCTGATCAGGTTAACGAACCGTCATATAGCCGCAAAGCAAAGGAAGTTTTACGTACGCATGCTTTTATTGGCGAGCTTGAATATGATTCTAAAAATGCACGATTGCATTCACGCGGAGGATTACGCATTAATTATATCACAAAATTCGGTATGATATATCCCGAGCCCAGGCTTCAAGTAAATTATAGGATTGCCCCAAGCTGGCAGCTGGAAGCACTGGCCGAGATGAAAAGCCAGTCTACCTCGCAAATTGTAGAGCTTCAGGGTGATTTTTTAGGCCTCGAGAAAAGAAGATGGATACTCTCTAACGATAATGATATACCGGTACAAAAAAGCAACCAAATATCTTTTGGAGCGACCTTTAAAGAAAATGGATGGCTGGTATCTCTGGAGAATTTTTATAAAAAGGTAAATGGCATTACTACCGGCGGACAAGGTTTTCAGGATCAGCTGGAGCTAAGGCATGACATTGGACAATATACTGTTTATGGCAGCGAGTTTTTGGTGCAAAAGCAATTCAAAAACTTTTATGCATGGTTAAGCTATACACTAAACAGCAATAAATACAAATTTGAAACTTTTTCTCCCGATAAGTTCCCCAGCAATTTCGAAATAAGCCACACTATAAATTCTGCTGTTATTTATGAATGGAAAAAGCTAAAAGTAGCCTTAGGGTCAAAATGGTTTACAGGCAAACCTTATACCCCTCCCCTTAGCACCCAGCCGGAGTTTATTACACCAACAACCCCGACGATCATTTACGCATCACCCAATTCGGCTAATATTGAGATTTTTTTTCAGGTTAATTTTTCCGCTTCTTATGTTATAAAAGCAACCGAAAAATCACAACTGCAATTAGGCATATCAGTACAGAATATCTTTAATCGCCGAAACATAATTAACCGATACTTCCGTATAAACAGCGACAATAACGGTATCGAAGAGGTAAACACTTACGCTTTGGAAAGAACCCCAAATGCTCTTATAAAATTTAGCTTCTAAATAGAAGAGGCAAAGTGGTTATAAAGCATTTTGTCATTCTGACGAAGGAAGAATCCAGTAGTAATCAAACATTTAGATTCTTCACTACATTTCATTATGTACAGAATCGCACTTTTTAGGCAGCCCCTTTATATATTAAAGCCTGTAAAGCTGAAATCTAAGTAAGCCTATACATTCCTATATTAAAACTGGAAATAAATAAATGGCTGAGGGCCGGCGGCGGCGGCGGCATAAACAAGCCAGAATATAAATCCAAGGATAATTCCTTTAATAACAAGTGGTGTCTTATCAAATGTTTTCTTAAGTGATGTAGAGAAACTATCCGGAAGGAAATGCCATACATAACCAATCGCCATCAACAGGAATACATTTTTATAACCCATGACAATCGTTTTCCATTGTTCCGGGCTAAAAGTCACCATACTTATGTTATTGATTACATCAAGTGCCGTAGTAAAATCCTTGGCTCGGAAAAACAACCAGCAAAACGCCACAAAATGGAATGTAAGAATTACCGAAATAAAAGTCCATACTCTTTTAGCACCTGTTTTTGGGGCATCTTTTCGATCAGGGAAATATTCTGAGAAAAGCTTATGTACAGCTAATGCCATTCCATGCAAAGCACCCCAGATGATAAAACGGAAACTGGCACCGTGCCAAAGTCCACCCAGCAACATTGTGGTCATAAGGTTTACATTGGTAAACATGGTTCTGTCTTTATCTTTAGAAAGTACAAATGTGAGGGTGAATACAAGCAGTGAGCCAATACCTAATATCAAAGGCATATTACTGTCGGGGCCATAGGTAGCTCCCCATACAATAAGACCAAGGAAAAACACTGCAGGAAAAAAGAAACCTGCAAATGTGCCATTTCGGTTACCTCCTACCGAGATATATAAAAAGTCTTTCAACCAGGTAGAAAGCGATATATGCCATCTTCTCCAAAACTCTGTAATAGAAGACGATTTATAAGGTGTACGGAAGTTGGTAGGCAGCTTAAACCCAAGCAGCAGCGCAATACCGATCGCCATATCACTGTACCCCGAAAAATCACAGTATATCTGGATCGTATATCCATAAGCAGCCATAAGGTTCTCAAATGGCGTATAGGCGTTTGGCAGATCGAATACCCTGTCTACAAAGTTAAGGGCGATATAATCGGATATTACAGTTTTCTTTATAAGCCCCCCTATAATAAGGAACAACGCATAGCTTATCTCTTCTTTGGTAACATTCAGCTTTGCATAAATCTGTGGAAGGAAATCTTTTGCCCTTACAATAGGCCCCGCTACAAGTTGCGGGAAGAACGAAACAAAGAAAAGATATTCCAGGAATGTCTTGGTAGGTGCTATCTCCTTACGATAGATCTCTATAATATAACTGATAGACTGAAAGGTATAGAATGAAATCCCAACAGGCAATATTACTTCATAAAAATGAAAATGCGAACCCGAAACATCATTGTAAGTACCTATAAGAAAGTTAGCATATTTAAAATACCCCAACAAGCCCAGGTTTACAATAACACTAAACCATAAATATATTTTACGCCTTACAGTGCTTTCTTCACGATATAGGAAATAACCCAGCGTGTAGTCTACAACAGATGATATCAATAGAAACACAAACAAAGGCCCACTACACAGAAAGTAAAAATAAATAGAGAAGCCGGCCGTAAAGACTAACCTCGGCCTGAATGTATCTTTAAGAAGTATATATATAAAGTAGAATATAAGGAATAGCCTTAAGAACTTTGCCGTATTAAACAGCATAGGTTCTTTAGGATTGTATAAAAACCATTCCATCACATCCTGACCCGATAGTTGCGGTACTATATCTGTAAACATTAGTCCCTGTTCATTTTAAAATTATCATAAGCCTTAAGGAAAGCTTCGCTAAAAAGCCTGCCTTGTTTTTCATAACCGTCTTTTGAATAATGTACCCTGTCAGTACTCATCAAGCCTCTTGCAGCATTTCGGTTAACACTGAACAGCCCTCCCATTTCTGAATATAGATCCCAGGTAGCATAATTCTTTTCTGTTTCCTGTATCATTATGTTCCTGGCATAATCTGCCGCGAAAGTATTCGGATATCTTCTTTTAAACAGCGAAGGTGGCGGAGTTATGACCAAAATAGCCGCATCCGGATTCTTAGCCCTCACATTTCCTATGAATAAATTGAGCTGCTCTTTATAAGCCGCACTGTTCATTTTATCAAACGATTCGTTCGTACCCAATGAAATGATAACCAAATCCGGTTGAAGTGCCGGAAGCTGCTCAAAAAACAACGGGTATTTATTATAGTCCGAACATTTGGCACCGTTAACACCTATGCTGTGATAAATAACACCTGCATCATCCTTCTCTAATACCAAACCGCTCAATGTATACTCCTTATAGCCTTTTGAAGGCAATAAATATATTTTTGACAATGGTGTATCGCTATGGTAATAGTTAGAC
>NZ_JBTKVX010000009.1:0-153039 GCF_054457175.1 Flavobacterium hauense
CAGATCAGCCCGGACAGTGAGGGCTGGGACGGAACCTTCAATGGCCGTGCGGTACCTGCCGATGACTACTGGTTCACTGTTACCTACCCTGAATTCGATGGTACAACCACCGTAACACGTGAGTTTAAATCGCATTTTGCCATTAAGAGATAAGAAAATAAATTTAAATTAAGAATGCTGTCAGAGATGACAGCATTTTTTATAATAATATTAGGATTATATTACCAACCTAAGACAAAAATTTATATATTTGACCGCTATGGAAAATTACTGTAAAATATAGCTGTTACAGAAGAGCAGAGCACTGTAACCAAACGGTAGGCCTTTACTATTGACCTCCGTATGGTATATTAAAAAAAGCGCATTCTCATTAAACGAAAAGGTCGACATGAATTTTAAAAAGATTTCTTTAATTTTTGGATTGTTATTAACACAACTGTCTTTTTCCCAGGAGGGAATCGCAGTTTATTCCGATTACCTGTCTGATAACTTATACCTGATCCATCCATCAATGGCGGGTGCGGCAAATTGTGCTAAAGTAAGGTTGACTGCGCGTCAGCAATGGTTTGGACAGGATGATGCTCCGCAATTGCAAACCCTTAGCTTTAATGGAAGCGTAGGGCCTTCTTCTGGTATAGGTGCGATTGTATTTAACGACAGAAACGGTTATCATTCTCAAACAGGCGCAAAACTTACTTATGCTCACCATATTCGTTTTTCAAGAAGTGATTACGATTTGAATCAGTTATCATTCGGTATGAACGCGGGGCTTATTTCAAGCCGTCTTGATGAGACTAAGTTTGATCCGGAGTTTGACCCTATTGTTGACGGTGGAATGAAACAAAAAGATTCTTATTTCAATGTTGATATAGGTGCATCTTATAATTACCTTGATTTTTATGCGCACTTTACTGCTATGAATGTAGTATCAAGCAAAAGAGATATTTATACTGATATAGAAAGTGATAACCTTAGAAAATATCTTTTTACTGTAGGTTATGTTTTCGGATTTCAGGAATCGTTACAGTGGGAACCTTCGATCATGTTCCAGGCTGTTGATGAAACTAAAGAAAAAACTATTGATATTAACTTGAAGCTTTACAAAGAAATGGATTTTGGTAGGCTTTGGGGTGGACTTTCTTACAGAAGAAGCCTTGAAGGTGCACAATACATTGATGGAGGTGATACTTCAGAACAAAACCTGCAGTATTTTACACCAATCATTGGTATCAACTACAAAAGCTTTATGTTTGCTTATACCTATTCTTACCTGACTGGAAATGTTCGATTTGATAACAGCGGTTTCCACCAGATAACACTTGGTCTTAACTTATTCTGCAAAAGGGAGAAATACGATTGTAATTGTCCGGCAGTAAACTAATATTTAGAATACATTATTAATTCAGTCCCGATAGGCTCGCTTATCGGGACGATTTTTTTAAAGCATATGGTAATTAGAGAAGTTAACGGAAAATATCCGCAGATACCCGAAGATTGTTTTGTTGCTGAAAATGCGACAATAGTTGGGGATGTTGTTTTGGGGGAACAATGCAGCGTTTGGTTTAATGCTGTTATACGCGGTGATGTTCATTATATTAAAATCGGCAATAAGGTAAACATTCAGGATGGGGCAGTACTACACGCTACATATCAAAAGCATCCTACTACAATAGGAAATAATGTTTCCATTGGTCATAATGCTATTGTGCACGGCTGTACGGTAAATGACAATGTGCTTATCGGGATGGGAGCCATCGTGATGGATAACTGCGTTATTGAAAGTAATTCAATAATTGCGGCAGGAGCTGTAGTAACTCAAAATACCGTTGTCGAGTCGGGAACGATATATGCAGGAGTGCCGGCTAAAAAAGTTA
This sequence comes from Flavobacterium hauense, assembly GCF_054457175.1. Taxonomy (NCBI): domain Bacteria; kingdom Pseudomonadati; phylum Bacteroidota; class Flavobacteriia; order Flavobacteriales; family Flavobacteriaceae; genus Flavobacterium; species Flavobacterium hauense. The sequence continues at coordinate 1,875 of NZ_JBTKVX010000009.1, forward strand.
AAGATATTAGCGCTTCTGATTTTGCCGGTGAAATCGAAAGGATCTCCAATAACTATATTATGTATTCATCGTGGTTTGATAAAGAAAAGTAGTCTTAAAAATCTTTATTCAAAACCTCATATTCATTATTAAGTATGCCTTTTAGCACGGATGCATCTGCGTTTGTATAAAAGGCATTTGTGCTTTTATGGGGGGCAAGGTTCAAATAATCATTTTGTTCAAGAATAGCTTTTGTCTGTCTTGCTACCGCTTCACCGGAATCAATGATTTTAACGCTCTCTGGAAGGATTTCTTTAATTTGTGGAACAAGATACGGGTAGTGGCTGCATCCGAGTACCAGATGGTCTATATTAGCCTCAATCATTGGGGTTAGGTATTCATGAAGAAGTTCTTTTATTTCAGGAGATCCTAACTTCCCATCCTCTATTAATTGAACCAGGTTATAGCCTACCTGCTCAATTACCTTTATGCCTTCAAGGCTGGCAACGGTTTTATAAAACAGTTCGCTTGAGAGTGTTCCTTTTGTAGCCAGTATGCCAATTGTCTTGGTCAGGGTGTTAAATGCTGCCGGTTTGATTGCAGGCTCTATTCCAATGAAGGGTACGTCATATCTGTCCCTTAATTCTTTTATGGCATTTGTTGTTGCAGTGTTGCAGGCAACAACTATTATTTTGGCATTTTGGTTAAGAAGGTATTCTGTATTCTTACAGCTTAGAGCTACAATCTCATCTTTGGTTTTTTGTCCGTATGGTGCATTTTTACTGTCGGCGAGGTATATGGTGTCTTCGTTTGGGAGCAGGCTGTGTATCTCCTTCCATATCGATGTACCACCGATACCTGAGTCAAATAATCCGATAGGGTTTGTGCGTTTATCCATATAACAAATATAAAAAAAACGGCTCATAAAATGAGCCGTTCTGTGTTTTCACTGAGGAGGTATTAAAAACCAAGGTCTTTTTTAACATCAGCTAAAAGGTCCGGTCCGTCAGCAAGTAGTACGCCACTTCCTGTAGAAGAGTCAAGTACATACTGGAAGCCTTTAGCTTTAGCTACTTTTTGGATTGATTTTCTTGCTTTATCAAGAATCGGCTTAACGATATCTTCCTGTTTCTTTTGAAGCTCAGTTGATGCTGTTTGCTGGTATTGCTGAATTCTTGCACGCATATCCTGTACTTCTGCCTCACGTGTTTTGTTTACAGCCTCACCTACAGTGTTAGCTTCAGCATCATATTTTTTAATTTTGGTTGTATATTCTTCAACCATTGTGTTGTATTCAGTGTCGTATGTTTTGCCAAGTTTCTCTAACTGAGCATTAGCCGCTTTCATCTCCGGCATATTCGTCATCAATTCTTGTACATTAATGTGCGCAACTTTTGCCTGAGCAGAAACAGCCTGACTTGCCCCAACAAAAAGGAATGCAGCGATTAATAAAGATTTCAATTGTTTCATCATTTAAGGTATTTATTATTAATTTTCGTTTTTGTTCTCTTTTAGTTAGAAGGTGTTGTTGCAGGAGTATCCTTTGGAGTATCAGTAGCAGGAGTCGAAGTTCCGTCTTTCTGTTCCTTTATTTTTTCTTCCCTTGCTTTTTTAACGGCATCTCTCTCCTTCTTTTTTTCTTCAATAATTCTCTTTCTTTCTTCCAGCTTTCTGTCTCTTTCCTCTTTAGCTAACTGTGCAGCTGTTTTTTGTACCGGGGCATTCTCGTCTACAGTTTTTTCTTCAGTGGTTTTTACCTCTATTTTATCTGTGCCTGCAGGCGCAACGGTAGCTGGTTTGGTAGCTGGCTTTTGGGTTGCAGGTTTTTGAGCTTCAGGCTTGGCGGTCGAAGCCTTCGGCTTAGCTGTAGTGCTTGTCGCAGGTGCATCTGAGGTTGTTGCAGGTGTAGCAGAAGATGATGGAACAGTAGTGCCATTTTTCTTGGCTTCTCTTTCCAGTCTCATTTGCTCACGCTTCTCTTCATAAGCCCTTTTCTTTTCATCCTGGATAGCTTTACGCTCTTCCATTTTTTTATCCCTTGCAGTTTTCCTGTCTTCAATAAGTTTTTGTCTTTCGGCATAATCAGGATTAGTTTCCAATTCTTCCTTGGCTTCCTGTTTTTCGAATTCCTTAAGCTCTTTGCTGCTCAGTTTCTCTTGTTTTGCTGCTCTCGACATTCTTTTTATGATAAGATCACTGATGTCGTGTTTCTTCGCGGCAACTATCATGGTAAGGTCTGATGATTTGTCAAATACAAAATCATAATTCCTTAACGCAGCAAGATCCTGGGCAATAGTAAATACCTGATCCTGTATAGGTTTTATAAGCACGGCTTTTTGAGACATAAGGTCTCCTGTAGGGCCAAATCTTTTTTCCTGGTAGTCGATAAGTTCCTTTTCCTGAAAAGCAATCTCTTCTTCTCTTTCATCGATAAGCTCTTTGGTAAGCAAAGCTTTTTCCTGCTGAAGGCTTTCCTTCAGCTTGCCTATCTCATTGCGTTTTACTTCCAGTTCCTGTCTCCATTTTGAAGCTTTTTGCTCAAGCTGGTTTTTTGCTTCAGCATAATCAGGTACCTTGTCAAGAATATAGTTCATGTCAAGGTAAGCGATCTTAATGCCGCGTGCGCCCTGTGCAGTTGCTGTTAAGGCAGCTAAAGCGAATAGTACTGTAAACAAACATTTTTTCATAACCTAATTACGTATTAGAAAATATCATGCCAATTTTTTAAAACTGTTGTCCAATAATAAAGTGCGTTTCCCATCCATTGGTTTGTGTACCGCCTTCTACAGGGTCAAATCCATAACCAAAGTCTATACCAAGCAATCCAAATGCCGGCATAAATACCCTAAGACCAAAACCTGCCGAACGCTTAAGTGCAAACGGGTTATAGTTTTGGAAAGAGTCAAACGACCTTCCTGCTTCTGCGAAGGCAAGCGTATAAATAGATGCCTGCTGCTTTAGCGTTATTGGGTAACGAAGCTCCATTGAGAACTTGTTATATATTGTTCCTCCAATCTGAACACCTGTTTTCGGATCTACCGGTGCAAGAGACTGGTTAGGATAACCTCTTAACTGTATTACCTCCCTGCCATCAAGAGCGTAGTTGGCAAGTCCGTCACCTCCAAGATAGAACCTTTCAAAAGGTACAAGTCCCCTGTCCTGGTTATAGGCGCCCATAAAGCCAAATTCGGCTAATGATCGCAATACAAGTTCGTGCGATTTAGAACCTGCAAGTTTTGTATAGGTGTCGGCCTTAAACTTAATTTTATAGTATTCAAGCCAGTTGAAACGCTGCTGATCTACTTTACCCTGATCGGCCGATGCTTCCTGCCATGTGTTAGCACGATACTGTCTGGTGCTGTTTCCTACGGTTTCGGTGCGGATGTAATCTCCTGTACCAATACCTATACCGTCAGCTCCTTCGTATGGTGCACCGCCGTTCTTAAGTTTATAGGCTTCCTGATTAGCAAGATTTGCATAGTCGATGCCGTTAAACAATGAATATGGCGGGGTTAATTTTGCACTTACACTAAAATAAGAACCTGTAGACGGGTATATAATGTTATAACCCCTGTTGTCCCTGCTCAATTCAACGGTGTAGTTGATGTTACGTGACTGTCCGTTACCAAAGGTAAACAATCCCGTGTTATAGTTGCTCAGGTCGTAATACTGAAACGCTAACGAGTGAGATAGCCTCATGTAACGATCCGGCTCGCTTAGCCTCTTAGCCATTCCGACAGAAATTGAAGATATAGTAAAACTCTTATTCCTGTCTACATCACGTGTGTTAAAGTTATATAAATATTGTTTACTGTGTGATAAAGTCGTGAAAAGTTGAATCGGTTTTTTTCCTCCAAACCATGGCTCGGTAAATGATAAGCTGTACGTTTGGAAATAGGTACTACCCTGAAGGCGAAGCGCTAATTTTTGTCCGTCACCCATAGGTAGTGGTTTGTAGGCCTCTTTGTTGAATATATTCCTTGCAGAGAAGTTGTTGAAAGACAAACCAAGGGTACCGATGAATCCACCGCCACCATAACCTCCCTGAAGCTCTATCTGGCTCGAACCTTTTTCGGTTACATTCCACTCAATGTCTACAGTTCCTGAAGCAGGATCCGGGTTTTTAACATCAGGACGGATGGTCTCAGGGTCAAAGAAACCAAGCGCACCAAGCTCACGAATGGTACCGATAACTTCTTCCTTATTCCAACGCATTCCCGGCCTTGTTCTTAGCTCGCGATATATTACGTGGTCGTTTGTTTTATCATTACCAACTACTGTAATATTATTAAAGTATGCAATTGGGCCTTCAACGATCCTGATCTCAAAATCTATGGTGTCGTTAGCCGTTTTAACCTCTACAGCGTTTATGTTAGAGAACAGGTAACCGTTGTTTTGGTACAGGTTGGTAAGATCCATACCATCCGGTTTAGATGGGTCTGCAATCCTTTTTTGTAGCATGATACCATTATATACCTCACCTTTATTTATACCAAGTACCTGGTTAAGCTGCTGGTTTGTATATACCGTGTTGCCAAGGTATTTAATATTACCAAAATAATATTTGTTACCCTCCTGAATGTTCATTTTTATTGAAACCAGGTTTTTCTTGGTATCATACGTAACAGTATCTTCGGTTATACGTGCATCACGGTATCCTTTTTCTTTGTATTTGTCTACAATGCTTTGAAGGTCTTCTTTGTATTTATCGGCTACAAACTTAGATGATTTGAAGATACGCAATGGGTTAGGGAAGGCCTTAACCTTGGTGTTTTTCATTGCTTTCTTAAGCGTAGAGCTAGAAAGTTTGCTGTTGCCGGTAAAGTCTATCGATTTTACTTTTACTTTAGTGCCCCTGTCAATATTTACCACCATTTTAACGGTATTGGTACTGTCAGGTATTACATTGATAGCTACTTTGGTGTTGTAGTAACCATCTTTTTTATATTTATTTTCAATATAATTTTTTGTAGTCGTAAGCAGGTTTTCGTTTACGATCTTGCCTTTAGTAAGCTGAGTGTCTTTTATAAGGCTTTCACGTTTCCCTTTCTTTACACCCTGAATCTTAGCTTCACTCAGTTTTGGTAACTCATTAATATTAAGTTCCAGCCAAACGCTGTCATTCTGTATCTTAGATTCAAAGAAATTGATATCGCTGAAAAGCCCAAGCTTCCATAGTTTTTTTATGGCAGTACTTATCTCTTCACCCGGTATTTGTATTGCCTGGCCTTTTTCAAGCCCGGTAAAGGTAATAACGGTTTGTTCGTTATAGGTTATTTTACCAGTAACAATAACATCGGCAAGGATGTACTGCTTACCTGTATCAAGGCGTGGGCCGTCATCCTGCGCAGCGGCTTTATTGCCGGTTGCTAATAATAAGATGCCAAAAAGTAATTTAATGCTTCTCTGAAACATCGTGTGCTTATTTAACTTGTTCACTGGTCTTTCCAAATCTACGTTCTCTTTGTTGGTAACTGATGATTGCTTCATGTAGGTCTTTTTCCCTAAAATCGGGCCATAACACATCTGTAAAATACAGTTCTGCATAGGCAATCTGCCAAAGCAGAAAATTGCTTATCCTGTGCTCTCCGCTGGTCCTTATTACAAGGTCAACATCGGGCAGGTCGTATGTGTACAAATGCTGATTTATGGTGGTTTCATTAATATCAGCTGCAGACAGCTGATGGGTGTTTATTTTTTCGGTTATTTTTTTAAAAGCAGCGATAAGCTCTTCCCTCGAGCCATAGCTCAGTGCAAGAGTAAGCGTCATCCTGCTGTTGCCTTTGGTCTGCTCTATAACTTCAAGCAATTGCTTGCGCGCTTTAGAGGGTAAAAGGTCAATATTGCCTATTGTGTTAAGCCTTATGTCGTTGTTTATAAGAGTTGGCAGCTCTTTTTTAAGCGAATTTACCAGGATATTCATCAGGGCATCCACTTCCAGTTTTGGCCTGTTCCAGTTTTCTGTAGAAAAAGCATACAGGGTCAGATTCTCAATGCCAAGCTTGGCGCACGATTCTACCGTTTGTTTAACGGCTTTTGTGCCGTTTTCGTGTCCTATGGCACGCAATAATCCCTGCTTTTTAGCCCAGCGGCCATTGCCATCCATGATTATTGCCAGATGCCTGGGAAGATTGTCTTTATTTATGGTAGTTGTTTTATTCATGCTCTATTCTGAACAATAGCAAGGTTTTTCGCCAAAGGTATATGTTAAAGTAAATCCGCTAAACACATACCAGTCATTATTATTAAGATTACCAAATGCATACGGCTCGTAATCAGGGTTGTTGCTTCCGTCAATGTTGTCGGTAAAGCTGTAACGTGCACCTACTTCAAATCCAATTACAAAATTTGGAATTACATTGGTTTTTACTCCCAGCGTCATTGGTATTGCAAAGTTGCTCTTAGCATCACCATTGTGTGTTTCGCCTCCGCTTATATATAGTTCATCTGCCCAGAAATAACTTACGCCACCATATATATAAGGTGTGATCTTTAAGTCAGATTCATGCAGGTTAAAATCGAAAAAATTAAATTCAAGGCCTAAAGATAACTCTTTTATGGTGTTTTTAAATTCGTAGCCTCTCTGCTGTCTTGCTGTTTCATCAGAATCGGCATCTTTAGAAGAAATATCGGCGTAGGTAAATGAAGCCCTCCACGCATGGCGTGGACTCCTGTTCCATTTGTATATAATACCAAGAGCCAGGTCGTTAGGTGCTATGTAGTTGGTAGGCCCTACATCGCCAATATAATTGGCGCCACCGGCAAAAACCCCCAGTTCATTGATCTGGGCGCGGCTGCTTAGCGATATCGAGATTACTACTAAAAGATATATGATCCGGTTCATTCCTTACAAATTGGCTGCAAATATAACAATATAGATTTCTAATTACCGTAACAATAGACTTTTTACATCCACAATTGCATAATTAGCATTAAATACTGTGTTGAAAACGGAAGAAGATGCGGTGTAGTATGCTGACAGAATAAAATTGTGCATTTTTAATTTCTTTTGTCTTCTCCCCATAGCAATTTTTTGCGCAGTGTCACCAGGAATTTTTCCTGTGGGAATTCAACAAGGTTGATTTTAAAAGCTGCCTTTTTTAGGCGGAGTACTGTTTCTACTTCTACCGTTATTATTCGGGAATCCAAAGAGATAAGGTGTTGGCTTTCCCTGCTGCTCACAATCAGTTCGATCTCAGTATCGTCGGGGATCACTAAAGGTCGTGCGTTTAGATTGTGTGGTGCTATCGGAGTTATTACAAAACTATTCACTTCAGGCATTAATATAGGCCCACCACAGCTAAGTGAGTAGCCGGTAGATCCTGTAGGGGTAGATACAATAAGACCGTCAGCCCAATAGGCATTCAGGTAATCGCCATTGAGCCTCGTTTCGATAGTGATCATCGAGGTGGTGTCTTTACGGCTTACGGTTATTTCGTTGAGTGCATAGTCCAGGTCAAACAGTTCCTCGCCTTTACCATCATAGTCGAGGGTAAGCAGCGAACGTGGCGATACTTTGTACTTGTTCTCAAATATCAACGGAAGCAGGGTTTCAATGTTTTCCTGTTGTACTGTTGCTAAAAAGCCGAGGCGCCCGGCATTGATGCCCAGTATAGGGATGCCTTTATTGCGCACATAGGTTGCTGCACGAAGCATGGTACCATCGCCGCCAATACATATCAACAGGTCAAAGCCCTGTTCAAGGCCTGTATGACCTTCGTATGTGTCATATTGTTTGTCGAGCAGGTTGTGCTCGTTAAGTACATTGTAAAAGTTAGCTTCAAAAGCAACCTTAGGGTTATACCTGTCAAAAACAGCAAGTACTTTTTCTATGATGTCGTCGGTATTATCTTTATAATATTGTCCGTACACGGCTATTTTCATAGGCTGGATTTAGATGTTCAGGTATTTGTCAAGGTAGTCAGAGCGTTCTTTAAGAGTGTTTAGATACTCGTCTTCCTGGTGCTCGGTAATGATTTCGTAGTTATAGCGCCTGAAGGTTTGCAGTATGTCGCTCATGCCGCCTAGGCTTATCTTAAGGGTAATCTGTACTTTTTCCATGTTGGCTTCCGAGATGAAAATTCCCAACAGCCTGCCATTATTGCTTTCCACAATTTGTGCGGCCTGGCTTATGCTATAGTCATTAATACCTTTTTCTACCACGATTATTCCGCCATTCTCTTTAAGGAAAGGCGTCTGGTGAAAAAAGGTAATGATGTCGGTAATTTCGTAATAGCCCAGGTATTTATTGTCTTTGCCAAGTACCGGAAGCAGATTGGTCTCGTTTTTGGCAAAAACCTCAAGAACATCCAGCCATAAGGCACTATCCCTCACAAAAAAGCGGTCGAAGCTAAAGCGAAGGTCGGCCATGGTTTTGTCAATATCCATCAACTCCATGTCCTCTGCTCTTGCAGAACCAATATATACCCCATCTTCCAGTACAGGGAAGTGTGAAAAAGGGTAATCGGCAAACAGGTCCTGAGCATCGGCAACACTGTCGGTCACTCTTAAAGCCTTGATGTCGTTATTGATGAAATCGGTAATTTCGTTCATGAGCAGTCGTAAATATATTATGCAAAATAATCAAAAATAAGCAGATTATGCCTTTTTAACTTTGTATTTTTGTGTGAAAATGGACACTATACAAAGATATGGCAAAATTAAGCGTAAACATAAATAAAATAGCTACCCTAAGGAATTCAAGGGGTGGCGATGTACCCAACCTTTTAAAAGTAGCTGCCGATGTGCAAAAGTTCGGAGCAGAAGGCGTAACCATCCACCCAAGACCGGACGAAAGGCATATCCGTTACCAGGATGCCCGCGATCTTGTTCCTGTGGTATATACCGAATATAATATTGAAGGTAACCCGGTCCAAAAATTCATTGACCTTGTTCTGGAGACCAAACCTACTCAGGTTACACTGGTCCCTGATGCCGATGATGCCATTACATCAAATGCGGGATGGGATACCATAAAGCATAAAGATTTTCTGGTTGATGTTATTGCCGAATTCAAACGCAACAACATACGCACATCTATATTTGTAGACCCTGTGTTGTCAATGATAGAAGGTGCTGCTGCAACCGGAACCGACAGGATAGAATTGTATACCGAAGCTTTCGCTCACGAATATGGTCTTGGTAACCACGATGGAATCAAGCCTTATGTTGCTTCTGCAGAATTGGCCAATAAGCTTAATCTTGGCATCAATGCAGGTCATGATCTTAGTCTCGATAACATCAAATTCTTTAAAGAGAATATTCCGGGACTGTTAGAGGTTTCGATTGGTCATGCTCTTATATCTGAGTCATTGTACTTAGGACTGGAGAATGTAGTGAACATGTACCTTCAAAGACTTAAATAATATGCTGTTACATTCTGTTATACAAGGAGAAGGGAAACCACTTCTTATTGTTCACGGATTCCTGGGTATGAGCGATAACTGGAAAACACTGGCCGGGCAGTATGTTGCAGCCGGTTTCCAGACGCACGCCATAGATATGCGCAACCACGGCAAGAGTTTTCACTCCGATGAGTTTACTTACGAAGCCATGGTTCAGGATCTTGTTGAGTATATCAACCATTATAATTTAGGGAAGGTAGATGTAATCGGGCATTCCATGGGAGGCAAGGCTGCCATGTTCTTTGCGGTACAGCATCCGGAAATGCTTGATAAACTGGTAGTGGCCGATATAAGCCCGAAATATTACAAGCCACATCACCAGGATGTGATGGCGGCGCTTAATGCGGTCGACTTCTCTATGCATACCGACAGGGCAGCTGTTGAAGCAGCCATGGAGCACTACCTGCCTGACTTTGGCACACGCCAGTTTTTGCTGAAAAGCGTGTACTGGGTTGAGCCGGGCAAGCAACTGGGATTCCGATTCAATCTTGATGCTTTCAATAAAGTGATTGATAATATAGGTGAGGCATTGCCTGAAGGAGCGGTTTTTCATGAGCCAACGCTTTTCCTGAGAGGTGACAAATCAAATTATATAAAGGATGAAGATTTTGACCTTATAAGCTCTCATTTCCCACAAGCCGAAATAAAAACCATAAACAATTCAGGGCACTGGCTTCATGCCGAAAACCCAAAGGATTTTTTGACAGAAACGCTGGCGTTTTTGAAAGCATAGTCGAATATAAAATATAAAAATATGGCAGATGCCTGGAGAGCCCGATGGGACGAACGTTATAGTGACAGCGAATTTGCCTATGGCGAGGAGCCAAACAACTTTCTTAAAGAAGAGTTACAGAAGCTGCCTCCAGAGGAAATACTTTTTCCTGCCGAAGGCGAAGGAAGAAATGCTGTGTTTGCTGCTAAACTTGGGTGGACTGTTTCGGCATTTGATATTAGCGGCGAAGGTCGGAAAAAAGCCCTGCAGTTATCTGAATTGAATAATGTAGTTGTCGATTATCAGGTAGGGGAGCTGCAGATGCTGAATTACAAAGAGGAACAGTTTGATGCGATTGCATTGATCTACGCGCACTTTCCTGCGGATATCAAATCACAATTGCACAAAATGCTTGACGGCTATCTGCGTAAAGGCGGAGTTGTGATTTTTGAAGCCTTCAGCAAAAAGCATCTTGACTATTTAGCAAAGAATGAAAAAGTTGGCGGTCCTAAAGATATTGACTCGCTATTTTCTATTGAAGAAATAAAAGCTGATTTTGATAACTACGAAATTATTACCCTTGAAGAAAAGGTAATTGAACTTAATGAAGGTTTATACCACAACGGGCAGGGTTCAGTAATCCGGTTTGTGGGGAGAAAGAAATAACCGATAGGCAGTCTTTTGTCGGAATTTGATTTTTGTAGAGACGTTGCATTGCAACGTCTTTCTTTTTTTGGGTTTTAAGATATTGCATTGCAACGTCTCTACACAGAGATTAAATATGAATTCGTTTATTTATGATTACTGCTAACTGAGACTGCGACTGAAAACTACTTCTTCCCTTTAGTCTTCGCTTTCTCTTTGTCGTCTTTCTTTTTCTTTTTATTGTCGGCAATGTTTACCACGGCTTTGGGCAGTACGCTTTGCTTTAGTCCCTGCTCTGTAAATCGCCAAAGGAAATTAAAAACCGACTTATGCTGAATCCGGTCTACTTCTACATGGGTTTCTTTTAGCTTGTCATCCGAGTCATTTTTGACGATCATGTTGGCAATGGTACTCACTACTTTGTTCTCTTTTTTGCCATCTTTTTTCAGGATGTCTACCTTCAGGTCGTTATAGTTTATGGCAAAAGTGCCATTGCCATGCTTAGTGTTTCCGTTAAAGGTAAATTTTACTTCTTTTATATTTCCATCGGTCGTGGCATTCATCAATGGTTTTGTAATGGGGTAGGTCTTATGAGTGTCTATATTTTGCAGGTGCCCCATTATGGTAAAAGCATCGCTTTCATCGGGTGTGTTAAACGACCAGGTGACCCTTAATGGTGACGATTTCATGAACAGGCATTTTACATCGATTACCGTTGGTGGTAATTTACTCCCTTTTTTACGTCCAACCGGGCTATAGATATCTGTGATCTTAGTGTCAAATTTCGAGAAGGATACTTTGGCAGCCGGCCTGCTGAAGGTGAGCTGTTCCTCATATTCTATAACGGTGTTTTTGAATAGCAGCTGTTTTATATCAATATCAAATTTTAGCGAACGCAGCATTTCACTGTATAGCTTTTTGCGGGTGTAGTCATCCGCTGGTTCTTTGCTGCGATAAATATTAGCATATACCCTGTCGAAGGTTACTTCGGGCGAATGCACATACAGTGTGTCCCGCAAATAACCCCAGTCCAGGTTAGGGATGCTTATTTTTTCGGCACTCAGGTTAAACTGGTCAAGCTCTTTAGGTTGCATGCGTGTAAACTGTACTCGGGTTTGCTTGGGTTTCATCCTGAATTTTTCAACAGTCAGTGTGCTGTCGGTTGTTGTAATTTTGTTAGCTGCGATCGTATAGTGCTTACCGGCATCATAAAACAGGCTGTCACATTTAAAGGTATAGTCGCGGTAACGAACAGGGATGTCCTTTTTTAGGGTAGTGCTGTCAACCTTTATGTTGGTAAGTCCAAAGTAGATGTTGGCTGCTTTAACAAAAGGCTTTTGCAGGGAATCCAGCATTTTAAAGGTGCCGTTCTTAATAATCAGGCTTCCCGTGGTAATGCTGTTTTTAAATGGTTTTACAAAATCATCTTTGGTGTTGTACTTTTCTTTTCGATGGTACAGGGTTATATCCGGTGAAGTGATAATAACTTCTTTTACGTTAATCCGGTTATTGCGCAGCAGCGCCCAAATGCTGAAGTTGTTTACTTCAATACTTTTTACTTTGGCAAATGCGCCTTCCTGTAGAGCTGATTGCAGGCTGTCCTTTGGGGCAAGGTAAGCGTTGGTTATAGTGAAGCTGCCACTAAGGAGGTTTATGTCGAGATTTTCATAACTTACATTGTACGGAAAATCCTTTTCGCCTCTTATAATGGTGGGTAATTTCTTAGAAACATACCAGCTCAGGCCATAACCACCGGCTATGAGTAACAGGAGTATTGAGCTAATAGTTATAAGTGATATTTTTAGAAACTTCATGCTAAATTCTTGTTTTATGATGTAATTTACTGCGAAATCGTAGCTTTAGCCAGTACTTTATGTTTTTATTAATAGCTGTTTGAAATTTGATTCAGGGATGCCAAATGTTAAGGTTTATGGTAATCACATAGTTTTAAGGATTATTTATGATAATTTTTCAAAATTGATATGTAATTTTTGAAAATATAATTATTATGAATGCATAATATTTTTGGTTTTATATTGTGTAATTCATAAAATATTATAAATTTGGAATACTATTTTAACAACGGGAAACTAACACTTCTTAACTTATGAGAAAACTATTATCTTTAACAATGATGGCTCTTGCAACATCATCGGCATTTGCCGGGGGATACCGTGTGAGCCTTCAGGGTCAGAAACAATTAGCGATGGGCCATACCGGTGTAGGTGTGGTGAACAGTGCCGAGGTATTGTTCTTTAACCCGGCGGGTGCGGTATTTCTTGAAGACCGCTTCAGTGCGTCGGTAGGTGCAAATGCGCTTTTTGCACGAACTAAGTTCCAGAGCATGGAAAACAATCTTAGTAATTCTACAGAAAATACAGGTACTCCTTTCAGTGCTTATGTTGCCTATAAGGCTACCGACTGGCTTTCAGTAGGTCTTGCTGTCTACTCGCCTTATGGTAGTGCAGTTGAATGGGATCAGGACTGGGACGGAGCACATCTTGTGAATAATATAGATCTTAAGGCGGTCTACATTCAACCTATAGTTTCGGTAAAAGTTAGTGATCAGTTGAGTTTTGGTGGTGGTCCTATCTTTGTAACAGGAGGTGTTGACTTCAACAGGAACGTGGGAAGAAGCGTTACCGATGAGAATGGCAACAAAACCGATGTTACTATTGAGGCTAAAAATGTTACAGCGTGGGGATGGAGCGCAGGCTTCATGGTAAACCCAACGGATAAAGTAAGATTAGGTTTCAACTACCGCTCTGAGATTACTATGGAGGCACGCGATGGCGATGCTACATTTCATGATGTACCGGGTTACCTTTCTGATGCGCCAACATCTGCACAGGATATACAGTTAGGTAATACAACCTTTAATGCAGACCTTCCGCTTCCTGCCGAACTTACTGCAGGTTTTTCGGTAGAGCTTACTGATAAATGGCTTGTGGCATTTGATTACAACAGGACATTCTGGAATGTATATGATGCCCTTGTAGTAGATTTCAAGCCAACGGCTACTTCTCAGGTTCCGCAATCATTCAACCCGCGTAACTATAAAGATGCAAGTACTTACAGAGTAGGTGCCCAATACAAGCATAATGATAAATTCTCTTTCCGTGCAGGGTGTTACTTTGACGAAAGCCCTGTTCAGGCAGGTTACTTTGCTCCGGAAACTCCAAGAAACGATTCTATGGGTTATACAGGAGGTCTTACTTACATGATAACTCCTAACCTGGGTATTGATGCATCGTTCCTTTACCTTCACTTTAAAGAAACCAACGCTTCTTACGATCATTACATCGAAGATGGAAATCCGAATGTATCTTTTGGAGGAGCATACAAAAACGTGGTTTTCTCACCTGGTATCGGTTTATCGTACAAGTTCTAATCTGAAAAAATTATCATGAAAAATAAATTTATATACTTAGCGGTTCTTTCGGCTGTATTTGCAAGCTGTGAGCCTGAATTTGAGAATGAGGTTTCTAACGCCAGCTACAGTGCCGGTGAAGCTGACTTCAGTTCGTATGTTGCTATAGGTAACTCGCTTACAGCAGGCTATATGGATGGGACTATGTTTAAAACGGGACAGCAGTATTCATTTCCAAATATCCTTTCGCAGCAGTTTGCGCTTGTAGGGGGCGGTGCGTTTACACAGCCGTCTTATGCAGATGACTTAAATAATACTGGAGGTATGATCCTTGGGCCTACAACGGCATTTACTACAAGGTTGATTATAAATACATCGACGGGCGGGCCGGAGCCAATTGCAGGCCCACCTACAGCATTGGTGTCTAATATTGTAGCGGGTCCTTATAATAACATGGGTGTTCCCGGTGCTAAATCATTCCATTTCCTTGCTGAAGGTTACGGTAGCCTTCAGGTTCTTGGTACAACAGGTAAGGCAAACCCTTATTTTGTACGCCAGGCTTCAACACCGGCGGCGACTGTTTTAGGAGATGCAATGGCTAAAAACCCAACCTTCTTTACCAACTGGGTTGGTGATAACGATGTGCTTGCTTATGCAACTTCGGGAGGAACAGGTATTGACCAGACAGGAAACCTGAATCCGGCAACCTATGGCGATAATGATATTACCGATCCTCAGGTATTTGCAAGCGTTTATTCAACGATAACAAATGCTCTTACTGCCAATGGCGCTAAAGGTGTATGTGCTACAATACCAAGCGTAACATCGATACCTTACTTTACGACTGTTCCTTTTAGCCCGCTTACGGCATCGGTTATCGGGCAGGGTAATGAGCAGGTAGGTGTAGCGACAATAAATCAGCTTAACCAGCAGTTGTACGGTCCGCTTAACCAGATACTTTCGGCGTTTGGGCAGGGATCAAGGATAAGCCTTCTTTCTACAACAGCACCTAACCCTCTACTAATAAAAGATGAGACATTAGTAAACCTTAGTGCGCAGATTACTGCGGCTGCGGCTGCAAGCGGTAACCCTACACTGGTTGCTCTTGCTCCTTTCTTAGGGCCAACTTACGGGCAGGCAAGACAGGCAACAGCGGCAGACCTTGTACTTCTTACTACAAGAAGTGTAATTGGTACGTCGCAGGCAGGAGCTCCAGCTCCACTTGATAAGATGGGTATCACTTATCCGCTTCAGGATCAGCACGTGCTTATTGCTTCAGAAATTGCTCTTGTAGAGGCTGCTACCGTAAAATTTAATAACTCGATAAAAGCGATCGCTGCATCTAAAAATCTTGCAGTTGCCGATATGAATGTTATGCTGACTCAGCTTGTTACAGGCCTTCAGTCTGCAGATGGCCAGATCTACAAAGCAGGTTACTTCAGCTCTGCAACAGCAAATACTGTAGTGTTTTCTCTTGATGGTGTTCATCCTAATGCGAGAGGTTATGCTCTTGTAGCTAATGAGTTCATTAAAGTGATCAACGACTATTATAAAGCACACCTGCCAACTGTTATTCCGGGTCAGTATCCTGGCGCTACAGTTCGTACGTCAAATCCATAGTATTTTTAACAAATATTTCCTTAAAAGCATCCGCCATGGCGGATGCTTTTTTTATTTTTGTGTAAAACATCCAAAATATGAAAACACTTATCAATATTTTTTTCACCACATTGTTTGTGATACTGCTGGCCTATTTTATGCCGGGGGTGAGGGTTGACAGTTTTTTGACAGCACTTATAGTGGCACTGGTTTTGGGGCTGCTTAATATTTTTATTAAACCGATACTGGTGTTGTTTACATTGCCGGTAACCATATTTACGCTGGGGCTTTTCCTTTTGGTAATCAATGCCATCATCATAATGCTATGTGATGAACTGGTTGACGGATTCGAAATTAGCGGCTTCCTGAGAGCGCTGCTTTTTAGTTTATTACTGTCGTTTTGCCAGTCATTGGTTTCATCGCTTTCAACGAAAAAACAATAAGCATTATAATTGCTATTCTTTTTTCAGGATATTGGTAGACAATAATTTAAAAACTTGTATGGGTTGTAAAAAAACTATAATTTTGCAACCCAAATTTATATGGATATTAAACAACTTAGATAATGAATATTACAAGAGAGCAGATAGATGCATTAAATGCTGTTGTAACAGTAGCTGTAACTAAAGAAGATTTCAAACAAAAAGTAGACAAAGTTTTACAGGACTACAGGAAAAATGCAAATATTCCGGGTTTCAGGAAAGGTGCTGTTCCTATGGGCCATATCGTTAAACAATACGGTAAAGCTGTACTTTTAGAAGAAGTGAACAGAATACTTCAGGCTTCGCTTAATGACTATCTTGTTGCTGAAAAACTTGATATACTTGGTAACCCGCTACCTAAGGTTACTGAAGATTTTAACTGGGATGCCGATGATTTCTCTTTTGAGTTCGAACTTGGCCTTGCTCCTGAGTTTTCAGTAGATCTTGGTGCTAAAAATAAAGTTGTAAAATACAACATCACTGCCGATGACAAAATGCTTGATGAGCAGGTAGAGCGCATCCAGAAACAATTCGGTAAACTGGTTTCTAAAGAGAAATCGGAAGAAGGAGATGATATCCGCGGAACTTTTACTAACGAGGATAAAGGCATCAACGCTGAGGCTACAATCACTTCTGATATCTTCAAAACAAAAACTACAGGAAAAAAATTCCTTGGTAAAAAAGTTGGCGATGTAGTTACTGTTTCTACTAAAGGCCTTTTTGATGATGACCACAAACTTATGGACTTCCTTAAAGTAGGTCATGATGATGTTCACGGTCTTGACGTCGAGGTGAACTTTACAATAGAGGAAATAAATACTTCTGAGTTGGCTGAGCTTAACCAGGAGCTTTTTGATAAACTGTTTGGCGAGGGTGTTGTAACATCTGTTGAGCAGCTTAGAGAAAAGATCAAAGAAGATGCAGAGCAGCAGTTTACTTCTCAGGCAGATCAGAAATTCCTTAACGATGTAACTGAGTCGCTTATCGAGAATACTAAATTTGACCTTCCTACTGAATTCCTTGTAAAATGGTTACAGTCTGCAGGTGAAACTCCTCTGACTACAGAGCAGGCTGAAGCTGAATTCAAAAAATCAGAAGGTGGCCTTCGCTACCAGCTTATTGAAGGTAAAGTAATCACTGAAAATGGCCTTCAGATCACTTTTGACGATCTTAAAGCATACACTTCTGAGGTTATCAAAAAACAAATGGCACAGTTTGGTCAGCTTGATCCAAGCGATGCTGATGTTGAGAGCATCGTTGCAAGAGTACTTTCTAACAAAGACGAAGTTAAGAGATTATCTGAGCAGGTAATGAGCGAAAAAATGCTTAACCTTTTCAAAGAAAAAGTGAAGTTTAAAACTAAAGATGTTACATATCAAGAGTTTGTTAAAGAAATGTACGGAGAATAATTCTCGTAAAAAATAAGTATATTTGAACGTCAGTCTTTTTAGGCTGGCGTTTCGTTCTTTAATGCAAACAAATAAATTTATTTTACTTCTATTATGAATTACGGAAAAGAATTTCACAAATATGCCACTAAACATCACGGCATAAATAACCTATACTACGATAAACTGATAAGCCGTGTTACCCCAACGGGAATGACACCTTACATCATGGAAGAACGCACAATGAACGTTGCTCAGCTTGACGTTTTCTCGCGTCTTATGATGGACAGGATCATCTTCCTTGGTACAGGTATCGACGACCAGATTGCTAATATCGTACAGGCGCAGCTGTTGTTCCTTGAGAGTACAGATGCTTCTAAGGATATTCAGATCTATATTAACTCTCCGGGCGGAAGCGTTTATGCAGGTCTTGGCATGTATGACACAATGCAGTACATCAGGCCCGATGTAGCTACTATCTGTACAGGTATGGCAGCATCTATGGGTGCAGTACTTTTATGCGCAGGAGCAGCCGGAAAACGTTCGGCACTGCCGCATTCAAGGGTTATGATCCACCAGCCGTCGGGAGGTGCACAGGGTGTTGCTACCGATATGGAGATCAACCTTCGCGAGATGCTGAAACTGAAAGAAGAGCTTTATGAGATCATCGCTAAGCATTCAGGGCAAACATTTGACAAAGTACACAAAGACAGTGAGAGAGATTACTGGATGAAAGCGCCTGAGGCGAAAGAATACGGTATGATCGATGAGGTTTTGATCAGAGAATAAAAAATAAAACCAGTGTTATGTAACAATAAGGCTGATAACCAGTCTTATTGTTGCCTAACAAAATTAATAAAGATGGCTAAAGAAGTATTAGAGTGTTCTTTTTGTGGTAGGAAGAAGCCGGAAACTAACCTGC
This sequence comes from Flavobacterium hauense, assembly GCF_054457175.1. Taxonomy (NCBI): domain Bacteria; kingdom Pseudomonadati; phylum Bacteroidota; class Flavobacteriia; order Flavobacteriales; family Flavobacteriaceae; genus Flavobacterium; species Flavobacterium hauense. The sequence continues at coordinate 20,376 of NZ_JBTKVX010000009.1, forward strand.
TTATAGCGGGTATCAGCGCGCACATCTGCGACCGCTGTATTGAGCAGGCACATGGTATTGTGCTTGAAGAATTAAGGCAGTCAGGCACGTCGGCATTATCTGCCGAGCTTGAGCTTAAGAGGCCCAAAGAGATACGTGGGTTCCTTGACCAATATGTTATTGGCCAGGACCAGACTAAAAAAGTGCTTTCAGTTGCAGTATATAACCACTACAAGAGGTTAATGCAGCCTGCAGGCGATGATGGTGTAGAGATCGAAAAGAGTAACATCCTTATGGTGGGACAGACAGGTACAGGTAAAACACTGGTTGCTAAAACCATTGCCCGTATGCTGAATGTACCGCTTACTATTGTAGATGCTACGGTACTTACCGAAGCTGGTTATGTAGGTGAGGATGTGGAAAGTATACTGACGCGCCTGTTACAGGCCGCTGATTATGACGTGAAGAAAGCTGAGCGTGGCATCGTATTCATTGATGAGATCGATAAGATTGCCCGTAAGAGCGATAACCCTTCGATAACGCGAGACGTATCGGGTGAGGGAGTACAGCAGGCGTTATTGAAACTGCTTGAAGGTACGGTAGTTAACGTTCCGCCGAAAGGTGGCCGTAAGCATCCTGACCAGAAATTCATCGAGGTAAATACGCAGGATATCCTGTTTATTGCCGGTGGTGCATTTGACGGTATCGAGCGTATCATCTCTAAAAGGCTTAACCGTCAAGCAGTTGGGTACAGTACATCACGTAATGTAGACAACATTGACAAGGATAACCTTTTGCAATATATTATCCCTAAAGATGTTAAGGATTTTGGGCTTATCCCTGAGATCATCGGGCGTATGCCGGTGCTTACGCACATGGATCCGCTTGACAGGGAAACCCTGCGTGCTATCCTTACAGAGCCTAAGAATGCCCTTGTAAAACAGTACGTTAAGCTATTTGCTATGGATGAGGTTGCCCTTACCGTAGAAGACGATGCCCTTGACTATATTGTAGATAAAGCATTAGAATACAAGTTGGGTGCCAGGGGATTACGTTCGCTTTGCGAAGCTATCCTGACTGAAGCCATGTATGAACTGCCCGGTTCTGAAGAAAAAGAACTGCACATAGACAGGGAGTATGTAGAGCATCACCTGAACAGGACACTTTTGAAACGTTTAAAAACGGCATCTTAAGTTTATGTTCTAAAAAATAAGATTTCTGAAATCCCTTGCTTCGGCAGGGGATTTTTATTTACAGTAATATCTTACAGAAAACATCAAAAATAGGCCTATTGTTGCACTTTACGTTCTCAAAATGCCATTTTGGTGCGTAAATTTAAAATTTGTAACTGTTTGAAAATAAGTAGTCTAATTTTTAATGTTACGCTTTTGGTTTTTCAAAAATCACTTTCTTTTTTTTGGTTTTACAAGTCGTCCAAAAATCCATTCATCAGGCAATCTAAAAATCTAAAAATCGAATCATCAGATTAAAAAGTTGTCAACACGAAAACGGTTTCGGGTATGTTAATTTAATATTATGTGCTGAATTTCGGTAATTTAGCAATTCAAAAGACAAACTATACGATATGAAGAAACTGTTTTCTGCCGTTTTACTATTGGCAGCGGCACTGACGGGTGCGCAAACCATCACGTCACCCGACAAAAACCTTTCGCTTACTTTTGCCCTGAGCGCAAAAGGTGAGCCTACTTACCAACTGACCTACAAGAACAAACCGGTTATAAAGACCAGTAAACTGGGGCTAGACCTTAAAACCGGCACTGATATGCTTGACGGTTTTACCGTTAGCGGAACGAAGCAGGCAAACTTTGACGAAACCTGGAGCCCTGTATGGGGTGAGCAGAAGGACATCCGCAATAACTATAATGAACTTACCGTGACCCTTGCCCAGCAGGCAGAGAAGGGCAGGTACATCAACATTCGTTTCAGGTTGTTTAATGACGGGCTTGGCTTCCGTTATGAATTCCCTGAACAAAAGGATCTTACCTACTTTGTGATCAAAGAAGAGAAAACCCAATTTGCACTTGCCGGAGACCACAAAGCGTTTTGGCTTCCGGGTGATTATGATACCCAGGAATACAGCACGGTAACGTCGAAACTGTCAGAAGTTCGTGGTAAGATGAAGGCGGCGGTTACACCAAATGCTTCTCAGCACCCGTTCTCTGACACAGGCCTTCAGACACCACTGATGATGAAAAGCCAGGATGGACTTTACATCAACATTCACGAGGCTGCATTGATAGATTACTCATGTATGTCGTTAAATCTTGATGACAAGAACATGATATTGGAATCATGGCTAACGCCCGATGCCATTGGGGACAAAGGCTATATGCAGGCAAGCACGCAATCACCGTGGAGAACGGTGGTGGTAAGCGATAAAGCTACCGATATCCTTGCCTCTAAACTGATACTTAACCTTAACGAACCTACTAAATTCAAAGACGTTTCATGGATCAAACCTGTGAAATACGTAGGTGTATGGTGGGAGATGATCACAGGTAAAAGCTCATGGGCCTATAACGACCTTACGAGCGTAAAGCTTGGTGAACTTGACTATTCTAAAACCAAGCCTAACGGCAAGCACGCGGCTAACAACGCTCACGTAAGAGAGTATATTGACTTTGCTGCTAAACATGGCTTTGATGCGGTACTGGTAGAAGGCTGGAACGAAGGCTGGGAAGACTGGTTCGGCAAATCGAAAGAGTATGTGTTTGATTTCGTATCGCCATACCCTGACTTTGATATTAAAGCGCTTAATGACTATGCGCACTCAAAAGGTGTAAAGATCATCATGCACCACGAAACATCGGGTGCCGCAGCTAACTATGAGCGCCACATGGACAAAGCGTACCAACTGATGAACGAATATGGCTATAACGCCGTAAAAAGCGGTTATGTGGGCGATATTATCCCAAGGGGAGAGTTCCATTACAGCCAGAGCATGATCAACCACTACAACTACGCTATTACAAAAGCGGCCGACTACAAGATCATGGTGAATGCCCACGAGGCAGTGCGCCCTACAGGATTGAGCCGTACCTACCCGAACCTTATTGGGAACGAGGCGGCACGTGGTACAGAATATGAAGCATTTGGCGGTAACAATGCCGACCATACCACTATCCTTCCGTTTACACGTTTAATGGGTGGCCCGATGGATTATACGCCGGGTATTTTCCAGACGAAAGTAAGTGCTTACAATCCTGACAACAACTCATTCGTTCATACTACACTGGTAAAACAATTGGCATTATACGTAACCATGTACAGCCCGCTGCAAATGGCAGCCGATCTTCCTGAAACGTACAATAAACACCTTGATGCTTTCCAATTTATCAAAGATGTAGCGGTTGATTGGGATGATAGTTATATCCTTGAAGCAGAGCCGGGTGATTATATCACTATTGCGCGTAAGGCAAAAGGTAAAAACGAGTGGTATGTAGGCGCAATCAACGATGAAAATGCTCGTACGGCAAAGATCACTTTCGAATACCTGCCAAAAGGAAAGACCTATACGGCAACCATCTATGCTGATGGGCCTACTGCACATTACGAGAAAAATCCGCAGAGCTATGTTATCAAAACCATTAAGGTAACAAGCAAAACCAAACTGGACCAGAAACTGGCACCCGGTGGTGGCTGTGCGATAAGCATAAAATAAATTCGTTTTTATAAGAAACCGGGCAGTGATGTCCGGTTTTTTTGCTTAGCCCCGGTGGGGCGATATATTTATAGGGATAATATTGTATGTTAATAAGTGAGCTCCGGAGGAGCGGCATGAAATTAATATGCCGCTCCTCCGGAGCTCTCAATAGGTTTACTGAATCATTAACTATAAATATGTCGCTTCTCCGAAGCTAGTAATCATCATCCGGCACTTCCTCAATATGTTCCATCATAAACACCTGATAGTTGTAATGCTCCTCGATAGGGCGGGCATGATTGGCTTCTTTAAGATGTGCCAATAGCTGCTGGTGGAATTCGGGATCGTTCTTGCTGCCGTCCGGAGCATTGAGCCCTGTAATAGCATAGCTGGCAAAGTGATCGGGTACACTCAGCTTTTGATGCATCTCGGTAGAGAGGATAAATCCGCCTTCATGAATGTCCACGATATCGGCCGTGGTCACTTCCTGAATAGCATTGAAAAATGAATCGGGAACATAGCCTCTGTCGGCTTTTAGTTCGCTGCTGCCGGGCAGCCTGAAAATAGCTTTGTAATATGGCATATATTGGGAGTAAATCGTAGACTAAAGATACGTTATTTTTAAAAGCTGGTCAAGTGGTTTTAACAGAGTATTTACTATTTAAACCTACAAGGTCTCGCAGACCTTGCAAGTAGATTACACTATATTTCCTGCAAGGTTTTCAAAACCTTGTAGGTATAATTTCTATATTTGAAAGAAATTACTTCTGGTATTGTATGAAAAATATTTTATTCCTCCTATCAATAGCATTATTAACATCATGTTCAGCTAAACTGCCCTATAGCGAACAGAGAATCTATAAAGACAAGTTTGACGATGCAATTCCGGTGCTGAATGTTGCGACATTCCATATGGGTACTACTAACGATGCCAATTCCACGGAATTTGATGAGAATGATAAGAAGAACCAGGAAGAAGTCAGGAAAGTGGCTAAGCTTTTGGCTGAATTCAAGCCTACCATTATCGTGATTGAAAGTCTGCCGGCAAACGATTCCATAAGAAGGGCAGACTATCTGGATTATGTGCAACATCCGAACAAAAAGTTTACAGACCCAGATGAGAGGGAGCTTCTGGCGTATGAGATTGGGAGGTTAAGCGGTACCAATAAGATATACGGAATAGATTTTAAGGAAGGTTATGATTATAATATTGGCGAACAGGTAAATCAGGTTGACAAAACCACAAACAATAAATACTGGGCGCTGGTAGATGATAATGAGAAAAAAAATCCTGAAGAGGGAATTCCGTTTTACGATCTTTTTAAGTTGAATAATCACCCACAGTATTTGGAAAGCCTGATCAATATCAATGCCGATTTGCTGACCTATATTTCCAGTAAAGGAAAATCGGAAGGTGCGGACGAAGCAGCGAAATTTTACCATAGAAATTTGGTGATGTTCTCTAACCTCAATCAGATCCCAGTGGGTAAAAATGACAGGATACTCATTTTGATGGGAGGGACACATACGGCATTTTTCAATGATTTTTTAAGAAGAAGCCCCAAGTATAAATTGGAAAACGTATTTAATTATTTAAAATAACTATCTGATTTTCTTTGCTTTATTCTCTTTTCGGCTTTTATAGTCATATCTTTAGATAAATTAAATCAAGCCGTATGACAAAATCTGAAAAAAAGGTTCAGCTTAAAAAAATGATCGCTGAATTCCTTAAGGCTACCGATCCTGCCATCCTGACGAAGTTGCGGAATGATATTTATATGGAAATTAACAGGCTGCCCATGTCTTCTAACGACAGAAACCACACCGAAGAAGAAATGTATCTATGGAACTATAACAGTGACAGATATATTGAAAATCCTAAAAGTATTACTATTCGTACTAATCTTATGTCTGATTTTGATGTCATTGTAAAAACTGTTGATGTTTCTTTGTTAGGAAACTAACTGTTTGATCTGTATTTAATTATTCCCTTCATGATCTTAATTGTTGTACCTTTAAATAACTAAAAAAGGACTATGACTAAATCTGAAAAAAAGACTTTACTAAAGAAATTGATTGCCGATTTCCTCGCAACATCTGATGCGTCTGTACGAACAGAGATTCGCGATACTATCTTTAAAGAAATCAATAAACTGCCACTGTCTTCTCACGACCGCAACCATACCGAAGACGAAATGGATCTGTGGCTCTATAATATTGACAGGTACATAAAAGACCCTAAAAGCACCGCTGCTCATACTTCTGTTATTGCCGACTTTCAGGAAATTATAAAAGTTGTGGATATATCGCTACTCGCGAATTAGTTCGCCCTTATAGCTTTAACGCCAAAATCAAGGAAGGATTTAGCGTGGGAAGAAGGAGAGCGACCCACGAGTCGAGCGCGCAGCGGCGAGCGGCTTGGGTCGGGATGGGAAATCCTGACGTAGATTTTCAGTTATAGCTATACAGGCTTGAATTTTTGTTTCTTTTGTTTCAAGACAAAAGAAAAAGAAAGCCCCACTTTCGTGAAGCTTTTTTTATGCGTCTTTAGTCTGTGACTTCTGTATTTTCTCAGCAGCCGATTTGGCGGTTTCAACGTGGCTGATGCAGCGTCTTTTGCCACCGCAGCTGTAACGGTGCAGTTTGGGTCCACAGGAGCCTAATAATAGTAATCCGGTAGCGGCCAGTGTAAAAATGTATTTCCTCTTCATCATCATCATCTGTTTCATATTTCGGATACAGTTTAAGCAAACAGTATGCCAAATCGTTGATATTCTATTTGTTAAAGTTTAAGCGAGGTCGGCCGAAAAGCTGTCCTGCATGGCTTTAAGCTGTTCAAGATAATGACGTTCGTTAGAAAGTCGCGGTATCTTGTGCTGTCCGCCCAGCTTGTCCTGTTCCTTTAGCCAGTCGTAGAAAAGCTTTGGCCTTGCTACGTTAAGTACTAACGGGTTCAGCGTCATATTATTGTAGCGTTTGGCCTCATAATCAGAGTTGAGCGTCTGCAAAGTTTCATCAAGTACGGTACGGAAATGTGCTGCATCTGCAGGAGGTTCCTTAAATTCAATGATCCACTCATGTGCGCCTTTTTCTCTGCCGCTCATAAATACCGGGGCAACGGTATAGTCTATAACTTCGTGGCCTGTGATCTGACAGGCTTTCGCAATAGCAGTATCGGTATTCTCTACCATCAGCTCTTCGCCAAAAACATTGATATGGTGCTTGGTTCTTCCTGTAACTTTTATGCGGTACGGATTAACTGATGTAAACCTTACGGTGTCGCCAATCATGTAGCGCCACAATCCTGAATTGGTTGTGATTACGATGGCATAATTTTTATCCACCAGGACTTCTGATAGCGGGATTACCCTTTGGTTCAGTGTGCCGAAAGTATCCATCGGGATAAATTCGTAGAAAATGCCGTAATCCAGCATCAGCAGCAGTTCGTTGCTGTCGTTGCTGTCCTGTATGGCAAAGAAGCCTTCAGAAGCATTGTATATCTCGTAGTATTTAAAGTCGGCTTTAGGCAGGATTTTTTTGTACTGGTCACGGTAGGGTTCAAAGCTCACTCCGCCGTGGAAATACACTTCGAGGTTAGGCCATATTTCCATCAGGTTGGTCTTTCCGGTTTCCTCGAGCGCACGGTTCATCAGTACGAGCATCCATGAAGGCACACCGGCAAAACTGGTCACGTTCTCATTTATGGTCTCTTTTACGATCGCAGGAAGTTTGGTTTCCCATTCGCTCATCAGCGACACCTTGTTGCTTGGTGTGCTGCTGAATTCGGCCCATATCGGCATATTGTCTATCAATATGGCAGAGAGGTCGCCAAAGAAAGAGTTATTGTCTTCATACAGCTGTTTGCTGCCGCCAAGGCGAAGCGATTTACCAGTAAAGAGCTGTGATTCTTCATTGTTGTTCAGGTAAAGGCACAGCAGGTCTTTTGCGGCTTTATAATGGCAGTCCTCCAGCGCATCGGCACTTACAGGAATGAACTTGCTTTTGGCATTGGTCGTTCCGCTCGATTTGGCAAACCATTTTATTGGTGCTGGCCAAAAAACATTCTGCTCGCCCCTGCGGGTAAGTTCGATCATCGGTTCCAGGTCTTCGTAGGTCGAGACAGGTACCCTTTCAGAAAAGGTTCTGTAATTTTTAACGGATGCAAAATCGTGTTTTTTGCCAACAGACGTGCTTTCCGCAGTGCGGATAAGGGTCATCAGCAACTCGTCCTGTACCTCGTTAGGGTATTTCAGGAACAATTCTATATCATGGATGCGTTTTTTCAGTATCCACGAAGCAATTGAATTGATAATCGGCAATGCCATATTTTAGTATCTTTATGCCCATAAAAATACTAAATTTTATATGCAATACGAAGGGGTTTTAACAAAAATGCAAACGGAGGCGGGCAGCCCGATACAATATTACCTGGTTTTTGAAAACAGTTTTCTGAATGTAAACCAGCTGTTAGGTAAAGACTTAGAGATTAATTTCATGGGCTTTCAATGCCTTAATTGCAGTAAAAAGAAAAAGATATACCGCCAGGGTTTTTGTTATGATTGTTTTTACAGTTCAGCCTCAGCGGGCGACTGGATCATGCGCCCCGAACTGAGCACGGCCCACCTTGACATAGCCGACCGGGATCTGGAATTCGAAAAGAGAGTGCAGCTGCAGCCGCATGTGGTTTATCTTGCCGCATCAAGCGACATGAAGGTAGGGGTGACCCGAAAAACGCAGGTGCCTACGCGCTGGATAGACCAGGGAGCATCTTGGGCAACGCCACTTGTCGAGGTGCCTAACCGCTACCTTGCCGGCATTACGGAGGTAGCGCTGAAAAATCATTTTTCGGATAAGATCAACTGGAAGAAAATGCTGCTGAATGAGGTTAATCCCATCGACCTTATCGCAAGGCGTAACGAAGTGCGTTCGCTTCTTCCTGCTGAAGTAATGCCCTTTTTCGAAACTACCGAAGAAAAACTATATACGTTAGACTATCCCGTACTGCAATACCCTAAAAAAGTAGGCGCAAGCCTGAACCTTGGTAAGACACCTATCTTTAATGGCAAGCTTACGGGCATTAAAGGGCAGTATCTATTATTTGAAGACGGTACGGTTTTCAATTTGCGTTCGTATGAAGGTTTTGTAGTGCAGATAAACGTTTAGTTTTCAGTTGCTGTTATTTTGAGCGAAGTGTAACGGAGTAGAAAAATCTTTATATATAAAAAACGCCTGATGAAAATTTCATCAGGCGTTTTTTATGTTGTTTGGTAAGGTCTGAGTAAGAAACCCTAAACTCCAAAGAGGCTTGGTCTATTCTTTCTTCTCCTTTTTCTTAAACAAACCATTGATCAGTTTTCCGGCACCTTCTTTTGCCTTTTCTTCCAGTTCTTTTTTGGTTTCTTCTTTGGTCTTAGGAGTGCTTGTTTTAGTAGTGTCAGTAGAGGTCGTCGTTTTACCGCCGCCTAACAATTTGTTCAAAGCATCAGTACCTTTGGTTGTCGCTTCGTTGATATATTTGTCCTTTTGCTGTTGCACCAATTGATTTGTTAGGTTGGTCGCTGCCTTGCCAAGGTCGGTGCTTACTTTAGGGTTTTTAAAGTTACCCGTAATCACGGCATTTACCGGGATTATGATCTTGCTTGGATCACCTTTAGCTGATGCGATCAGTTTGTTTACATCGCTGCCCAGATATTTCGCCGGAACCTCGAAACCTACGTTGTAGCTCATAGTCTGGTCAAAACCGTGGGTACCCTGTATCTTGATTGGAATATCCTGGTATTTCAGGTCAATAGGTTTGATTATAACCTTGCCATTCTCAAAAGTAAGCCCTATCTTTTTATTAAGATCTATCTTAGAAAGGTCAAGGAATTTTATGTTAGATGTTAACGCCGTAAGCATTTTTGAGTTCTCAGGATTAACCTTTGTCTGAAGCAGTTGTCCTAAAAGATCTCCCGAAAGCGATTTCAGATCCGGTGTCATTTCTTTGGCATCAAGGTTACCGCCCACTTTAATAGTAGTATTCATTTTTCCGGTTATCACGCCTACTATTGGTGCGATAGACTTAAGCATTTCAAGCTGGTTGAACGATTGTGTAATGTCTACATTGCTAAGAGAAAGGTCAACATTGAATTTTGGCGTAGCTCCTTTAGTAGATACATCGCCATTAACACCTATCTGCCCGCCAAATATCGACGACTTCAGGTTTTGGATGGCAACTGTTTCGTCTTTTATAACCATTTTACCCGATACATCTTTCAGGAACAGGTTGTCATATACTACAGTGCCCGCTTTGGCTGTAATGGTACAGTCAAGGAAAGCCGGTATCTTAACTGCGTCAGTTGCGGCTACTGTTTTGGTGGTCTTAACCTCTTCAGATCCCTGCTCGGTTGTTTTTGTAGTCGTGGTCTTGGCTGCTTCGGGAGCCATGAAATCGGCCACTACAAGTTTGTTCGAACTCATGTTGAAGTTACCTTTCAGGTTTTGGTTCCTGAAAATGAATCCGTAGAAGTTGTCCAGCGTACCGTTAACGTTGATGTCAGATCCGCCTGTTACAGCATCAAATTTGCTAAGGGTAATGCGGCTTGGGTTAAATTGTACTGCCGCTTCGTTTATTTTTACAGGTTTCGGCAGGTCGCCTTTATAAGTAAAGCCTCTAAGGCTCATGCTTCCGTTGTTCTGTATCTTTTCATACTGGCTGTTCTCTACCGATTTCATATCAAATTTAGTAGCAACATCTGCCCTAAGTATGCCTGAAAGCGGAATATCCATTTTTACAGGATACGCTTTAGATACATTAGCAAGGTTTATTATCCCTTTCAGCCTTGCATCTACAAGAGGGTTCTCTACAATGTTTTTGATGTTGGCACTTGCGTCAAACACATCCTGGTCTATCCTGAACGAAAGTTTATCAAGATTCACATAAGTATCATTTAAGATTCCGGTTTCGTTGATGATCTTGGTATCGATAACAATATTCTGAACCGATTTTGGCAGGTCAGGATATTTGAACGATGCATTATTTGATGCGATCGCAATATTAAATTTCGGGATAGAGTTGTCGCCATTCAGTCCGTTTACTTTACCATTGATGGTAAAGTCGCCTTCGGTTTTTACCGATGCCAGGTTGCCAGAATAGGCTTCCGGAACTAAACCTAAGAAGTTTTTGAACGATGAGGTAGGTGTCTTGAAGGTGATATCGATTTGCTGCCCTTGTTCTACCATTGCAAAAGTTCCGTCAAACTCCAATGGCAGCTGGTTGATGAGTGCCTTATTGTTTTTGAAGGTATAAATACTCTTGTCAAGATCAAGGCCCAATACAGCATCAAGGCTAAGGGCTACATTTTTCATATAGTTGGCCTTATCCATGTTTAGCGAAAGCTTGGCAGTAGTTTTCGTATCAAGATCAAGCTTGTTGGCTGCCATGTTGCCTTTACCTTCGTGGTTCAGGCTGTCTATTACCATGTTTATTTTAGAACGCTCATCGTAGTAACGAAAACGCAGGTTCTCTACTTTGTACTTCTGCATATTCAGGGCAAAAGGTTTGCTTTCTTTGGTATCAGCAGGCTGCTCTTTGTCATCTTTAATCGCGATATCAAAGTTGCCCACACCGTCTTTATTGAAGAGGATATTCACAACACCATTTTTAGTGCCAATGTATTCAATGTTCATCGGTTCGCCTTCGCCTTTAAAAAGCTCTTTGATCGACATGTCAAGGTCAATTTCTTCCATGTATACAAGAGTATCGCCCGCAAAAGGCGCTTTGTTTACAACGCTTAGTTTTTCTATGGTAACATTAGCTTTCGGGAAACTCCTGAAAAGGCTCAGGCTAACATCCTCAAACGCCACGTTGGCATCTACTTTCTCATTGATAGTCTTTAAGACAAGCTCTTTGATCTTGCCTTTAAATAAGAACGGTGCTGCTGCTAATGCAATGATAATTACCAGTAAAACGATACCGGTCCATTTTAAAACTTTCTTAACCATGATAACTTTTAAATTTTGCCTCTAAGATAGAGAATATAGTCTTTTAATAACTCAAAAACTGTATGATTGTTGCCTGTAGTTTCTGACGTTTCCGAATCTTAACCTCTTTATAAACGTTTAAAAACCTTAAATTAAAAAAGCACAATGATTTTTCATTGTGCTTTTTTAAAATGTCAGAGTGTAGTTAAACTACCTGATGTTTATTTCATAAGGCATTAATACCTGTGTGCCTTTTATCTGGCTAACACGGCGAATGCGCTCAATAACACGGTAATTTTCTTCGCCTACCTGTTCTTTTATGAGTTCTTCTTTGGTTTGCATGTTAAGGCCAAGCATGCCCAGTATTTTGCTGAAGTCTTTTTCAAATTCAGGATAGTCATGTGTAGAATAATCTGTGGTTTTACCCAGTTTTGCAGCATATTTTATTGCCGCGTCAAGTCCGCCAATTTCATCTACAAGTCCGTTCTTAAGCGCTTCGTTGCCGCTCCATACACGGCCCTGTCCTATGGCATCTACCTGTGCAGGGGTAAGTTTTCTACCCGCCGCTACACGGCTCACAAAAGTAGTATAGACTTTTTCAACGCTTTCCTGTATGATAGCTCTTGTATCGTCTTTAAGCGGAGTGAACACGCTGTAGCCAGATGCGTTTTTATGTGTGCTCACCTGTTCGGTGTGAATGCCTATCCTGTTAGAAAGTTCGGTAAAGTTCGGCAGCATGCCAAATACACCTATCGAACCTGTTATGGTACCCTGCTCAGCAAAAATGCGGTTGGCGTTACATGAAATGTAGTAACCTCCTGAAGCTGCCACGTTACCCATAGATACTACTACCGGTTTTACTTTTTTGGTAAGCTCAATGTCCCTCCATATCAGTTCAGATGTCAGTGCGCTTCCGCCCGGAGAGTCCACACGCAATACAATGGCTTTAACATTGTCGTTCTCTCTGGCCTCTTTAAGCGCTTTACGTATAGGAGTTTCAGTTACCGTGTTTACGTCACCTTCGCCGCTTCTGATTTCGCCTTGGGCATAAATGATGGCGATCTCGTCTTTACCACCAGCCATCAGTTTGTCAAGTGCAGTTGCTTTTACATAGTCCAGTATGGTTACTTTCTTGTAGTCTTCGTCTTTTTTAATCTTAAGGGCTTTTTTGATACCCGCTTCATACTCGTCAAAATAAGCTATCTTATCGATAAGTTTTGCCTGTTTGGCAAGCTCCGGTGTGCGTGCGCCAAGCCTGTCGGCTACAGCATTAAGGCTGTCTACCGGAATTTTACGGCTTTTAGAGATATCAGTAACGATCGAGCTCCAAACTGAATTCAGCAATACCGTGATTTGCTCCCTGTTTTCAGGGCTCATCTCGTTGCTAAGGAACGGCTCAACGGCACTTTTATATTTTCCATGACGGATAACTTCCATCTTAATACCTGTTTTGTCCTGAAGGTCTTTGTAGAACATCACTTCAGATGATAGTCCTTTAAAGTCAATTTCTCCTACCGGGTTCAGGTAAACCGTATCGGCAACCGAGTTCAGGTAATAATCTTTTTGCGAATAGCCGTCAGAATAGGCTACAATAAATTTGCCCGATTTTTTAAATTCGTCAAGCTCATCACGAAGTGCCTTACTTTGGGCGATGCCTAATTGTGTAGAACTATTAGTGATGGTAATTCCTTTGATCCTGTCGTCTTTTTTGGCTGCATCAATAGCCCTGATCACATCTACAAGCCCTTCGCTTGGTTCAGAGTCGAACATTGGAAAATCTTTGTACTTAAACTTGCCCGAATAGTCATTTGTAACCTGTGTAAGGTCAAGCTCGATTACACTGTTCTTATCTACGGTCACCGCTTTATCATTGCCTCCGCCTGCGGCAGCAGCTATAACACCTATAAGGATTATGAAAAAGAAAAATAAAAAGCAAAACACAAACAAGCCTACTACGGTAGAAAGCACGTTCTTAAGAAATGATGGCGCACCTGACTTTTTGTACTGGGGCTGTTTGTACTGTGGTTGATTTGGAGTATCGTTCATCGTAAAGAGAATAATTTATTTATTAATCAGACGCGTAACAGTGTAATATGTTACAACTACGAAGATAGAATTTTTTTTGGCCTCACCCCAACCCCTCTCCGAAGGAGAGGGGGCAGCTTCAATCAGGTGGCTTATCCAGCCTTTGAAACTTTGCGGCTTAGCAACTCAGTAACTCAGCAACTTTTATTTACTTTGCACCTATGAGATTTCAAAACACAGCCATCCTGTCATTAGGCAGTAACATGGGCAATCGCCTGGAGAACCTGCAATGGAGTATCGAGTATATCAACAGTCATATTGCTACGGTGGTAAAGGTTTCCGGTATTTACGAGAATCCATCTGTGGGTTTTGAAGGAGACGATTTTTATAATTGCTGCATCCTTGTGCATACGCAAAAAACTGCCGTGCAGTTGCTGGCCGAACTGCTAAGTGCCGAACTGGAAGGCGGCAGGGTGCGCAATCCTGACGAACGCTATCACTCGCGTACCATAGATATTGATGTGATTGCTTTTAATAATGAGATCCTTAGCGAACCCACTCTTGAAGTGCCACATCCGCGAATGCAGGATCGTAATTTTGTACTCATTCCATTAAGGGATGTTGCTCCGCATTGGGTGCACCCGAAATTTAAAAAAGACATTAACCAACTGATAGACGAATCTGGAGATAGCAGTACATGCGAATTTGTAGTGCAGTTGCCTGCCCCGATCGCTGACTTCAACCCGAAACACCATAGCTATATTGCCATAGAAGGAAACATAGGCGCGGGCAAGACCAGCCTTGCGGGTAAATTGGCGGAAGATTTTGGAGGGCAGATCGTTCTCGAACGTTTTGCCGATAACCCTTTCCTGCCGCAGTTTTACAAAGACCCGCAGCGGTATGCGTTTTCGCTGGAGATGTCTTTTTTGGCCGACCGCTACCAGCAGCTTAGCGACGATCTGCTTCAGGTAAATCCACAAACCGACTTTGTAGTGGCTGATTACCACATCATCAAATCGCTTATATTTTCTAAAGTAACCCTTGGCGATGATGAATATGCGTTGTACAAAAAGCTGTTCGATATTATGTATGGCGAAATGCGCAGGCCCGGGCTGTATGTGTATTTATACCAGACTACCGAAATGCTTTTGGAACATATCAAGCTCCGTGGGCGCAGTTACGAGCAGGAAATAAAAGCCGAATACCTTGACAATATCAACCAGGGCTATCTGGATTATATTAAAACCCATAGCGGACTCAATGTTTTGGTGCTGGATGTTTCCAACCGGGATTTTGTACACAATCAGGAAGATTACATGTGGGTATTGGAGCAGGTTAGTAAAGCAAGAAAGAAGTAAATATAATATAATATTGATTGTAAAGTGATGCCCTTGTAGCCTTAACGCCAAAAATCAAGGAGGGATTTAACGTTGGGAGAAGGGGAGCGACCCACGAGTCGAGCGCGAAGCAGCGAACGGCTGGGGTCGCGATGTGAAATCCTGACGTAGATTTTCAGTTATGGTTACACAGGCTTGAACTTTTGCTTCTTTTGTTTCAAGACAAAAGAAGAGGAGATTGTTATTTTGTAAAGATATACTGTAACAAAGTATCTTTGCGTTATACAAATCATCATCATCAATCATCAAAATGAGCCCCTATAAATTTATTGTTTTCGACTTTGACGGCACCATCGCCGATTCCCGGTCCTTATTTATCGAACTGTATAACGAACTCGCCCTTAAACACGACTATAATCTACTGAACGACGAGAACCTGGATGTGCTTCGAAGCATCAGCATTTCCGAGCGTTGCAAACTGCTCGGCGTGCCCATGTACCGTATTCCGTTTCTCGCTTCGACCATTATCAAAAAATATAAAGCCTCAATACCACAGCTGCAATTTAACGAAGGTATGAAAGAGCTTCTGCTCTCATTCGGCAGCAGTCATATTCCGTTTGCCGTATTGTCATCGAATTCAAAAGAGAATATCCAGAAATTCTTTGAATTGAACGGAATGGCCAATAACGATATTTTTAGTTCCCGAAGTGTTTTTGGAAAGCACCATCTCATTAACAAATTCCTGAAGCAGAAACAGCTGAAGCCATCTGATATATTATACGTAGGCGATGAGCTTCGCGATGTGGTTGCCTGCCGTAAAAGCGGGGTAGATGTAGCCTGGGTGAGTTGGGGTTATGACAGCGCCGAATCGCTTAAAAACAATAAACCGGACTACCATATCGATAGCCCGGCTCAAATATTGTCGTTAGTGTTGCATAAGCCTGTTGTGGCGGTTTAATTGTATGTAATGCAGGATTAATTCCCTAACGGAAAATTATCAGCAGCTGAATATCGCGTAGGGATTTAATGTTGGTAGGAATGATGTGCATTGGTTCATATTTCCCGTAGGGAATAAATTCATCCGGCCTAGCGTATCAGGCTAAAATGCCCTTTTATCTCTGGGGTTTCATTATCCAGTTTAATCACGTACCAATAATCTGTTGCAGGTAGTGTGTTCCCCTGAAAAGTACCATCCCACGAACGGTTGCGGCTGCTTAATGCTGCCACTACTTTACCATAACGGTCAAAGATATTGATGGTTGCTAACGGATATGCCTGCATGCCTGCAAGGGTAAACACATCGTTTATGTTGTCGCCATTTGGAGTGAAGAATTTGGGTATCATGTAGACATAAAAGACCATCGAATCGTTACCGCAGCCGTTTATCGAACGTGCCTGTGCGGTATGTTGTCCGGCGCTAAGGTTGGTGAAAATGTTTGAATCCCTGTAGTTGCCGCCATCCAGTGCATATTCATAATTGTCGGTGTCAGGATCATTCATGATAATGGTGGCTACATCTGTATTTACCTCTACACGAATTATGTCTGTTTTAGGCAGGGTAGTGGCAATAACGGTTTTTATGGCACTGCATCCGGCAGGGTTGGTTACTTCTACGGTATAGGTGCCTGCCTTTGTTATTTGTATCGACTCACTGGTTGCTCCTGTAGACCATAGGTATGCCATTCCTGAAATACCGGCGCTGATGGTTGTTTTTGCCTTGTCGCAAAATTCGATTTCTCCATCCTGAACCTGTGGAAGAGCTAATACCGTTATGCTCACTGCCTGCCTTGATGTTGCCGGGCAGCCATTGTTTACGGTTTCGGCATAAAAGGTAGTATTGGCTGTAAGAGGTGGCGTGGTAAAAGGACTCCCAGTGCCTATGATATTTCCTCCGAGTGGAGCATCATACCAGTTTAGTGTACCTGCGTTAACTGTTGCTGTAAGCTGTGCGCTTTCTCCTGAACATACGGGAGCAACAGGATCAGGGTTTGGTGTAGTGGGCTGGATGTTTATTGTTGCGGCAACAGCGGTCCTTGGTACTGTGGAACAGCCTGCAGGATATGCCGAAGCATAATAGGTTGTTGTTTGGGTAAGATACGGTGTGGTAAAGCTCGAACCTGTAGCCAGCAGGTTGCCGCCTGTTGGGGCATCATACCAGTATATCAGGCTGCTGGAAGAAACTCCCTGCAGTGTAAGCGTACCGTCGCCGCAGCGTTGCGCTGTAGTTGTAGATAAGAGTTTAACTACATTTATGGTAGTACTCGCCGATATCTGTAGTACCGGATCGCCTGGCATACCGCCAAATTCTACAATATAGCCTTTAGGGGCATACTGCCCGTCGCCGCCACCATTCGCCAGGTCGTTCCATGAGCCGGGAATTCCAACACCGGGAGCGGTAATGTGTGCATAATTTTCATCGCCTAAATTGTTGGGTTCTGAGTTATTCCAAAACGCAAAATTTGGAGTAGATCCGTTTGCTGTGCCATTCCAAAAAGTCGTACCGGTTTCGGGGCCGGTAACCCATTTCCATACACCTTCCTGTGCAGCGTCACTTCCGCCTATCCAGCCGGTTCCGGTAGCCTGCTCTCCGCAAAGCTGTGCTTCATCGGCTGCGCCTAATGTGGCAAGGTAACCCTGCAGGCCGTAGTAGGTAGTGTTTTCTGCAGCAGTTTTGGCATTTGTCCATAGTATACCGTCGGCGGCGATGAATTTGTAATAATGCTGTGTTGATGCCAGGTAATTGGCATCGCCCAGTGAAATGGAAAATGTACGCAGTCCGTAGGATGGATTTGCTGAAGTGTTGTTGTAAACAACATTGAATCTTATTGCGTCTCTAATTGTGGTATAAAGTATTTCGGCACCCGGGGTGCTGCTTTTTAGGGTAAGTGTTGCCGAAGTCGCATTCCATGTGGCTATAATGCCCGGTGTAGGGTTGAGGTTTAACATGTCTTCCCCGTTTACATAACCAGATGATATCTGAATATAGGCTGCTATGGCTCCGGTATCATCAGGGTCATTAATGTTAAAATCAGTTGCGATGTTCATCGGGTTGCCGGGGCAATACGTCTGCTGTCCGGTAGCAGTTACCGTAGGGGCGATGTCTTGTGCATCAATATGCGAGAAAGAAAAAAGCAATAGGGTCACAAACAGCTGCGCACTACGAGATATCCCTGAATATTGGGGTGAAAATAGTTTCATTTCGTAAAAATAGGGGATTAAGGGGCTAGCCTGCTGTTGTATAGTTTTTTTGAAAGATATCCCACACCACAATACCGGCACTAACCGAAATGTTGAGGGAATGTTTAGTTCCAAGCTGCGGGATCTCTATGGTTCCGCTGCAAAGTTTGATGGCTTCCTGCGAAACGCCTTTTACTTCGTTACCAAAAACAAGCCCGTATTTCTTACCTTCTTCAGGCTGGAAATCGTTCAGGTAAACCGAATTTTCCACCTGCTCGATAGCCCATACTTCGGTGCCCTCTGCCTGAAGTTTTTGTATTACTTCACGAACATCTTTGGCATATTCCCAGGCAACGGTATCAGTAGCGCCAAGGGCGGTTTTATGTATCTCTTTGTTGGGAGGGGTAGCAGTGATGCCGCACAGGTAGATCTTCTCCACCAGAAAGGCATCGGCAGTACGAAACACCGAGCCTATGTTGTGCAGGCTGCGGATGTCGTCGAGTATTATGATGAGCGGGGTCTTTTCGGCATCCTTAAAGTCTTCGATGCTTTTTCGGCCCAACTCGTTGTTAGCTAATTTTCTCATGTGTGTTTTTTGGAATAGCAAATGTAAACATATTTTAAAGAAATGGGCTGTAATCAAACGTATTCGCTCTTCTTCTTATAATGTTAAATAGGCAATGAATGAGTGAGGCTACGGCCTTCAGCTTTGTGGCGTAAAGCAAATTAAGAGTTGAAGCGTTAAAAAAGATTTTCTGTTTGAGCGGAGCGAGTTCAAATCTTTTAGCTGAAACTTTTAATTTGTAGCCTAAAGAGCTGCTGCCTTGAACTTTTGCTTCTTTTGTTTCAAGACAAAAGAAGAGAAGAAGTAAGTTATCCACCATTTACCAACAGCGCATTTACTTTTTTGGGAATTTGACTAACTTCGCCCATTAAGCAATTTTAAACCTTATTTCCCTTGGCGACTAAAGAAAAAGCACCCAAAGAAACCCCGTTAATGAAGCAATATAACGAGATCAAGGCAAAGTATCCCGATGCCTGCCTGTTGTTTCGTGTAGGCGACTTTTATGAGACCTTTGGTGAAGATGCTGTAAGGGCAGCCGGGATATTGGGCATAGTGCTTACAAAAAGGGGAGCGGGCAGCGAAACCGAAACGGCTTTGTGCGGATTCCCGCACCACTCGCTGAATACTTACCTCCCAAAACTCGTTAAGGCAGGACTTCGCGTTGCGATATGCGATCAGCTGGAAGATCCGAAAATGACCAAAACCATCGTGAAACGTGGCGTAACCGAACTGGTGACCCCCGGTGTTTCGATGAACGATGAGGTGCTGCATTCCAAAAGTAATAACTTTTTGGCATCGGTATATTTTGGGAAAAGGAGTTTGGGTGTGTCCTTCCTTGATGTGTCTACGGGAGAATTTTTCACGGCACAGGGTAACGAGGAGTATATTGATAAGTTATTACAGAATTTCAGTCCGAGTGAGGTACTTGTGCCTAAAGCGGAAAAAAATAATTTCAGGGAGACTTTTGGCGATGATTTCCATACATTCTACCTGGAAGACTGGGTGTATAAGGAAGATTATGCGTTTGAGAACCTTACTTCACACTTCGGGACCAATTCCCTTAAAGGTTTTGGTGTAGAAGAATTGCAGGAGGGTGTCATTGCATCGGGGGCGGTGTTGTATTATCTGTCCGAAACACAGCACAACAAAGTGCAGCACATTACATCTATTCAGCGTATTGCCGAAGATGCCTATGTGTGGATGGATCGTTTTACCATTCGAAATCTTGAACTGTACCAAAGCCCTAACCTTAATGCCGTAACCCTGCTCGATGTCATCGACAGGACGCTTTCACCCATGGGCAGCCGACTGCTGAAACGCTGGCTGGCGCTTCCGTTAAAGGATGCTAATAAGGTGCGTGCACGTCACGAAGTAGTGGCTTACCTGAAAGACAATCAGGAGATACTGAATAAGATACAATACCAGATAAAACAGATATCCGATCTTGAGCGTCTTATCTCTAAGATCGCGACAGGAAAGGTGAGTCCGCGTGAGGTTATTTACCTTAAGGATTCATTGGATGCTATTGTGCCGATAAAAGCCTTGGCGCTTGAGAGTAAGAACGAAGCATTGAAAGCTATCGGCGACAGCCTGCATGCGTGCGACCTGCTTCGTGAAAAGATAAAGACTACATTACACCCTGATGCTCCCGTTTCTATTAATAAAGGAAACGCTATCGCATCGGGCATCCATCCTGAACTGGATGATTTGAGGAATATTTCAAACACAGGTAAAGAATACCTCGAAGGTATAGAAAAAAGAGAGTCGGAAGCTACGGGTATCTCGTCGCTGAAGATATCTTTCAATAACGTGTTTGGTTATTATATAGAAGTCCGTAATACACATAAAGACAAGGTTCCGGCAGAATGGATACGCAAGCAGACACTTGTGAACGCTGAGCGCTACATTACCGAAGAGCTTAAAGAATACGAAACCAAGATATTGGGTGCCGAAGAAAAGATACATGCCCTCGAAACCCAGTTGTTCGAACAGCTTGTGATCTGGATCGGGACCTACATAAAACCGGTGCAACTCAATGCGAGCCTTATTGCCCAGATGGACTGTCTGGCGTCATTTACGCAGCTGGCAATAGAAAACAAATATGTTTGTCCTGTTATTGATGATAGTTTTGAACTTGAGATCAAAGAGGGCCGCCACCCGGTTATTGAAAAGCAATTGCCTGTAGGAACCGAATATATTACCAATGATGTCTACCTTGACCGTAGCTCTCAGCAGATCATCATGATAACGGGTCCGAATATGTCGGGTAAGTCGGCTATCCTTCGTCAAACGGCACTGATAGTGCTGCTTGCGCAGATGGGAAGTTTTGTGCCTGCCGAAAGCGTGCGTATGGGTATAGTAGACAAAATATTTACAAGGGTAGGGGCATCGGATAATATCTCGATGGGCGAATCGACATTCATGGTCGAAATGAACGAAACGGCAAGCATCCTGAACAATATATCCGACAGAAGCCTTATCCTTCTGGATGAGATCGGACGTGGTACCAGCACCTATGACGGTATATCGATTGCCTGGGCTATCGCCGAATTTTTGCACGAGCATCCGGCACAGCCTAAGACGCTGTTTGCGACGCATTACCATGAACTGAACGAGATGCAGGATATCTTTGAGCGTATCCAGAATTTCAATGTATCGGTAAAAGAGCTGAAAGACACCGTGCTGTTTATTCGTAAACTTGTAAAGGGCGGTTCTGCGCATAGTTTTGGTATCCATGTGGCTAAGATGGCCGGAATGCCACAAACGGTTATACAGAAAGCGCAAAAGCTGCTTAAAAAGCTGGAGAAAGATCATTCCGGCGAAGCATTGGGCAATGGCAAGATAGCTCCTAAGGACGAACTGCAATTAAGCTTCTTTAACCTTGATGACCCATTACTGGAAGAGATCAAACAGGAAATAATGAGCCTTGACATCAATACGCTTACTCCGGTAGAGGCTTTAATGAAGCTGAACGAGATAAAGAGGATGCTGACGAAGTAGTCTTCAGTCGCAGTGTTCAGTTTGCGGCACTGTCATTTCGACCGAAGCGCAGCGTAGCGGAGAAATCCCATTCTTTGTGTAAACAGAAATAGGTAGTCTAAAAAAACTTTCATTTTTAAGCTAAACGTTATCAGAAAGTTATATTTTTCTTTGATTTTTTTTCATGGAAACGTTTGCAGAATTGAAATTAAGTACTACATTTGCAACCGAAATACTGAAACAAACAGCGGTAATCAATTGCGAAAATAGCTCAGTTGGTAGAGCGCAACCTTGCCAAGGTTGAGGTCGCGGGTTCGAATCCCGTTTTTCGCTCAAACTACTAGTTTATGCTCGAGTGGTGGAATTGGTAGACACGCTGGACTTAAAATCCAGTGGGTAGTAATGCCCGTGCGGGTTCAAGTCCCGCCTTGAGTACAGAAAAGCCTTAAACGAAAGTTTAGGGCTTTTTTATTTTAGTGTTATCAACATCTAGGACTAAGTACTTTTATTGCTTTGATGTCGAATATGGATAAAGCTTTATCTAATATTTATGTCATTCTGTACGTGGAAGATATTAGTTGTAATCGACGAAATGCACAAATCACCGTTAAATAAACTCCCTAAGGTGAGTTGAAATGCAAAAAAATCGTAATTTTGTAAAAAATATCTTTACTAATGCTTGATCAGTTTTTAAAACCTATTTCAAAAAAGCATTCAATCCGCAATGTTGTGGCAACAGTTTTTCTTGCGCAAAATGTTTTAAAAATAGAAACGTTATTTGATAAATTGAATAATGTTGAATCTATCTGTAAAAGTTATCCTAGAAGAAATAAAACTACACTTAGAACTATACGACTAGATGATAACATAAAGCAAGATAAAATTAATGGTTTTGTATTTGAAAGTTTTGATGTGCAAGGTAGATTGGAAAATATTTTAAGACTTGTTAATCAGAGTGATAATACAACTGCGCTTACTTTTGAGACAAGGAGATACGAGAATTGGGAAAATTATTTAAATAAATTGGTTGATGATTTAAGTGTTGTATCAGATAATTATAAATTTTTTATATCTGCTATTTCATTAAGCTATATTGATGAATTTACATGGGTGAATTCTGAGAAAATTCCAGTTAAGGAAATATTTAATGTAAATTCTGAGTTAATAAATAACAAGTTTCTAAATTCTGACAATGCAACTTTAATTTTGCATTCTCAAGCAAAAGAAGATGTAGATTCTAATGAAGGATATGAAGAAAAGACTGAAATATCTTTTGGCAATAGACTCAGGAAAGTTATTATTAATCATCAATATGTGAAGACATTTGACAGTTTTGAAGATTCCAATGAAGCGTTAACAAATGATTTATTAACAGGGTATTTTCAAAAAGCTCATAACATCAATAAAGATGTTCTGAAAGAAGTATTATCCCAAGAAGTGCTTAAATTAATTAATTTAAATTAGTGCAGCATGATAACAGCAGTAATTGATTCTGTAATATTAGGTTTAAATCCTGATTTTGATAAACAAAAATATAGATTCCATTCAAATTTTTTTAAAATTGAACCTGGGAATGAGACTAATGAGACTTCATATAAATCTGAACTTTTTTTGAGAAATCATGAAATTAAAACTTGTGAAGAAGAATTAAAAAATGAGATTGACCATATTTCTAAATTGCCTGATAATTGGAATGGATTTGGTTCAAAAAAGATTAGTACGGAGGTTATAATAAATACGCTAAATGTAGTAAGTGAGATTCCACCAAGCATATTATATTATTTAAAGGATAATATTTACCCATCTAAGTTTGGCACTATAATTTTAGACTGGGAATTTGGTGGGGCTGATAATAATATTTTTTCTTTGGAAATATCGAAAAATTCTGTTGGATATTTTATTGAATCGAAAGGAGAAGACATCAAACAAGTAGAATCATTAGATATATCTTTTGAAGAATTTGACAATACAATGTATTTTGTAAATCAGGATTTACAATCTTTATTATAATGAACATATGCAGCAACTTATCTCAAGAAAAATTGATGATGAAGAAATTCTGATAAGATTTGTATATTCGAGTGATTTTAAAAAAGGAAAAATAGAAGAGTCAAGCTTTATTGAAAAAGACTTTTTTTTTGATACCCGAGGAGGAGTTTCATTACAGAGAGAAAGATATAGCAACGAAAATTTAAGTAAACAGTTTGCGAAAGCTAATCCGCAGCCTTATGCAGGTTTTGTAATCTTTAAAAAAAGTGTTTTCGATGAATTAGTCGCTCTTCATCAACAAAAGAGAGGAGAGTTTGAGGCTGTTATTAAAGCTACACCTTTAGACCCTGAGTTTAATATAATCGAACCTCCAACTGAAGTCTATACTGATACACCTTTAAATCCTGCTCATGCAGATATTTATTATATTAATCCTGCTAACGAAGTTACTGATGAATCAGTACATACTTACAGAAGGCTTTTTACTAAAAATCTATTTAAGAAAAGTAAGTTGTTAATTGATGAAAAACCTGATGATGACACTTTTATAGACTGTGTTTTTAAAGAAATAATTAAATCATAATAAATAAGCCGTTGCAATGCAACGGCTTATTTATTATGATTTATGGCAGAGGGAAGAGTAAGAAGAGATGAAAATCTCGCAATCTTGTATCAGTTATCCTGCTTTACTAGAACCACTTCTTCCTTTTGAACCAAATATAGATCAATACCGATATATCACCATGGATAACAAAGACAGCGGATAGCCCCATTTAAATCGTATTTCTGGCATATAGTTAAAACCAGATAACGCGGATTTGTAATCCGTGCTTTACTACAGCCACTTCTTTCTCTTAAACCAGATATAAATAATCACAGATATTATCACCATTGATGCTATTGACAAGGGATAGCCCCATTTGTATTCCAGTTCCGGCATAAAGCGGAAATTCATTCCGTAAACCCCCACAATAAACGTTAGCGGCATAAAGAATACCGAGAAGATGGTGAGGATCTTCATTACGTCATTGGTCTTTCTGGCCGATAATGACAGGTAGATATTCAGCAGGTTATTGGCGTCTTCCAGTACCTGATCGTAGAGCAGCATAAGTTTGGTGTGCAGGTCTCGTACATCGCGCAGTGCCGGCCTGTCTTCGTCTTCTGCCCTGATCGAGTTTATTATTTCGTTGCTTAAGACCAATAATTTCTTATATAGTCCTGCCTTATTCTTTAGGTAATAGATACCCTCTATCATATCCGATGGGATATTCTTTTTCAGGAACAGCTTCGACTCAAAAAAATCGATCTCGTCAGATAGCTGCATGGCGGGCTGTTCGTAGGAGCGCAATACATCGCGTACTATGCGAATGGCTATGCCGGTAGTTGAAGTTATTTTGTTGGTATCTACAAAATGGGTCTTAATATCGCCTATAATGGACTGTGCGCTGCGATGTATGGAAATAATGAAGTCTTTGTTGTAAAAGAGAGCGATCTTGCTGCTAAGGCTCTGTATCGTTTGCTGGTTTTTGCCGTCGGCATCGGCTTCCTGCTTTACAATTCTTGCAATAATGAAATGGGTGTTGTTGTGCTCTTCGTATTTGGGCAGGTGGTCCGGATCCATAGAATCCATGAGGGTGTACCTGTTGAGGTTGTATTGTTTGCTTATTTCTTTAAGTTCACCTTCTGTGGGGTCATTTATGTCTATCCAGTTGATATCGGTATCGTTGATCTGGCAGGATGTTGTGGGCATAATGCTTCGTTTAGTGGTGATTACTCAAAGTTACTACATCTTCTCTTAAGTTTTTTATAATTGTTTCATTCCGGAAGGGGTATAAAAGGAGAAAGCCTCCGCTGGGCGGAGGCTTTCTAATACTTTGACTGTCGTCTTGCTAATTCTTAGTGAGCAGGAGCAGCAGCTGGAGCTGGAGTAGCAGCAGCAGTAGTGTCAGCAGCTACAGCAGTAGTATCAGCAGCAGGAGCTTCTTCAACAGCTGGAGTCTCTTCTACAACTGTAGTTTCTTCTGTAGTTTCTTCAGTTTTAGTTTCTTTACAAGAAACAAAAGAAACACTCATCATTGCTACTAGAGCTAGGCTTAAAACAACTTTTTTCATCTTACTAAATTATAAAGGTTAATTATTAATTCGGAGCAAAGATATAAATTTTTTGATATGGTGATATATTTCACCGAAAAAAAAATGTTTCTTCTGTTTCCTTTAAATTCAGGGGTTTACGGAGAATTTTCCGTAATATTTAAATGATTTTCCCTTTGAGGCTCATTCTAAAAACCGAGAGAGAAACATATCAGGCTTCTCTCTCGGTTTTTTGTGATAATAATAACGATTATTTCCCTACAACTTTCATCTCGTCTACCAAATGTTTGGCACCTGCATACTTTTCGATAATGAACAATACATAGCGCATATCTACCATAATATTACGGCATATCGACGGGTCATAATGAATGTCGCTCATGGTGCCTTCCCAAACACGGTCAAAGTTAAGTCCGATAAGATTTCCTCTGGCATCTATGGCAGGGCTTCCTGAGTTACCGCCTGTGGTATGGTTGGTACCTATGAAACACACCGGCATTTTTCCATTCTCGCCATAGCGTCCGTAATCCTTTTTGTTATACAGGTCTATAAGCTTCTGCGGAACATCGAACTCATAATCGCCCGGCACATATTTCTCCATAACACCATCAAGGTACGTTACAGGGCCATAGTAGGTAGCATCTTTTGGTTCGTAGCCATTTACTTTTCCGTAAGTTACTCGCAGGGTGCTGTTGGCATCAGGGAAAATTCGGGCATCTTTAGGACTAAGCTCAAGGATACCTTTCATATAAGTGCGCTGCAGTGCGATAATCCTTAAGTTGATCTCGTCATATTTAGGAGCCACGTTTGTATTGTAAGCATCGGTAAGTACTTTTACAAGCTTATAGCCTTTGTCTTCATTAAGTCGGGCAATCACTGTTTTTGCATCACCTTCCAATAGCTGTTTTACACCATTGTATGATGTAAGTTTGGACTGGCCGTAGATCTCTGCAGTCATAGCCTTGAAGTCGGCATTTGTGAGAACCGAAGGTAAAAACTGTTTTGGTGACTTTGTTGCATACAGCTGGATAAGCTGCTCAAATACTTTCTCGTCTACATTCTTGTTGAAATCTTTGTAGGTTTCCTCAAGAGCTGCAATCGTATTGTTTTTTCGGTCATTAAACGACTGTTCGCCACGGGCGTTATAAATCTGTTCCAGCTGGTATAACCTGTAAGCAGTAGTAAGCAGTTCGGTATTGCGGAGCACTACTTCTGTAAAATAGTCTCTCGCAAGTGCATAAGGCGCAATTTCATTGTAGTTCTTCTCAAAGTCGGCCATAAGATTGCCATATTCTGCCTGTTTGCCTGCTTTGGCAACTTTAGCCTGGAAATCTTTTTCGTAAGCTTTTTTAATGCCAATGGCATTACTTTTCTTAAGCCCTTGTGTTTCACCTATCCATTTTTTCCAATAGTTGGCAATCTGCGCATATTTAGCAGCATACTGAATTTTGATAGCCTGGTCTTTACGCATAAAGCCATCGGCAACTTTAAGGGCTGCATCCCTGATCTCAATTTTTGCAGGGTTCAGGTTGTTTACGATTTGCTCTACAGCAACTGCAGGAAGGTACTCTGTCGTTCTGCCCGGGTAACCGAACACTAAAGTGAAGTCGTCTTCTTTAACGCCGCCTATAGATACCGGGAAGTAATGTTTCGGTACATAAGGTATGTTGTCTTTAGAGTATTTTGCGGGTTTATTATCTTTATTGGCATAGATACGGAAAAGCGAGAAATCGCCCGTATGCCTTGGCCATACCCAGTTGTCTGTATCCGACCCGAATTTACCGATTGATGATGGCGGTGCACCTACAAGGCGAACGTCTTCAAAAGTTTCGGTTACAAAACGCATGTATTGGTTGCCTTCATAAAACGTACGGATGCTGTTGCCCTGCCACGATTCTTTAGGAAGTGTGTTGGTAAGGCGTGATATGTTTTCCTGAATTTTCTTCTGTTTGTCTTTTTCATTGGTAATAGCAGCGACACCTTCCAGTACCTGGGTGGTAACATCTTCTATCCTTACGATAAACGTTACTTCAAGATCCGGATTTGGCAGCTCTTCGGCAAGGCTCATCGCCCAAAAACCGTTGGCGATGTAGTCGTGATCTACTGTAGAGTGCGATTGTATCTCGCCAAAACCACAGTGGTGGTTGGTAAGCAATAATCCTTTTGAAGAGATAACCTCCGATGTACACCCGCCGTTAAATTGGGGAACCGCATCTTTAAGGCTCGAATTGTTTACATCATAAATATCTGATGCAGACATTTTCATACCAAGGCTCTTCATTTCTTTCTCGTTCATTCCCTTAAGCAGGGATGGTATCCACATACCGCCTTGCTGCGCATAGGCAGGAAGGACAAGCAACAGGACAAGCAGTCGTAATAATCTCATATTATGGTTTAATTATTTTAGCGGTGCCAAGGTACACATTATTTACAAAAGGGTATAATTTGTATCTTTCACCAGATAATCTATAAGTGCTATGTTTGACGAAATTGTTACACATATTAAGAAACATGTGAGCCTGACTGCAGAAGAAACCGAATTGCTGCTGGCTGCTGTTGAGGTAAAAGAACTTAAAAAGAAAGAGCATCTGCTTGAAGCGGGGCAGGTTTGTAACTATAATTATTTTGTAGAAAGTGGTTGCCTCAGGCTATATCTTATGACCAATAAAGGGGCAGAGCAGGTAATCCAGTTTGCTATTGAGAACTGGTGGATGACCGATTATTTCAGCTTTAAGGGTAGCCAGCCGTCTAATTTTAATATACAGGCAATAGAAAATACAAGAGTACTAGCAATAAGCAGGAAAGCACAAGACCAACTTTTTGAAAAACTGCCGCAGCTGGAAAAGTACTTCAGGATTGTGCTTGAGAAAGCCTATTCATCACAGCTCAACCGCATACACTACATATTTAACCTTAGCGGAGAAGAGCAATACCAAATGATGAACAACAGGCATCCTGAATTCGTTCAGCGTGTACCTCAGTATATGCTGGCTTCCTTTTTAGGAATGACACCTGAATTTTTGAGTAAGCTGAGGGCAAAAAAATAAATTTTGCACCAAAATCATTTCTTAATCATGATTAAGTTTTTTGAGGGGACATTGACGGAAATTTGTCATGTACAAATCAAATAACAACTTAAAATTCAATATCATGGAAAAAAGAATGGAATTGCATAATGTAGAGGCAGAAGGCTATAAAGTAATGCTTGCTTTTGAAAAATATCTGGCTTCAAGCGAACTTACTAAAACACATAAAGAGCTTATAAAAATAAGAGCTTCCCAGATCAATGGCTGTGCTTATTGTCTTGATATGCATACCAAAGATGCCCTGAAATATGGCGAAACCCAGCAACGTATCTTCACATTAAGCGCCTGGAGAGATACACCCTTCTTTACCAAAGAAGAACAGGCTATACTTGCACTTACCGAAGAGGTTACCCTTATATCAAATCACGTATCTGACAAAACCTATAATGAGGCTGTTGCTGTACTGGGAGAGAAATATACGGCTCAGGTAATCTTTGCTATCATCACCATAAATGCTTGGAACCGTATTGGTATTACTACAGGTATGATGCCGGGGTAATCATTATATTTGCACATGCCACTAAACCAAATTCAATTGCGACAGGCAACCATTGCTGACCTTGCCGAAATGAAAGCGCTTTTCAGGGAAACGATACAGCATGTCTGTGCCAATGAATATGATGCCGCCCAGCGTGCGGTATGGGCTTCGTCATCTGAAAACAAAGAACGATGGAATGCACTTGTCGATGACCAGTATGTATTGCTGGCTGTAAAAGATAATGTGATTGTGGGCTTTGGGTCATTGCTGAATGACAATTACCTCGACTTTATGTATGTGCATAAAGACCATCAGAGGCAGGGCATTGCTGATATGCTTCTTACAGCATTTGAAACAGAAGCCATCAGACTAAAAACAACAGTCATTACATCTGATATCAGTAAAACGGCCCGCCCTTTTTTTGAGAAGAAAGGCTGTGTTGTAGTCAGAGAACAGCAAAACGAAAGAGGGAATGTAGTACTCGTCAATTATAAGATGGAGAAAGAATTATAAATAAAAAATCCGAAGCAACCGCTTCGGATTTTTTGTAGTATTGTCTGTAGACTGAATACTGTGACGGCCTACTTTCTTATCTTCTGTTCCCACTTCCATGCCGAAGCAAGTGCTTCGTCAAGTGAAAGCTCTGCTTTCCAACCCAGGACATTGTTAGCTTTGTCAGTATCGGCATACGCTTCGGTAACATCGCCCGGGCGTTTGTCTACAATCTTGTAGTTAAGTTTCTGCCCGCTTACTTTCTCAAAAGCATTGATTACTTCTAAAACAGAGCTTCCTGTACCTGTTCCCAGGTTAAAGATCTCTACTTTGTCTGTGTTTACTTTATTTACAAGGCGCTTAAGCGCTGTAACGTGTGCTTTGGCAAGGTCTACCACGTGAATATAATCACGAACACAGGTGCCGTCCGGTGTTGGGTAATCTGACCCAAATACCGATAGCTGCTGTCTTAGGCCCATTGCTGTTTGCGTGATGAAGGGTACAAGGTTCTGAGGCGTACCTTTTGGCAGTTCGCCAATGTTTGCCGACTCATGCGCGCCAATAGGGTTGAAATAGCGAAGCAAAATAGAACTTATACCGCTCACATTGGCCACATCCTGAATAATCTCTTCACCTATCTGCTTGGTGTTTCCATAAGGAGACATGGCTGATTGTATCGGAGCGTTTTCTGTAATAGGCATTTTTTCGGCCTGACCGTAAACGGTACACGAAGAGCTGAAAATGAAATGAGATTCAGGTTTAGCCTGAAGTCCCTGAAGCAGGTATACTAATGCTCCAATGTTGTTTTCATAGTACAACAACGGGTTCTCAACGCTTTCGCCTACCGCCTTAGATGCTGCAAAGTGGATAATGCCTGATACATCACTGTATTTTGCAAAGAAATCTTTTACAGCAGCCTTCTCGCGAAGGTCTATCTGTTCAAAATCCGGTTTTTTGCCGGTAATGGCCTCAATACCGTCAAGCACTTCGATCGATGAGTTCGAAAGGTCGTCGATAACGACCACATCAAACCCTTCATTTTGAAGTTCTACAACGGTGTGCGAACCTATAAAGCCCAGTCCGCCGGTTACAAGAATTTTCATAGTATGTTTTTTGGATTGGAAAATGTTTACCGGCTGATAGCTGGAAAGGTGCTATCAGCCGGCAATAAGTTTATTTTAAAAACTCTAAAACGCTGTCGGTGATAAATTTTATCTGCTCGTCGTCAAGTTCAGTATGCATTGGCAGTGATATAACCTCTTTTACCAGTTGGTTTGTTACCGGGAAATCAGATTCGTTATAGCGTGTATCAGCATAGGCTTTCTGGCTGTGAAGCGGAATAGGGTAGTAGATAGCACACGGAATACCTTTGTCAAGCAGGTGTTGCATAAGTGCATCCCTGTCGGCATTGATTATCCTTAATGTGTACTGGTGGAAAACATGGCTGTCTTTATCACCTGTAACTACGGGTGTAATGATGTTAGCATGACCTGCAAAAGCATTACTGTATTTTTGAGCAGCAGCCTGTCTTGCTTCGTTGTAAGCGTCTAGTTGTGGTAATTTTACATTAAGCACAGCAGCCTGAATGCTATCAAGCCTTGAGTTAACACCCACAACGTCGTGATGGTAACGCACGTACATACCGTGGTTTACAATGCCTCTAAGTGTGTGTGCAAGTGCATCATCATTAGTAAAGATAGCTCCGCCATCGCCATAACAACCAAGATTTTTAGAAGGGAAGAACGATGTAGAAGCCGCATGGCCTATTACGCCCACTTTTTTCTTAGAACCGTCGGCATATTTATAATTTGCACCAATTGCCTGTGCGTTGTCTTCAATTACATAAAGATTATGCTCAGCAGCAAGAGCCATAATAGCTTCCATATCGGCTGCTTGTCCAAAAAGATGTACCGGAACAATAGCTTTTGTTTTTGGAGTAATTGCTTTTTTGATGGCCTCAATAGAAATGTTGAAAGTATCCGGCTCAACATCTACCAGTACAGGTGTAAGCTGAAGCAGTGCGATAACCTCTACCGTAGCGGCAAAAGTAAAATCGGCAGTAATAACCTCGTCACCCGGCTGAAGTCCAAGGCCCATCATGATGATCTGAAGCGCATCGGTTCCGTTGGCACATGGTATAACATGTTTAGCACCAAGGTAAGTTTCAAGGTTTTTCTGGAAACTATGAACCTGTGGCCCATTGATATATGATGTATTATCTAAAACTTCCTGGATAGAAGCATTTACTGTATCTTTTATCTGGTCGTACTGACTTTTCAGGTCAACCATTTGGATTTTTTTCATGATCGTGAAATTATTAATCAGCGCAAAACTACTAATTTAATGACTGCCTGCCAATGAAAATAGTATAAAGTATGTAATTTAGCACCTCAATTTCTTGCCTATGTTTTTTCTGTATAATGTCCTTACCATAATTGCGAAATCAATCCTCAATCTAGTGGCTCTTTTCATCCCGAAAATCAGGCTATTTGTGGATGGAAGGAAGACCGTTTTCAGCACACTTGAAGCAAAACTGAAGTCTGGTGACAAGACAATATGGTTTCATGCGGCATCGCTGGGAGAGTATGAGCAGGGATTGCCGGTTATGGAAAAGGTAAGGGCCATGCATCCCGAACATAAAATTGTAATAACGTTCTTTTCGCCATCCGGTTATGAGGTGCGTAAGAATGCCACGACTGCCGATGTTATTGTTTATCTGCCAATGGATACTTTGGCAAATGCCAAAAGATTCCTTTCGATAGTTAAACCTGAAAAAGTATTCTTTATCAAATATGAGTTCTGGCCCAATTACCTGAATCAGCTGAGTAAAACTGATGCCAAAGTGTATCTTATATCAGGCTTCTTTAGGAAAGACCAGGTGTTTTTTAAATGGTATGGCGGCTTTTACAGGAAGGCTCTTAAAACGTTCAATCATTTTTTTGTACAATATGACAGTTCCAAAACCCTGCTGCAAAGCATAGGCTTCAATAATGTGACCCTTAGCGGCGATACCCGTTATGATAGGGTGAGTGAAATACTGGAGCGCGATAATTCGCTGCCTTTTATCGAAGAATTCAAAAACGACAAAACTACTGTGGTATTTGGGAGTTCGTGGCCAAAAGATGAGGCCATGTTTACCGATTTTATTAATGGGACTACGGATACAAAATTCATCATTGCACCGCACACAACTGGAGAAGATCATATCAACGATATAAAGAACAGCCTTACAGGCAAAGTGGTTTTATTTTCTGAAAAGGAAGGGAAAAACCTTGCTGAATATGATGTCCTTATTATCAATACGGTGGGCATACTAACGAAAATATACAGTTATGCCGATGTTGCTTATGTAGGCGGTGGTTTCGGAACTGCCGGACTGCATAATATATTAGAACCTGCTGCTTTTGGCGTGCCGATAATCATTGGACCCAACCACCAGAAGTTTCCGGAGGCGATAGCATTGGTTAATATGGGCGGATGCATTGCCGTAGAAGATAAAACCGAAATGAACGACGCATTGTCGTCACTGGTGTATAATGATGATGTGCGTTATGAAACCGGTCATATTGCAGGAACATTCGTAAGTATGAACCGGGGTGCGGTAAATATTATCCTTAAAAATATAGAGGACTGATGGAAGCCATATTCAAGCCCATAGAAATTCAGGATATTCCCCTGGTGATAGCCATGATGGAAAAATTCTATGCTATTGATAATTACCCTATAGATGCTAATGTCTCGCGCGGGCTTATGCAAGAATTCATTGAAAATGATTCGCTGGGAAGGGCATGGCTGATACTAAAAGAAGACGAACCGGTAGGTTATGCGATTATGACGTTTGTATTCTCGTTTGAGTACAAAGGCAGGATCGCGTTCCTGGATGAATTGTTCATTTCAGAAAAGGCACGCGGACTCGGTTTTGGCAAGCAGGCGCTCGATTTTATTACTGAACAGGCAAAAGCCTTGTCGGTAAAGATAATTTACCTTGAGATAGAAGGGCATAATACGGTTGCCCAAAAACTTTACCTTTCTAAAGGCTATGAAATTCACAATCGCGGGCTGATGAAGCTGGTAGTTAAGTAACTACTGGTTGTATTTTTCATTACAAACATGTTCAGTTACCGTAACGGTATTGCCATCAGTATCGGCAATTTTTTTTGTAACGGTAGTACATTCCTTATGGTCATTGGAGACATTAATAAAAATAATGGCACCAACTGCTGCAAACACTATTATGGCGATAAGCGAGAAGATCTTGATTTTCATGATAAGATGATTTACAAGTAAATATAAATAAAAATCCCGTTCGCCACGGCGAACGGGATTTTTTATGAGTGTTGTTTGTCGTTGACTTCGCCGAGCCACTTTGTTAGGTTTCTGACGAATGAAGAATCTGAATCTAAATAAGAGATTCTTCATTACGCTGCGCTTCATTCAGAATGACAAAACGTTATGTTCTGGATACTGAATACTGCGACTGCCTACTCAATAGTGGCTGCTGCTGTCTGTGCTTCAGGAGCGATCTTTTTTACAAGTCCCTGCAGTACATTGCCCGGTCCAACTTCAGTAAATAAAGTAGCACCATTGGCAACCATGTTCTGTACCGACTGCGTCCATTTCACCGGAGCAGTAAGCTGTATGATAAGGTTTTGTTTTATTTCGTCAGGATTTGTCACAGCGCTTGCCGGTACGTTTTGGTACACGGGGCAAACCGGAGTGCTGAATGTTGTTTTCTCGATAGCTGCTGCAAGCTCTTCGCGTGCAGGTTCCATCATCGGTGAGTGGAATGCACCACCTACAGGAAGTAGAAGCGCACGTTTAGCACCCGCTTCTTTCATGGCAACACAAGCAGCTTCTACAGCTGTTGTCTCACCTGAAATTACAAGCTGCCCCGGGCAGTTATAATTGGCAGGTACTACCACACCGTTTATCGTTGCACAAACGTCTTCTACTACTTTATCGTCAAGGCCAAGTACGGCCGCCATTGTAGAAGGTGTTATCTCACAGGCTTTTTGCATGGCAAGTGCGCGTTGCGATACCAGCTTAAGACCGTCTTCAAAAGTAAGTGCTCCTGCTGCAACCAGTGCAGAGAATTCGCCAAGAGAGTGTCCGGCTACCATTTCAGGTTTGAAATCTGCACCAAGGGTTTTAGCTAATATAACCGAGTGCAGGAATACTGCGGGCTGGGTAACTTTAGTTTCTTTCAGTTCTTCGGCAGTGCCTTCAAACATGATATCTGTAATGCGGAAACCTAAGATTTCATTAGCTTTCTCGAATAATTCTTTCGCCTGGGCCGATCTTTCGTAAAGGTCTTTGCCCATTCCTGTAAACTGGGCACCCTGGCCCGGAAATACGTATGCTTTCATACTGTTAGGTATTTGTTTCTGTTTGATTGTACGGCAAAAATAAGGTTTTTTCAATTGGTCTGTTCAAAATAGGTTTTTAGGTTAATAAGTTTATTGCGAAGCATCTAATATTTAACATGTTAATTAACATTTATGATTATTGTACTGAATACAAAATGATTACTTTTGGTAGACCTTATTAAAACCCGATGGGTTTTCCTAAAATATTTTTTAATTAAATCCCTCTCCGAGGGATTTTTTTATTAATATTGTGTTTGATGTAAGAATAAAACTACCGAGTTTTTTTGGTATTTTTTTGTAATTTAATTGTTCCCCCAACATAGATACATTAAGCATATATGTCCAGATTTGATAAATCCTCGCTTCGTTTTGACTATTCCTGGTCAGACACCGACAAGGCAAAAGTTCATAAGAATGTGTCTGATGATGATATTATTGACAAGGATAACGGTTACCAGGTTTTGGATTTTATTCACCGTTTCTTTCAAATGTCAGGCCTAATGACACTCGATTCTTTTCATAGGCTCGAAAACCTTATCAAGAAACACATTCCGGATAAATGCAGTACGCGTATCGAGATGAAAGACTGGCTGGGTAAGAACTGGAATAAAAGAATATAAAAAAAGCCTTCGCTACAGCGAAGGCTTTTTTGTTCAATCTAACTAAATCTATCTTAAAGGACAAAATAAGCATTTTTAACGGGCTGTATGTGATGCAATTTAGGAGCCGTCGTAACAGCTTCGTCTTCAAACTCGTTTCGGTATTCATTCACCATCTGCATCAGGTTGTTCTCTATATTGTTGGATATCGAGATCATAGGTGTATCGGTTGGCCTGCCCTCAAACGGATCCTGCAGGTGTATTGCCATTTTTTCGATAAGGAAACAGGCAGCAGCAATGGTAGCAATAATCGGGATTTGCATCCACCCCAGATAATCGGTAAGTCCAAATGGCAAAAGCAATATGAACAAACACAGCGTGAATCGGATGTACAGACTGTAGGTAGTAGGGAAAATAGTGTTCTTTATACGCTCACATTTACCCATCGAGTCACACAGCCTTGTCAGTGTGTTGTCAATTTCTACCTGTTGGTAAGTGTTTATCTTACCTGCATCCTTTGCTCTCTTAAGCTCTTTTGCATGAAGCATGAGTATTGCGTTAGGTACGTGTTTATGGTTCTGCACGAAGCGCAGTTCTTTTTCAGTAAGCAGGCTGACAATAGGCTTTATAGGGTCTTTGCCCCTTAAGGCTTGTGCAAGGCTGTAACACCATGCGGCCTGCCTTTTGGCAAAACCTTCCTTAAAATCGTTTGCTTCTACCGAAAAATCAGGGTCTTTGTAAAACCCGATAACCTGACGTAACAGCGTGCGTGAATCATTTACTATTGCCCCCCATACCGTTCGTGCTTCCCACCAGCGATCATAAGCCTGGTTCGACTTAAAGGCCAGCAGCAATGATATGATGGTACCTATTATTGCGGGAACAGCAATAGGTATGTTAATGGAGAGTGCGTGGTAAAAGTGGTGGATTATTTCAAATCCTATCGTATAGGCAATAACCAGTGCAAGCTCAACTTTGATCTTGCCCAATATATATTTTAGTGGTATTCTCTTTTTTAATAGCATGTCTTTTGGTTTTAAATTAATCAGGCCTCTTCAAATATCGAGAGTACCGGTAGTCCGAGTGTTTCATTTACATACGCTTCTTTACGTTTCTTCATTCTCACTTTCTCCGGCTTACGCGTCTCAATAAGCAGGTCAATATTGTTTTTAGCAATGGCTTCGGTAAGTTGTGTGCCAAGCTCATTAGGGTATTGTTCGCCTACGGCAGCATGGCTTACTATCCTGAAATTAAACTGGGAACCGATGAGTTGCTGCACTTCCTGTAGTCCAAGCTGTGCGGTAGTGTGTTCCAGATAAAGGGCTTTGTTGAATTCCTGTTCTTCGCAGCCTTCGGTAAGGTGCAGTATGGGTGTCTTACTGTTGGCTAATAAATTCAGGCAGAAATGATGAATGCTGTCGCGTTCCTGTTTGTATGATGGCGGCACGATGATAAGGCCGGTGCCTAAATGCTCTAACAGGTTTTTAAGCAATGGAGCAGAAACCCCATAACGATTGTGCAGCTCAAGTCTGCAATTCGGGTGGTCTGCAGCTTCAGTATGGCATAAATCTAATACCTGAGTTTGTAGTGATGTATAGGCAGATTTTGTAGTTCTCAGGAAATAACTGGCCGATTCAGCATCCGGCAGGTCGCTCACAAGCATGAGTGTTATGATGTAATTACTTTCGTTAGCGTGCTTAATGGCTGCTTTTACGGCAATAATAGTATCCTGTTGTAATGTTGTAGGGATAAGTATGTTTTTCATGCTGTATAATCTTTAGGAGTTTATACAGGCAAAGTAACAGCCTCAACATAAGAAGGGTCTTAAATTAAAATTAGAAAATCCTAAGATTTTACATTAGAATTTTTAATGTTGGCTTTATGAAAGATAATGCTCACTACCGTACCCTTATCAGGCTCTGACTGTACATTTAGTTCGCCGCTGTGCATCCTGATGATTTTCATGGCTAATGGAAGGCCAAGGCCGTATCCGGTGTAGCGTGAGGCTTTCTTGCCACGGAAGAAGGGTTCATAAAGATAAGGTATGTCTTCGGGTGGTATCCCGATACCAATATCGGTGATGACTATCTTTATGTTTTTGGAATCGGCGGTAAGCGACACGAATACTTCTTCGTTGTCAGAATATTTAACCCCATTAGAAATGATATTACCAATAGCCAGTTCCAAAAGTGGCCTGTTGCATGGAAGGGTAAGCAGCGCCTCATCTTCGGGCATGTCATTTAATTTTATGCTTATGCGGTTATCGGGGTATAGCCTGTCAAGGTCGCATTTTACATCGAGCAGCAATTCGTCTATACGGGCAATGTCCTGAACCTGTTTGGTGCCGTCATAACCTGTTTGGGTAAGTTTGAGAAGGCTTTCGGTTAGGTTGCTCAGTCGTGAAGCCTGCCTGTTGATTGCTTCAAGCGCCTCGGCATACTCTTCAGGGCTGCGTTCTTTTAGTAATGCGATCTCAGTCTCTGCCAATATTGTTGTTATGGGAGTCTTCAGTTCATGCGATGCATTATTAATAAAGTTGGCCTGGATCTCAAACGAAGTTTCAAGCCTGTCGAGCATGTCGTTGAATGTGTTGGTCAGGTCTGTGATCTCATCAGAATCGTCATTGCCAGGTTTTTGCAGGCGGTTATGCAGGTTTGAGGCACTAATGCGCTTTACTTCTTTAGTGATTCTCGAAACCGGATTGATAACCCTTCTGGCTAAAAAGCGACCAAAGAAATAGGCGAGTATTATAAACCCTATTGCGCCAAAAAGCATGATCCTGGTTATGTATATAGTGGTGGTATTGCCGCGGCGGTCTTTTGCGGTGACTATAACCATGTATTTCAGGCCATTCTCATTGAATATCTGGGCATAATAATAGCGGTGCTCATCCTGCATTACCCAGGCTTTTCCTGTTTTCATGGCTTCCTCGTAGAATTCATGGGGCAGGTGAAGTTCTGTGTTGTATTCAAAAGAGTTGGCTCCGTTTACTTTGAGTACAAAATCATTTTCGTCTATAAGCTCTTCCAGTCCGTGTTTTTTGAGTTCGCGGTAGTAGCGGGCTTTTTCAGGGTCGTTTTGGTAGTGTATCGATGCCACGATCTTTGCCCTGTCCTGAAGTCGTTTCAGGAAGTAGTATTGATTGTTCTGCTTAAAAAGAAAAAAAACCACCACACATAGTAATAGGGTGCTGATACCCGATAGGGTAATATAAGTGGTAATGATCTTCCTTCTTATCTGCATGTTACGGTTTTATCACATAACCCAGTCCTTTTATGGTATGGATCAGTTTTGTATTATAGGGTTTGTCTATTTTTTTTCGGAGATAGTTAATGTAAACATCAACAACGTTGGTATTCATGTCAAAATTAATGTTCCACACGTTGTCCAGTATCTTTTCGCGGGACAATATCATTCCCGAATTTTTTGCCAGGTAATACAGCAACCTGAATTCTTTTGCAGTGAGCAAAATAGTATCGTTACCGCGTTTTACGGTCTTGGCCAGGCGGTCTATCTCCAGATCATCTATGGTAATGATCTCCGGCGGGCGATGGTCCTGCTGTGCGCGCCTTGCCAGGGCATTGATGCGCGCTTCAAGCTCGCCAAATTTAAAAGGTTTTGCCATATAGTCGTCGGCACCGGCATTAAGTCCTGTTACAATATTCTCACTGCTGTCAAGTGCTGTAAGCATCAGTACAGGGACAAAGTTTCCGGCGGCGCGCAGCCTCCGGCAAATTTCTATGCCATTAATATCCGGGAGCATTACATCGAGCACGATCACATCAAAAGTATTCGATTCCAGCATAGCCATGGCAGTAGTGCCATCGAGTGCGGCGCTAACGTCAAAGTTTTTTTCGGCAAGTCCTTTCCTTAGAATGGACAGCAAGTTGGGTTCGTCTTCTACTAATAGTATTTTCATGTATGATGAGGGCTTATGCAAAAATAAGAATTCAATTCCAAAAGTTTTGCTAAATGCACATATACGCTCAATAAAAATCACCGATTATCAAATATGCAATAACAAGCCCTGAAATTACAGAATCGCTAATTAGACGCTTAAATTTTGCTAAACGTATAATCTGAAAAATATATATGCATATACGATGTAACATTTTGATTGGTTTTACGTACAAATAGTATAAACCAAAAACAATTTAAAAAAATGAGAAAGCCGGTAGTAGTCATTGTATTGCTCTTAGTTGGATTTTTATTGTTCTATTTAAACCTGCCCGTAATCAGTTATGGATTCACAGGATTTGCAGTAATCCTGTTATTCCTTGTTCTTGCCTTTAGTTTCTTAACCGTTGATGTAATCACAAAGAACAAAAAGGTAAGCATTCAGTTTACAAAACTGCAAAAAGTGGGATTCGCTGTTGCGTTTCTGCTGGTTGTTTATATTGTATTGTTGCCACTGCTTACCAGTGCACCAATGTTCAGGAGTGATGATTATCGTGCCATGATAGGTAAGGTAAAAGCGGGTGACAAGATGACGAATCACATTGCACCTATTGCCATAAACAAGGTGAGGGTGGTCGATGAGGACCTTGCCCACCTGCTTGGTGAAAAGATATTGGGCTCAGACCCTGCTTTGGGTAGTAAGTCGGAGCTTGGAGAGTTCTTTATACAGAAAGTGGGAGAGGAATTATATTGGGTTGCTCCGTTGCAGCACTCGGGATTCTTCAAATGGCTAAATAACCGTGAAGGTACCGAAGGTTATGTAATGGTATCGGCGACCAATGAGCGTGATGTAAAGCTGGTGCAAAACCTTGGAGGTAAAGACCTGAAGATAAAATACCAGCCGGCAGCCTTTTTTGGCAGCGAGATAGAGCGTCATGCATACTTCAACGGCTATATGTCAACCGGATTAGCCGATTTTAATTTTGAGATCGACGATAACGGAAAACCTTTCTGGGTAGCGACCAAATACCGTAAAGAAGTTGGCTTCTCGGGTAATGATGCCATGGGTGTGATACTTATTGATGCCCAAACGGGTGAGATCAGCGATTACTGCATTGCCGATGCTCCTAAATGGGTAGACAGGATCCAGCCGATTTCTTTCGTGATTGACCAGCTGAGTGACTGGGGTGAATACATCCACGGATACTGGAACTGGGCAAATACGGATAAACTTATGATTACCGAAGACCTTACGCTTGTTTATGGCGAGGACGGCCGTTCTTACTGGTACACAGGAGTATCGTCAGTAGGTAAGGAAGAATCAGCGGTAGGCTTTGTGCTTGTTGATACAAGAACTAAAGAAACTACGATTTACCACCAGAGCGGTGCTACCGAGTATGCAGCGCAAAGTTCTGCCGAAGGTAAAGTCCAGGAGAAAGGCTATAACGCTTCGCTGCCTGTACCGTATACCATAAATGGTATTCCAACCTATGTAATGA
The DNA here is from genome assembly GCF_054457175.1 of Flavobacterium hauense. Taxonomy (NCBI): domain Bacteria; kingdom Pseudomonadati; phylum Bacteroidota; class Flavobacteriia; order Flavobacteriales; family Flavobacteriaceae; genus Flavobacterium; species Flavobacterium hauense. The sequence goes on from NZ_JBTKVX010000009.1 coordinate 61,561, forward strand.
CGCTTAAAGACGGTGGCGGACTGGTTAAGATGTATGCCATGGTAGCCATTGGCGACTATACTATTGTAGGTGTGGGTAATACCATGCGCGAAACGCTGATGTCGTTCAAAAACGTGTACAACATGGCGGGCAACCGCATTAACCCTGATTCTAAAGATACCCGTACCAGCCTGAAAACGGTAGTGACACGTATACAAAGCGATATCAAGAACGGAAACAGTTTCTATTACTTTACGGTAAATGGCAACCATAAGATATTTATCGGTTCGTCACAATTGTCTAACGAACTGCCTGTAACTATAGTAGGCGACAGCGTGAACATATCTTTTGATACAGATAATGAAGAGGTAATTGATGTTTCGTCTTTTGATAACCTTAAGCTTGGGGTGAATAAAAAATAATAAACCTACAAGGTTTTGAAAACCTTGCAGGTTGAGTGCGGGAGTTAGATTCCTGCAAGGTCTCAAAGACCTTGTAGGTATAAAATAAGAGCACAGATTCTATATAAAACAAAAAAAGCCGCAATTAACTGCGGCTTTTTTCATGTCTATATGTTTTTTGCTTACGCATGTATCTTCACTAATGCAGCAGCAGCTTTTGCTTTCTCGACAATTCCTTCTATTGGCGTGCCAACAGCGTCGCTAACCAAAGCTACACCCATACGACGGTAAGGGCGTGACGTAGGTTTTCCGAATAATCTGAAGTCGGTTTTAGGAAGGGCAGCAATAGCCTCAACACCTGTAAAAGTTGGTTTGTCACTATTTTCAGAAGCCAGCATTACAGCGCTTGCTCCGGCTCTTTCCAGTGTTATCTCTGCGATTGGCAGGCTAAGTATCGCACGCAGATGCAGTTCGAATTCGTTAAAGTTCTGTGTGCCGGCAAGGGTTACCATTCCGGTGTCGTGCGGACGAGGTGAAAGTTCAGAGAAGTATACGCCTTCATCCGTAAGGAAGAACTCAACACCAAAGATACCGGCTCCGCCAAGGGCTTCGGTCACTTTGCGTGCCATATCCTGTGCTTCGGCAATGTCCTTATCAGTAACATTAGCCGGCTGCCAGCTTTCCTGGTAGTCACCACGTTCCTGCCTGTGGCCTATCGGGGCACAGAAAAGGGTAGGGTTGTTGTTCTGTGTTACGGTAAGCAGTGTAATTTCAGAATTGAAATTCACAAAAGCTTCCACAATAACTTCTACAACGTCACCACGCGAACCTTCAACGGCATATTTCCATGCTTTTTCAATATCGTCCTGTGTTTTGATGGTCGACTGGCCTTTACCCGAAGATGACATCAATGGCTTAACCACACATGGCATACCTACTTCAGCTACAGCCTTAGCCAGCTGTTCGCCCGATGTTGCATAACGGTAATTGGCTGTGCGAAGGCCAAGGTCTTTGGCTGCAAGGTCACGGATGGCCTTACGGTTCATGGTAAAATTGGCCGCTTTAGCCGATGGCACTACTTTAATGCCTTGTTTCTCGTAATCGTAAAAACGCTCGGTACGGATGGCTTCTATTTCGGGAACTATAAAGTCAGGATTGTGTTTGGCAACGATGGCATCAAGTGCGGTACCGTCAAGCATGTTAATCACTTCGAAGCCATCGGCAACCTGCATGGCAGGTGCGCCTGCATAGCTGTCTACGGCAATAACTGTCTGGCCGATGCGTTGTGCAGCGATAACAAATTCTTTACCAAGTTCTCCTGATCCTAATAGTACTATCTTTTTTTGCATTTTCTATTGTTGTTTGTTGATGGTTGCCGGTTGCCGGTTCGGCGGCGGCTCAAATGTACAAAAGTTTATAAAAAAAGTCCCTCGCTGTGGAGGGACTCTGTATTAATAAGCTAAAGCTTCTTTTATTCTTCGTAGTGCTTCCGTCAGGATGTCTTCGCTTGTCGCGTAAGAGAAACGGATGCAGTCTGGGTTACCAAACGCATCTCCTGTTACCGTTGCTACATTGGCATATTCCAACAGGTACATAGAAAGGTCATCGGCATTTTTGATGTCAACACCGTTAAGTGTTTTACCAAAGAATGACGATACATCAGGGAATACATAAAAAGCCCCTTCAGGAACGTTGATCTTAACGCCGGGAATTTCTTTTAGCAGTCCTACCACAAGGTCTCTTCGGCTATGGAATGCTTTTACCATGTCTTTAAGTACACTTGGGTCGGCATCTACAGCAGTAATCGTAGCACGCTGTGCAATACTGTTGGCGCCGCTGGTTACCTGTCCCTGCATTTTCGTACATGCTTTTGCGATGAATTCAGGAGCTCCGATATAACCGATCCTCCATCCTGTCATGGCAAATGCTTTAGCAACACCGTTTACGGTAACAGTTCTGTCAAACATTCCCGGGATGGTAGCAATACTGCAGAAAGTTCCTGAGAAGTTGATATGCTCATAGATCTCATCAGATACCACATAGATGTTAGGGTATTTCTCCAATACTTTCGCGATAGCCGTAAGCTCTTCTACGTTGTATACAGAACCGCTTGGGTTGCATGGAGAGCTGAACATGATAAGCTTAGTCTTAGGCGTGATCGCCGCTTCAAGCTGTTCAGGAGTTATTTTGAAATCGTTTTCTATCGTAGTTGGCACTTCAACAGGATTAGCTTCTGCCATCTTAACCATCTCTGAGTAGCTTACCCAGTATGGCGCCGGAAGGATACACTCATCACCCGGATTAAGCATTACCTGGCATACGTTATAAAGTGACTGCTTTGCACCTGTAGAAACCACGATGTTTGCCGGTTTGTAATCAAGGTTGTTATCTCTTTTGAATTTACGGCAGATAGCATCTTTAAGTTCGGCATACCCGTCTACGGGGCTGTATGTGCTGTAGTTTTCGTGTATGGCTTTTATCGCAGCCTCCTTAATAAAGTCAGGAGTGTTGAAGTCAGGCTCGCCAAGGCTAAGGCTGATGATGTCTTTACCCTGAGCTTTAAGTTCTCTGGCTTTGGCAGCCATGGCTAGGGTTTGCGATACAGATAGGTTGTTAATTCTGTCAGAAAGCGGATTCATTACTAAAAGATGTTTTTGGATTTATGTTCTTTAATTAATTCAGTGCGGGTTTCATTCCCAGTTCTTTCAGGTGCCTGAAGTGTGCTGCAACAGCGCCACTCATTGTTTTGAATTCGTGGTAGGGCAGGTTGTGCTCTTTGGCAGTCTGCTTTACGATCTCGGCAATCTTGCCATAGTGAATATGGCTGATGTTAGGGAATATATGATGCTCAATCTGGTGGTTAAGGCCACCGGTAAACCAGTTTATGATCCTGTTCTTAGGCGCAAAGTTAGCAGTGGTATACAGTTGGTGTATTGCCCAGGTATTCTCCAATTCACCGTTTTCGTCAGGAATTGGGTTTGAAGTTTCTTCGACAACGTGAGCCAGCTGGAATACTACGCTCAAAATAAGTCCTGCAGTATAATGCATCACGAAAAAGCCAATTAGTACTTCCCACCAAACGATACCCAAAAGTATTGGAGTAACAATCCAGATAAGCACATAGATTATTTTGGTGATAACCAAAACTGTCCATTGTTTGATCGGACTTTGGAATTTACCATACGAAAGGCCTCTTTTGATATAGCGCCTCATTTGTTTGATATCGGTAGTGATAGCCCAGTTGAAAGTCAGTAATCCGTAAAGGAAAATAGAGTAATAATGCTGGAATTTATGCATTTTCATCCATTTTGCCTCCTGTGTAAATCGGATGACACGCCCTGCATCAAGATCTTCATCATGCCCGTGGATGTTGGTATACGTATGGTGCAGCACATTGTGCTGAACCTGCCAGTTGTTTACGTTTCCGGCAAGCAGGTATAGGCTCCCGCCCATGAACTTGTTAAGCCATGATTTATCAGAATACGAGCCGTGGTTACCATCGTGCATTACGTTCATCCCAATGCCTGCCATCCCAATGCCCATAACCACCGATAGCAATAGCTGTGCCCAAAGCGGCATGTCTAAAGTAAGGATTACAAAGTAAGGGGTAAGCAACAGCGAAAACATGATAACAGCCTTAAGGTGAAGTTTCCAGTTTCCGGTTTTTTTGATATTGTTATCTTTAAAGTAATCGTTTACACGCTTATTCAGTGTACGGAAGAATTTTAAAGAATCGTTTTTAGAGAATATTGGTGGATTTATGTGCATAACAAGTTTATAATCTAGGGTTTCAAAGGTAGTTATTAATGAAAAGTAAACGCAAAAAATGATACTAAATTTCATCTCAGAAATGATTACTTTTGTTGAAAATTTAAAAGATGCAGGAGATACTTAAGCATTTTCCTAACCTTTCGGAAACTCAGATGGCACAATTTGCTAAACTGGAAGAATTATATACCGAATGGAATGCTAAAATAAATGTGATTTCGAGAAAGGATATCGAGGAGCTTTACACACGCCATGTCTTGCATTCGCTTGGTATTGCCAAAGTGATGGAGTTTAAGCCGGGAGCACACGTGATGGACGTGGGTACCGGAGGAGGATTTCCAGGTATACCTCTAGCTATTTTATTTCCTGAGACCAATTTTTACCTGATTGATGTTATCGCTAAAAAAATAAAAGTTGTTCAGGAAGTAGCCAATGGCCTTGGATTGAAGAATGTAAAAGCTGAACAAAAAAGGGCTGAGACCGTAACTAAGGATTTCGACTTTATCGTAAGCCGTGCTGTAACCAATATGCCCGATTTTGTGGTGTGGGTGAGAGGCAAAATTAAAAAAGAACAAAATCACGACCTGCCCAATGGAATATTATACCTAAAAGGTGGTGACCTGACCGAAGAGCTTGAAGTGTTTCAGAAAGTGACACTATTTAATCTTTCGGATTATTTTGAAGATGAATTCTTTGAAACGAAAAAAGTGGTTCACCTTGCGATGAAATATAAAGTGTAAATAGAAAGAGCTGCCTTGTGCAGCTCTTTTTTTTTGTGTAACAAATTCTGTATTACAGCTACTTATACCTTAATCTAAATAATCAGATTATGAATAACAGTAGAAGGGACTGGTTCAAAAGAACAGGATTGGCGGCTTTGGGTCTAAGCCTTGCGCCACTTGAGGGGTTTGCTTTTAAGGATATAGGTTTTGCAGATATTATAGAAGAGACTACAATAAGGTTAAGCTCTAATGAGAATCCCTATGGGCCACCAGTGGCTTCGCGTTCTGCTATGGTTGCTGCTGTAAATAATAGTAACCGTTACGCCTGGAGCCAGACGGAAAAGCTTGCTGCTGCCATCGCAAAAAAGAATGACCTTACCGAAGAAAATGTACTGTTGAGTGCCGGCTCTATGGAGATACTGGATATTGCCGGAAGGCTTGCCGCAAAAGCTAAAGGAAGTATTGTTGTTTCTGATACTACGTTTAGTTACTGGACAAACGCTGCAATGCAATTGGGCGCCGAAAAAATTGTGGTGCCGCTTACCCGTAACAAGAAGAATGACCTTGATGCCATGCTTAAAGCCGTGCGTGCTGATACGAAACTGGTGTACATTTGTAATCCTAATAATCCTACAGGGACGATTTGCAAAACGGAAGATCTTATACGTTTTGTAAAAGAGGTATCGCGTAAGGCAATCGTATTGGTTGATGAGGCATATATTGAGTTTACCGATGAGGTGTCTATGGCGACTTTGGTAAAAGAAAATAAGAATATCATTGTGGCAAGGACCTTCTCAAAAATATACGGACTGGCAGGAGCGCGTGTTGGCTATGCCCTGGCACATACCGATACAATTGTGGAGATGGACAAGATGCAGGCTTACGTTCGCGGAGGCATAAGTGCAGTATCGGGAGCAGGAGCAATGGCAGCGCTCGATGATGTGTCATTCGTTACGAAAACAAGAACATTAAACGAAGCGGCAAAACAATATACTATCCGTGAATTTGAAAAATTAGGCATCAGCTGCATTCCTTCGTTTACTAACTTTCTGTATTTTTCATTGGCAAATTATAAAAAAGATTTCTTTAAACTGCTTGAAAGTAACAATATAGAAGGTACCGCTATTTTTGAAGAAGACGGAAAATGGTCCCGCATTACTATCGGTACAATGGAAGATATGCAAAAGCTTATCAAGGCTATATCTTAAATAAAAAAGGCTTCCGATTGGAAGCCTTTAGTTGATTGTATATTAATTATCCTAAGAACGGATACCTGTAATCTGTTGGCGGAACGAATGTCTCTTTGATCGTTCTTGGCGATACCCAACGCAGTAAGTTCAGTATTGAACCTGCTTTGTCGTTAGTGCCTGATGCTCTTGCACCACCAAATGGCTGTTGTCCTACAACAGCACCTGTCGGTTTGTCGTTGATGTAGAAGTTACCTGCAGCATTCTCAAGCGCTTTAGTAGCCTCTTCGATAGCATAACGGTCTTGGCTAAAGATAGCTCCCGTTAGTGCATAAGGAGAAGTTTCGTCTACAAGCTTAAGTGTTTCTGCCCACTTAGCATCTTCGTAAACATATACTGTAAGTACAGGGCCAAAAAGCTCTGTTTCCATAGTGTCATATTTAGGGTTTGTTGTAACGATAACCGTAGGCTCGATAAACCATCCCACCGATTTGTCATAACCACCACCAATAACTACTTCTGCCTCGTTAGAAGCTTTGGCAGCATCGATAGCTTTAGCAAGCTTGTCGAATGAACCTTCAGTGATCACCGCAGATACAAAGTTTGTAGTGTCATCTGTAGCGCCCATTTTGAAAGAAGCAAGGTCTTTAGCCATCTGCTCTTTTACTGCTGGCCATATAGACTGAGGTATGTAAGCTCTTGAAGCTGCCGAACATTTTTGCCCCTGGTATTCAAATGCACCTCTTGAAAGGGCAGTTGCAACCTGTGCAGGGATAGATGATGGGTGAGCAAGAACGAAATCTTTACCTCCTGTTTCACCTACTATTCGTGGGTATGTTTTGTATTTGCTGATGTTTTTACCGATAGCACCCCAAATGTCGTTGAATACACCTGTTGATCCTGTAAAGTGAACACCTGCGAAGTCAGGGCTTGAAACGATAGTATCAGTAACCATTCCTGCGCTTCCGTTGATCATGTTGATAACACCATCAGGTAATCCTGCAAGCTTGAATACTTCCATGATCACATTAGCACTAAGCATTTGCGTTGCGCTCGGTTTCCAAACCACAACGTTTCCTAACATAGCAGGAGCTGATGGAAGGTTACCTGCGATAGCTGTAAAGTTGAAAGGAGTGATGGCATAGATGAATCCTTCCAGTGGGCGGTGTTCCATCCTGTTCCATATACCTTCAGACGATACCGGCTGCTCAGCATATATCTGAGTCATGAACTCTACGTTGTAACGTAAGAAGTCGATGAACTCACATGCAGCGTCAATTTCTGCCTGGTGTATTGTTTTTGCCTGGCCTATCATGGTTGCAGCATTAATCTTTGCACGGTAAGGACCGGCTAAAAGATCGGCAGCCTTAAGGAAGATAGAGGCTCTGTGTTCCCACGATAGGGCAGCCCATTTCTTCTTAGCGGCAAGTGCGGCAGCGATAGCTTTTTCTACATGCTCTTTTTCGGCATCATGAAAAACACCAACCACTTTTTTGTGGTTAAACGGCGGATTGATGGTTCTTGTTTTTCCGGTACGAACTTCTTCGCTTCCTATGTATAAAGGTACATCAGTTGTGGTGTTGTACATTTCTTTAAAAGCGGCAAGTACCTGCTCTCTGTCTGCTGATCCCGGAGCGTAAGCCTTAACAGGTTCGTTAATGGCTTTTGGTACATTATAAATTCCTTTTGGCATAGTGTAATGTAATTTAAAGGATTAAATTAAAGTATTGCAAATGTACAATAAATTATCCATCCTGTATTTGCAAATAATACAGGAAAAAAGCCAATCTGCTGATTATAATGTTAGTTTATTGCAAATGGCGCGCTCAGTCTGAAAGTAGGTACCATTACCCTGAACGAGCGTGTGGTAGTAAAGTTGATCATGTTGAAATAACCACGCATTGCACCAAATGGCGACGCCAGAAGGCAGCCAGAACTGTAGGTGTGGCTTTCGCCGGGCTTAAGTACGGGTTTTTTGCCTATCACGCCTTCACCATCTACGGTTTCGATGTCGTTAAGGGAATCGTAGATTTCCCAATGGCGGGTGTTAAGCTGTACGGAGTCTTTGCTTTGGTTCTCTATGGTTATCTCATAGCTAAAAGCGAACTGTATCCTGTAATTTTTAAAGTATGTGCCTTCAAAATTAGTAGATACCGATATTTTTATGCCTCTTGTTATCTGTGTTACCATGCTAAACCTGTTTAGGGGTTCTCAATCCTGTTCAAAAATACAAATTTAATACATTATGAACTAAATTTCAAACATTAAATTATCAGTAAGTAATATTTAACTAATTGATTCTTAATTGATAATATTGGTTGAGTTGGCGCTGCCTATGCCAATCACCCTATCATAACGGTCATTGTTCTCTCTATAGTATACAAGTATATTATATTCGTTTTCAGTTTGGTAAAAATTGCCATCTACAGCATGCTCGCCATCTACCTTACCATTTTTATCTGCGGTAATGTACATGTAGTTATTAAAGCCCTGTTTTATCATGATGGCTTTTTCATACAGGCCCGACTTTGCATTGTAATCCATTTTATACTCCGGTGTTTTGGCATAATCATTAAACATACCGCCTACATAGATGTCTTTTTTCTCATAAAAAGCAGGTGCACTCAGACTGAAGAATACCCATGTATAATCTGACTCCAGCATTGGGTCGGTAACGCTCAGGTTAATGTTCCTGGTCTGGAAATTACCATTAATATCAGGGTAATAGGTATAAACTTTAGATCCCCTTGCCTCGTTTGTATATAATATGGTATTGTAAATTTCGCCGGCTGTTATGCGTACAACATTGTTCACGGCATTACGAATGTCTTTATTCTCAAAGTACATGTATTCGTTACCTGCCCAAAATTGCGTTTCCTTGTCATATTTATAGATAAGATCGTTGGCAATGGTATATTGTGGCTTAATATTATACATGGCGTTATCAAAACGGCCATTTTGAAACAAGGCTATTTTTACATTTTGTAGTGGGCTCTGGAACAATATGGCTTTACTCCTTATGGAAAAGTCAAGATTATGTTTTTCAAGATTAGTAGTCATATCCCTTGTTCTCTTTACCTGTATAGGTACGGCTACCTGCTCTTCATACAAAACGAATCTTCGGGTAAATACCACTTCGCGTTCATCGTTAAGTATTTTTAAGATATAATTTCCGCTAAGCAGCAGGGTGGTGAATTTATTAGGGAAAGGCAGTGTGTATCGTGAATAGATCTGCAGTGTGTTAAATGAGTTGGCGTAGGTTTGAATGCGCTGCGTGTCGAACCCGCGGATGTAATCATTTACGCTTAACATGTTCGAAGGCGTCCAGTCATAATTACAGTGTTGTATGCTGTAGTAATAGTTAGCCTCGTTGCCAAAAAGATCATCAAAAACAAATGTGAAAGGCTCATTCAGCCTGAAAAAAGGAAAAACATTCTGGCCGTCTTTCATAAAAGAAGCCGTTTTAATATTGTAGGGAGGAGCAATTTCCTCCTGTACCTGAGCAAAAGAAGATGTTGTGAAAAATGAGATAAAAACGAAGGCAATAAGCCTGTTTAAGACATTTGTCATTTGTGATTTGGTTTTAATCGTGAACGTAAAGATACTAATATATATTGTATCTGACATTTTTGTTGTATCAATAAGCAGGCCAAACTGTTTATAGGTTTTTAACTATTAAAAATCATAATATTATTGTATTTTTCGAGTTATTTATGCAACCAAAACTATAAACCAATTATTAAATGAAAAATCTAAAACTATGGATGTTCCTAATGGCAGTGCCACTTACAGGCGTTGCACAGGACTTCAGGGGTACTGACCCTATTCCGTTAGATCCTAACGTTAAAACAGGAAAACTCAAGAACGGACTTACCTACTACATCAGAAAAAATGCAAAACCGGAAAACAAAGTAGACCTAAGGCTTGTAATCAATGCGGGTTCGATACTTGAAGATGACGACCAGCAGGGACTTGCCCACTTTATGGAGCACATGTGCTTTAACGGGACAAAGCGTTTTCCTAAAAATGAGCTGGTAGATTACCTGCAAAGCATTGGGGTGAAATTCGGGCAGCACTTAAATGCCTACACCAGCTTTGATGAAACGGTTTACTTCCTGCCGATACCAAGCGATGACCCAGCTAAACTCGAAAAAGGTTTTGAGATTATTGAAGACTGGGCCTTCAATACAATCCTTTCTCCCGAGGAGATCGATAAGGAAAGGGGAGTAGTGCTTGAAGAGTACCGTCTTGGCCTTGATGCTGATAACAGGATGGAAAAACGTTTTATGCCTAAAGTAATGTATCAATCGCATTATGTAAACCGTTTTCCTATCGGGCAGAAAGCGATACTTGAAAACTTCAAATACGAAAAGATCAAAAAATTCTACAAAGACTGGTACCGTCCGGACCTTATGGCGGTAATTGTTGTTGGTGATATTGATGTTGCCGAGATGGAGAAAAAAATTCAGGCACATTTTGCGTCTTATGAAAATCCGAAGAATGAGCGTCCAAGAAAATTATACGACCTGCCAAACCACAAAGAAACCTTTGTTGCGGTAGAGAGCGATAAGGAAGCTTCGGCCAGCCAGGTAGAAATAATCTATAAAGATTATGATGAGGCTAAGCCGGTAGTAACCCTTAATGATTATAAGAAACGTTTAACAGAGCGTCTGTATTCGGTTATGCTTAATAAAAGGCTACGCGAACTTACCAATACGCCTACACCTCCATTTACCTATGGCTTTAGTTCGCACGGAGGTACTATGGCCAGGACTAAAGAAGCCTACCAATCAGTTGCAATGGCACAGGATGGTAAGCAGCTTGAAGCGCTAAAAACCCTGGTTGACGAAAATAACCGCGTTAAGAAATATGGATTCTCACAGGGAGAGCTTGACAGAGCAAAAATAGATTTCCTTACAAGCATGGAGCGCAGCTTCAAAGAGAAGGATAAAATGAATTCTTCAGCTTTTGTTGGGCAGTACCAGGCTAACTTTCTGGATAAAGAACCGGCTCCGGGAATTGAGTGGACCTACGACTTTATGAAGAAGGTCCTTCCTGAAATAAATCTAAACGATATTAATACACTCATCAATAACTATATTAAAGACGATAACCGTGTAGTTGTACTTACTGGTCCTGAAAAGGACGGGGTGAAACAACCTACAGAACAGGAAGTGCTTGCCGTGCTTAATGCAAAACCGGACAACCTTAAGCCTTATGATGAAGGTGTAATCGCTACAAGCCTGTTGAGAAAAGAGGTTAAACCCGGCAAGGTTACCAAAAAAGAAACGAATGCTAAGCTTGGCACAACTACGCTGACGCTTTCCAATGGTGCAAAGGTGACTTATAAAAAGACCGATTTTAAGAATGATGAGGTTTTGCTGGAGGCGGTAAGCCTTGGAGGAACCAATCTGTATACTACTGATGAGTACAAAAAAACCAATTGGGCAGATTCAGGATTGTCGGATGCAGGCTTCTCTGGGCTTAAAGTAAATGATATCAATAAATTCATGACAGGCAAGATCGCAAATGTAAGGCCTTACATTTATGATGAGACTGAAGGTTTAAGAGGCAGCACTACGCCTAAAGATATGGAATATCTGTTCCAGATGATACATGCCTATTTTACCGACCTGAATTTTGATAAAGATGCCTATGCAGGCTATGAGAAAAAGACAAAATCAATGTTTGCTAATATGGGGTCAAATCCCGATTCGTATTTTACTAATGAGCTGATGAAGTTCACAGGTAAAGAAAATCCTAGGTTTACACCAATGTATCCTTCTGATGAAGACTGGACAAATACTGATTATCAGCTTGCTTATAACAAATACAAAGAACGTTTTGCCAATGCAGGAGATTTCCAGTTTTTCTTTGTAGGTAATATTGATGACAAAGCGATAGAAGATTTCTCTGCAAAATATATCGCTTCACTTCCTGCTACCGAAAAAAGAGAGAAAATAGTCGACCTTGGCATTCGTTCAATGAAAGGCGAACATAAAAAGGTTATCTATAAAGGTACTGAGCCTAAGAGCAAGGTATTGATACGCTTCCGTGGTGAGACCAAATACAGCCCTAAAGAAGATCTTGCTATGCAGGCCTTGGGTGAAATCCTGACCATAAAGCTTGTAGAGCAGCTTAGGGAAAAAGAAAGCGGAGTATATGGAGTGAATGCCAGCGGAGGCCTTGGTAAAGTACCTTATGGTTCCTACCGTTTCACGATTTCTTTCCCTTGTGGGCCTGAAAATGCAGATAAGCTTACGGAGTCGGCGCTTGCTGAAGTTCAGAAGATAATCCAGAATGGACCTGATGCTAAAGACCTTGCCAAATATAAAGAAGGTGAACTGCTTGATTATAAAAAGAACATTAAAGAAAACCGTACATGGGCAAGTAATTTCAGAAGTTCTTATTCTCAGGGCGAAAACCCGGAAGACATCCTTACGCTTGAAGAAAAGGTAAATGCGCTTACGGCTAAAGAAATACAGGATGTGGCTAAAAAGTACCTTACCAAAGAAAAGATCATTGGTGTGCTTATGCCGGAGAAAAGTTAATATTTCATTTTACTATAGAGGTTAAAAAGAAAACCCCTGCTAAACAATAGCAGGGGTTTTCTATGAATTTAATAATTACCTTTTATAAAGGTAATTAAATTATTCTAGTTTTGAAAATAATCGTAAGTGCTTGTTGTAATGCTTCCTGATGTGTTTCCTACAGCCTTTGTAATATAGCCTTCTGTGTTATAAGTATTGGTATATGTGGTTGTGAAATTTGTGTCTTCGCTGGCAACGGTAAAGCCGGTGTAGTTGTTTACACCACCTTCGCATTCCGATAATTTCATAATATCAAATCCCTCTACATTGGTGTAAGGACCTTTTTTATCATCGAAGGTGTAAGTATAGGTTTCAGTTGCATTGTTTGCAGCATAGGTGCGTACAAACTTAGTTATGTTTCCATTAGTAAGTGTAATCACTCCTGTTGCATATAACTCAGGAATTTCACCTTCTTCCTCTAAGTCCTGACCATATTCTTCAATGCTTACCGTATTGTTATTATTGTAGGTGTATTTAACGACCTCACGTTCTAATACATCCAGATCATCTGCAGTAACTCTTAAAAGTTTATCGCCGTCGTATTCAAAAGTTTTTTTAATCACTAAATCGCCTTCAATATACTGATTGGCATATTTTATTTTACCGTTTTCATACTCATATGTTTCATACGAATCATCATTCCAGGTAATCCGTTTAAGCTTTTTACCATCAAACTCAAAATCTGCCAGAATGGTTTCGCCATCCTCAAAAATATCAGACCCTGATTTGGGTAATAATCCCGAAGTTTTTGCCGCATCGTCGTCGTTGTGGCATGCAGTCAAAAATAAAAGTGTTAGTGCAGTGATGAAGAGGTTTTTCATTTAGGTTGTTGTAAAGGTTTGAATAGTAAGAACGTCTTAGTTCAGATATTAGTATAAAAGGCCAACTCTTACAAGATCAATACAAAAGAAAACCCCTGATACAGAAATATATCAGGGGTTTTTGTTTATGCTGTAATCGTAAAGTTTAGTCTTTATAACAAACAGGTATGATCTCGCCTTTTGCCAGGCAGTAGCGTTCTACATCTTCCGGAGATAATTTTTTGGTATAGTCCTCTTCAATTACGCGGAAACCGATGCTTCTCAGTTTATCGAAATAATCACGGCCGTATACTCTTACGTGGTCATATTGTCCAAAAATGCGTGCACGCTCTTTTGGGTCGGTAATGCTGTCATCTTCAAAAGTAGTTTCGCGGCTAAGATCCTGCGGAATCTGGAATATGCCCATGCCTCCGGGTTTCAGCACGCGGTATAATTCCTGCATTGCTTTAGTGTCATCAGGGATATGTTCCAATACATGGTTACATAGTATAAGATCATAAGCATTGTCTTCAAACGGCAGGTTACATATGTCGGCCTTCACATCCGCAAGGGGGGAATAAAGATCGGTTGTGGTATAATCCAGATTTTTCTGGTTACGGAAAAGTTTGTAAAAAGCCTGTTCCGGTGCAAAGTGCAATACTTTTTTAGGTGCAGTAAAAAAATCGGTCTCATTGTTCAGGTATAGCCAAAGCAGGCGGTGTCTTTCTAACGAAAGCGTTCCCGGTGCCAGTACATTATTACGCTGATGGCCGTATCCATAAGGAAGGAAGTTTTTGAAGCTCTTGCCGTCGATAGGATCGGTGTACCTGTCGCCTTTTAAGGCAGCGGCCAAGATAGGGCGTGCAACATAGCTAAGCCTTATCAGTAAAGGACGCGGAATGGTATTGAGTATGAATTTAAAGAGTTTTTTCATTATTTGTTTCGCAAAGATTCGCAAAGAAGGCGCAAAGACACACAAAGGGTCACTAAGTTGTCGTGGCTTTTTGATTTATGAAACGTTTGATGCCTTCTTTAAGCGTTTTGGTGTGAAAATTAATCAATAATCCTAATGGATAATTGCCCAGTTTGAGATATGTCAGTATTTGAGCATAATGAACATCGGTAAAACATTCTACAGTTTTAAGTTCAAGTACTAACTTGTTCTCAACAAGCAGGTCAATCCTGTAACCATGTTCAAGTTTAATGTCTTTGTAAATTATAGGTAAAGCTTTTTGGCTTTCTACATATAAGCCACAGTTTTTGATTTCGTAAGAAAGGCATTCGCAATATGCAGATTCTAAAAGACCCGGGCCAAGGTTTTTATGAACCTCAATAGCTAATCCGAGAACTATGTTTGATAGTTTATCTGCGTCCATAAATCTTTGTGTGTCTTTGTGACTTCTTTGCGAATCTTTGTGGAATAGCTTTAAACCGTAAGAGGTTGTTTACGGAACTCATCCTCTTCATTACTAACGATACCCAGCTCTTTATAAATATAGGCGAAGGTTGAAAGTAGTTCCGGCTTGCCGTTTACTAAGGCAACGTTATGTTCAAAGTGGGCACTTGGTTTACCATCGCGTGTAACAATAGTCCAGCCGTCTTTAAGTTGTTTGATGTTTTTAGTACCCATGTTGATCATTGGTTCGATGGCAACAACCATTCCTTCCACAAAAAGTTTTCCGCGGCCGCGTTTGCCATAGTTTGGCATTTCGGGAGCTTCGTGCATCTTGCGCCCAAGGCCGTGGCCTACAAGTTCGCGCACTACACCATACCCTTCGGCTTCGGTGAATTTTTGGATGGCATTACCAACGTCTTCAACGCGGTTTCCGGCTTTAAATTCGCGGATACCCACATAAAGCGACTCTTTGGTTACCTGAAGCAGTTTTTTTGTTTCTGGCGCAACATCGCCTATCTCAAAAGTGTAGGCATGGTCGCCATAAAATTCGTTCATGATAGCTCCACAGTCTACCGATACCACATCGCCTTCTTCGATAGGGCGGTTAGTAGGCAGTCCGTGAACGATTTGTTCGTTTACGCTGGTAAGTAGTGTAGACGGGCAGCCATATAGGCCAAGAAAGCCGGGAACAGCACCATTGTCACGGATAAACTGTTCAGCAAGCTTGTCCAGGTGAAGTGTAGTGACACCCGGTTTTATTTCAGAGGCAATCATGCCTAATGTTTTAGAAACAATAAGTGCGCTTTGGCGCATCAGTTCAATTTCTTCGCTCGTTTTTGGGATGATCATGCTCATGCTCTAATATTTTTTCCACGGCAAAAGTACAACATTCAATCGAAATAATTTAAATGCGGTTGTTTACATGAGTTATGTCATATTTTATAACTTTATGGGAAGCTAATTTTGCTTAAAATATTTTACAATATGGGTAAATATGTAACTGCGGCCGAAGCCGTAAAAGTAGTACAGTCAGGTAACAGGATATATGTTCAGGCAGCTGCCGCAACACCAACGGTTTTAACTAAGGCGTTAACCGAAAGAGCACATGAACTACGCGATGTAGAGGTTTGCCATATGCATACCGAAGGTGAAGCCCCTTATGCCGATCCGGCATTAAAAGATAGTTTTCATGTCAATTCCTTTTTTATAGGCAAAAATGTTAGGCATACCCTTACTGCCGGCAATGGTTCGTATACTCCGGTTTTCCTTAGTGAGATACCCCGATTGTTCAGAAAGAATATTGTACCGCTCGATGTTGTTTTTATACACGTTTCTCCTCCTGATAGCCATGGATATTGCTCATTGGGAGTTTCGGTTGAGGCAACAAAAGCCGCTATTGAGATGGCTAAGATCGTTATTGCGCAGGTCAACCCTCAGATGCCACGCACCTTTGGCGATAGTGTTATCAGTCTTTCGGCTATTGATTATCTGGTTGAGGTCGATATGCCGCTTTACGGGCATGGAACTGATATAATAACCGATCAGGAAGCACTGATTGGAGGATTTGTAGCATCACTTATTGAAGACGAAAGCACCCTTCAGATGGGAATAGGGTCTATACCCAATGCCGCACTGGCAAAACTTACCAATCATAAAAATCTTGGCTTGCATACCGAGATGTTTTCGGATGGGGTAATTGACCTGATCGAAAAAGGAGTGATCAACTGCAAATATAAAGGAGTGACCAAGAACAGGGCGCTGGCTACATTTTTAATTGGTTCCCAGCGTTTGTATGATTTTGTAAACGATAACCCATTCATTTCGATGCGTGAATCTTCTTTTGTGAATGATACTGCAGTCATCCGTCGTAATCCTAAAATGGTAGCGATAAATTCGGCTATTGAGGTGGATATTACCGGGCAGGTATGTGCCGATTCTATCGGGTCTAAAATGTATTCAGGGGTAGGAGGCCAGATGGACTTCATTCGCGGG
Source organism: Flavobacterium hauense (assembly GCF_054457175.1). Classification (NCBI taxonomy): domain Bacteria; kingdom Pseudomonadati; phylum Bacteroidota; class Flavobacteriia; order Flavobacteriales; family Flavobacteriaceae; genus Flavobacterium; species Flavobacterium hauense. Next base: position 78,396 of record NZ_JBTKVX010000009.1, read on the forward strand.
GCATCACTTAGTGAAGGTGGTAAGGCTATTATAGCATTGCCTTCGGTTACTAAAAATGGTGAAAGTAAGATCGTGCCGTTCCTGAAACAGGGTGCCGGTGTGGTTACCACCCGTGCTCATGTTCAGTATGTGGTTACCGAATATGGTATTGCCGATCTTTATGGCAAGACGCTAAAACAACGCGCGGTGGCAATGACTAATATTGCACATCCTGATCACAGGGAAACAATTGATAAAGCGTATTATGAATCGCTGAAAAAACTATAAGCAAAAGGCCTGCATAATTGCAGGCCTTTTGCTTTATCTTAAGCACTAATACCTAAGTCTCTTATTAGCTTTTAGGAAACCAACGAATGCCTTGTCATGGCAGCAGGCTGCTCAAGACCCATCAGGTCAAGGATGGTAGGAGCGATGTCGCCTAATACACCGTCTTTAACGTGTTTCAGGTCTTTATCGACCAGAATGATCGGCACCGGATTAGTGGTGTGAGCTGTATTCGGACTTCCATCAGGATTTATCATCGTTTCGCAGTTACCGTGATCGGCAATTACTATTGTGGTATACCCATTGTCCAGGGCTGCCCCAATAACCTCTTTGACACAGGCATCAACAGCTTCACAGGCTTTGATGGCGGCTTCCATAACACCGGTATGGCCTACCATGTCGCCATTGGCAAAATTAAGGCATACAAAATCTACTTCACCTTTTTTAAGCTCCGGTACAAGCGCATCTTTAAGGTCAAAAGCGCTCATTTCAGGCTGAAGGTCGTATGTAGCCACTTTTGGCGAAGGACAAAGCAGTCGCTTTTCTCCTTCAAAAGGTTCTTCACGGCCTCCAGAGAAGAAGAAAGTTACGTGAGGGTATTTCTCGGTTTCGGCAATGCGTATTTGCTTTTTGCCGTTGCGCGATACTATTTCGCCAAGTGTTTCGGTAAGATTGTCTTTGTCATATACAACGTGGATCCCTGTGTAGTTATCATCATAATTGGTCATGGTAACATAGTATAGGTTCAGTTTGTGCATGTTCTGCTCGTGCAGGTCATACTGGCTCAGTACTTCGGTAAGCTGTCTTCCGCGATCAGTACGGAAGTTGAAGAAAATAACCACATCACCTTCCTGAATGGTTGCCAGAGGCTTTCCTGCATCATCCGTCATTACAACCGGCTTGATGAACTCATCGGTAATGCCTTCGTTATAACTGTTATGAATACTGTCAACCGCATTTGTAGAAGGTGTGCCTTCGCCATTAACCAGCAGGTCATAAGCAAGCTTTACCCTTTCCCAGCGTTTGTCGCGATCCATGGCATAATAGCGGCCAATCATAGATGCAAGTTTCGCATTGGTGTTTTTAATATGGTTCTCAAGCTCAGAGATAAAGAATACCCCCGATTTTGGGTCAACATCACGTCCGTCAGTAAAAGCGTGTATGAATACATTTTCTACGCCTGCCGCCTGTGTTGCATCTACAAGCCCTTTCAGGTGATCTATATGAGAGTGTACGCCACCATTAGATACCAGTCCTAACAGGTGTACATTTTTATTATTTTCTTTTGCATAGTTAAAAGCATCAACAAGAGGCTTTTCTGTAGCAAGTGTATTGTTTTGTACTGCTAGGTTTATTTTTACAAGATCCTGGTACACGATTCGGCCGGCACCAAGGTTCATGTGGCCTACTTCGCTGTTGCCCATCTGTCCTTCGGGAAGGCCCACATTTAGCCCGTCGGTGCGAAGGGATGCATTAGGGTAATTTGTGTACAGGCTGTCTATAAACGGGGTGTTGGCATTGTCTATGGCTGATACCTTAGGGTCTGGCGATTTCCCCCAACCATCAAGTATCATTAGGATTACTTTTTTGTTCATTTTCAATATATTATGTTTTTTTGGCACGATTTTGGGTTATTATTAACCCGTATCGAAGGGCTAAAATTACTATAATTTGCCCAGTTATGTAGTAACGGCATTCTGTTTAAGTATCGATTTGCATAAAATTTATAAAAAAATTAAGATTGGTGCAATATCTTTATTACGAGACCGTTATAGTGAAGATTATTAATGATAAGAGAGGCACAGTCCGGGAAGGGGCCTGCCAAATGATAAATGTTAAATAATTGATTTTAACAGTGTTGCTATTTTTTGTTTAAGATTTCTTTAACTATTTTAGCAGCCTGTCAAAAACACAACTACTAGATTAAATATGGTTTACAACTTTTTTACGTCGGTTTTCTTTTTGTTCTTTACAGTTACCGCAACAACACCAAAACACGCCGAAACAGCTGCAAAATCAATTAATGCAGAAGCAAATGCTGTATCCGAAACAGTATCAGCGTACAACATGATCAAGTCACATTCTTTGTCTATGCCTAAGTTTGAATGCTTCCAGAAAGCAATGAACGGTTTCAAGAAGCTTAAGGCTGAAGGCAAGATCAAAAAAGACCTTTTAACGCTTATCGATTTCAGCCAGTCTTCTAATACTAAAAGGCTTTGGATTATTGATATGGCGACCAACACTGTACTATATAATACTCTTGTAGCGCATGGCAGAAACAGTGGCGACGAGTTTGCTACGGCTTTCTCTAATGCTTCAAGCTCTAACAAAAGCAGCCTTGGCTTTTATGCTACAGGCGAAATTTACCAGGGTAAGCACGGTACTTCGCTTCGTCTTGACGGGCTGGAGCAGGGTATTAACAACAATGCCAGAAACAGAGCTGTAGTTATGCACGCTGCCGATTATGTAACCGAAGGTTTCATCAAAGCACACAAAAGATTAGGCAGAAGCCAGGGATGCCCTGCATTGCCACCTGCTCTTAACAAAGAAGTGATTGACCTGATAAAAAACAAATCATGCCTTTTTATCTATCATCCTTCACAAAGCTATGCTACATCATCTAAACTACTTTCGTAGTTTTTTGTAAAGCACAGCGTCGAGATTATAGACATCATTCCTGAACTGCAATCCGCCCTGGTCCATCCAGGCGGTCCAATATAACTGATGAACGTGAGTCCCTTTTTTGAGATTCACGTTTTTTGTTTCTCCCAATGCGATCATTTCATCAAGTTTCTCTTTAGTCCAGTCGGCTTCTTCTTTTTCCAGCACATAGCCGGCAAGTTTTAAAGGGTCTTGCACACGCACGCAGCCTGAACTCAATGCCCTGTAGCCTTTACGGAAAAGTTCTCTGTGGTTGGTGTCGTGCAGATAAACAGAAAAGCTGTTCCTGAAATTGAATTTTACCAGGCCAAGTGAATTATTCATGCCCGGCCCCTGTACATAGCGATAATGGTCGGCTTTTTCAGGATCCCAGTCTTCGGGAGATGTTTCTACCGTATCACGGTGTTTGTAAATCTTCATGTTGTGGCTTGCGAAATAGCTCCTGTCTTTAGTTGCGGAAGGTGTAAGGTCTTCTTTAAGTATAGTAGGGGGGACTGTCCATGTGGGGTTCACCACAAGATTGTTCAGTACAGCATGCAATACCGGAGTCCTTCTTTCCGGCTTGCCCACAACAACTTTATATACCTCAATAGTGTCATTCTTTTCCAGTACTGCCATCTGAAACTCGGGAATGTTTATGAGCAGTGCTTTTTCGCCAAAATCATAAGCAAACCATCGCCATCTTTCCAGATTCGCGATTACCTGTTGTTTACGTTTATCAAGGCTGGTGTTTAAGCATTCCAGCGTGCGGCCGCTCACTATGCCGTCAGGATAAATGCCATGACGTTTCTGAAAGTGCTTAACGGCTCTCATGGTCTTACGGTCATAAACATTTCCTTTGACGTTTTCGGCATCAAGGTCTTTCCAGTAGGCAAGGCGGTTTTTAATTTCGATTACTACAGCGCCGGAGTCTTTCAGCTTTACAGCGCCTTTTGTGGCGATGTTTTTAAAATCTTTATCGTTGGGCAGGCTGTTCAGGTAGGCAAGCCCTTCGCGAAGACTGTTGTATATTTTATGGGTAGGCCTGCATTTTGCCAGTGTTTCGTTTACCGAATTATTTTTCAGGGCTTCGGTGAGCAATTGGTTGCTGTTGAGGTTTTTTGATGGCAATGCCCAGTCAAAATAGACTTTATAGGGAATAAGCTTGCCTTTAAAAAGATGATTTGCCAGCTTACGGAAGGATTGGGTAAGCAGGATATCATATTCAATACATTGCTCCTGGGTAATGCTAATGTTGTTTTCGTATTGTTGTAAAACTGCAATATTGTAGTCTGAAGGTAATAGTCCGTCTTTTGAAGATTCGTTAATGGACTGAAGCAGTTCAAGGCGGTTTTTTTCTTCGGTCCAGACCGTATTGAACTCATTTGCCTTGTAAAAGTCTTTAACGCCCTTGGTGGCGTCATCCAGCAGATCGTTATCTATAGGGTGGGCAATATTTTTCAGGTGCTGTGTGTTGGCCACAGCTTCAGGTCGTGTTTCTTTTACTCCAGCAGTATTTTTACAGGAAGAGAAAAGAAGGACAAAACATAGCGATAGTAGGGCAGCTGTCTTCATTTGTGATTGAATTTAGCGGTGTATTAAAATTACAAAACTATGCGCGCCGATGTGTTGTGAATAATGTAATTCTTTGTGAAAGAGAGGTTAAAGTTGGTTTTGGGTGATTTTATATGAAAAAGAACATCTATGAAGCCTTTAATAAATGCAATCATAAGGTTTTGTTGTAAAAGCGGATGCGAACATTTTTTTGATGAAAAATGTAATTTTTTTAATGAGGTAACAAATTAGTAATAAATAATTTAAATGGTGTTGCTTGAAAAACCTCCGTTTTTTTTCATTGAAAAGTTTGCGAATATGGAAAGTGGTTGTATATTTGCACCACAATAACGCGGAAGTAGCTCAGTTGGTAGAGCTCCAGCCTTCCAAGCTGGTTGTCGCGAGTTCGAGCCTCGTCTTCCGCTCTGCGTTAAAAAGCCCAAACATAAGTTTGGGCTTTTTTTATATAATTTTTTTAAGGAATTGGACTTATCACGTGTGCATGAGAAATACATCTTCTAAATTACGGTTGCTGCCTTTAATTATGGTTTTATTTTATGCTGTTGTCAATTCATTATTTGACCTTAGTTCTGAAGTTAAGCTCGCTTTTTTGGCGCTGTTATTGGCCATGTCGTTCAGTGTAGTATATTATTTGTATAAGTTAAAGCAAATATCAAAACAGAGACTTGTCATTTTTATTATTATGGTAGGAATAAGTATAGCGCTTACCGTAGGAATGTATCTTTACACCATGCAGCTTTAATAATACAAACAAAAAAGCTCTCAATTGCAATCGAGAGCTTTTTTGTTATCTAAGTTTAGATAAATCACTTCCTGTTTCAAGTTCTTCCGGCTGCATTCCCTGGCGGAAAAGCCTTGCCTGCAAATCGCCTTTCAGGGTTATTTTGTCGCCATGTACCTCAAGCCAGCTGCCTTCGCGCAATCCAAGTACGGGCTGAGGGTTTATTGTATGAAATTCGTTAATCCTTGTTTCCCTTGTCTCGCCCATGTGAGTAGATCCCTCAATGGGGTCAAGATAATGCGGGTTAAGGTTAAAAGGTATCAGCCCAAGTGTGTTGAAGCTTGGCGGATAAATGATAGGCATGTCGTTAGTGGTTTGCATTGTCAGGCCTGTTATGTTGCTGCCGGCACTACTTCCCAAATAGGGAGTCCCATTGTTTACTGCTTTCTGTATGGCTGTCATAACATTATTTTGGTACAGCTGCGTAACCAGTAAAAAGGTATTTCCGCCTCCGGTGAATATAGCTTCGGCATTGGCTACAGCCTCTTCGGGATTGTTAAATTCATGAAGTCCTTTAACCGTTATGTTTATCGCTGCAAATGTCTCGGCTACCCTTTTAGTGTAATCATCATGACTAATGCCTCCCGGCCTTGCATAAGGCATAAAAAGTAATGATTTACAATCTTTGAAATGCACCTCGAGCGCAGGTAGTAAATATTCCAGGTAGGCACCCCCGTGTAATGTGGAAGTACTCGCAATAATAAGTTTTTTCATTCGTTTAATAGTCTAAGAAGAGGTAAAGTTACGGCTTTCCGCTTAATACATTAATCACCTAAACTCACGTACTTGAAAAATTTATTTTTCCTGGTTTCCATGGCTGCATCAACAGTGCTTTCAGCCCAGGGACGCTCCCCTCTTAACGGAAAAATCAAATCGGATACCGAAGATCTCGAGGGTATCTACGTAATCAATAAAACTGCCGACCTGTCGGTTACCACAACACGGGGTGGTTATTTTACTATTTCGGCAAAAGCTACTGATACCATTATTTTTTCCGCTGTAAATATTGTAGCCAAAGAAATTGTATTGATAGAAGACGATGTAAAGTCTGCATTGCTGATCGTTCCTGTAGAGAAATATGTACATGAGCTTGATGAGCTTGTTATTGTGAATTACAGCCACATCAATGCCGAATCGCTGGGTCTTGTGCCTAAAGGGCAAAAGAAATATACGCCTTCTGAAAAAAGGCTGCTCACTGCCAGTGCTTCTAAAATGAATCCGATGGGGCTGGATCCTTTATTTAATGCACTTTCGGGGCGGACTAAAATGTTGGCTAAGGCCAATGAAACCGCTAAAAAAGAAAACTTAATGGAGGAAATTGACTATATTTATACAGAGGAAGAACTCATTAGTAAATTTAATATTCCGAAAGAGTATGTAAGAGGGTTTGTGTACTTTTTGGTTGAAGATTCAAATTTTGCGAGGGCGCTTAAAAATAAAAATGAAACCATGGCAAGATTTCTGATGAGTGGTCTGTCGGGAAAATACCTTGAACTTTTAAAGAATGAAGAATAAGCTGCTGCTTGTTTTAGTTTTTTTTATAGCTCATTTTGCTATCGGCCAAAAAAGACAGCCTCTATTTGGGAAAATAATAAATGGTTCATTACCTGTTAAAGATGTTCTGATTGTGAATATTTCTTCACAACGTGAAGTAAAAACAAACGAGAAAGGGGAGTTTAATCTTTTGGCAGAACCAAAGGATACCCTAGTGGTAGCACTTGCAAGGTCAAAAACAATAATTGTTACTGAAGCTGATTTCAGTTCGGGGTTGATAATAAAATTTGATACATATGAGCTTGAAGAGGTAGTTGTAACTAAATATAATAAAATAAATGCTGTGGACCTTGGGATTGTCCCAGCAGATCAGAAACAGTATACTGTGGCTGAAAAGCGTCTTAGTGTAGCTTATGGAGATGCCCCGGAAGTGTTCATGAATTCAACTACAGGTACGTTGTGGTTAAATGTTGTTGTTCCAACGGATGGAATTATCAATAAGATTAGTGGGAGAACCCGATCGATGGAAAGGGCTTTGGAATCTGAGAATAAAGAAAAAAGGATGGAAACTTTATACGATCTATATGATGAACAAACTATTGTTTCTTTTTTCAAAGTACCCAAAGAATATGCAAAAGGCTTCCTGTCTTATGTTGTCGAAGATGCAGATTTTGCCCGTGCTGCTAAAGAAAACAACGAAACTTTAATGCAATTCCTTATATCAGGTCTTGCAGTGAAATACTTAGAATTAATTAAAGATGAAAAGTAGGCTTTACATGGTATTGTTGTTTGTAACCTTTGCTGCTTTTTCGCAGGAAAGGCAGACAATTCCTGGCAGGGTTATGTCGGGCAACAATGGTGTAAGCGGTGTATTTGTGATTAACAAGACCGCCGGAACCGAAGTTAAGACTGATTACAAAGGTTATTTTGATCTTACGGCCAAAGCAGGAGACAGGATTGTTGTTTATAGTACTAAAACCATTGTAAGGGAGTTCTCCCTGATTGCTGACGCATTAAAAGCCTCGCCTTATGTTATCAGTGTGAACTATAATTCTGTAGAACTTGACGAGGTGGTTATCAATAAATACAGCCATATTAATGCCGAATCGTTAGGTATTGTCCCAAAAGGGCAGAAACGCAGGACGGTTGCAGAACGCAGGTTATATACTGCAGGAAATTTTACGGTAGGTACTGTAATAGGGCTTGACCCGATAATCAATGCGATATCCGGCCGTACACGTATGCTGAAGAGGGCATACGAATCGGAAAAACAGGAAGGAGCCATTGACATAATGAAAGGGTTGTACAGTGACGAAGAAATTGTTGCCAAATATAGCATACCACAGGATCAGGTAAACGGTTTCAGGTATTACCTGGCAGAGAATAAAGAATTTGCAGCTGTTCTCAAAGCTCAGAATAAAGGGTATATTGATTTTATGTTAATGGAATTGTCTAAAGAATATCTGAAGCTGCAGGAGAATGGTAAATAAATTACGATATGTTTTACTGTTTTGTTTTGTGTGCACTGTGGCATTTGCCCAACAGCTAAAAGGAAGAGTTGTTTCAGGCAGGGTGGGTGTAGGCAATGCTTTTGTGATTAATAAAGTTACTGGGATAGAAACAAAAACGGACGCCGGGGGTACATTTTCTATCGCTGCAAAACCCGACGATGTGCTGGTGGTTTATAATACAAAGATCATGGTGCGTGAGTTTATGCTTAATGCCGATTCGTTTAAGAACATGCCCTATGTTGTCTCGGTAAATTATAAAGTGGCTGAGCTTGACGAAGTAGTTATAACCAAATATGGTAATGTGAATACGGTCTCATTAGGTATGGTGCCTGCAAACCAAAAAAGGTATACCGTAGCTGAAAGAAGGCTGTATACTGCGGGTTATGGTTCCATCGGGCTGGTTGCACTTATCAATGTTATTTCAGGCCGTATGAAAATGCTGAAACGGGCATATGCTACCGAAAAACAGGAGGTGATTTTTGAAGGGATCAAGGATATGTATGATGAAGAAGACATCAATGAGCAGTTCAATATACCAAAGGAGCAGGTAAAGGGCTTTATGTATTATCTCGTAGAAAACAGTGAGCTTATTGTTGCAGTGAAAGCCAAAAATAAAACCTATGCCGACTTTTTAATGCTGGGACTTTCTAAGAAATATCTTGAACTACAGCAGGAAGGCAGGCAATAAAAATGACATCATCCAATCCAACCTATACCAATGAAAAATCTTATTGCAATTACTTGTTTTGTTCTCCCTTTGCTCGGGCTTGCGCAAGACCGGCCATCTTTACATGGTAAAGCCATATCTGATGAAACTACAGTTGAATTCCTTATCGTAAAAAACCTTACTACAAATGCCACAGCAAATGGTAATGAAAGCGGAAGCTTTATTATCAACGCAAAAGAGGGGGATGTGCTTGAGTTTTCCTGCATTACTTTTACTACGGTTACCCATACCCTTAGTGCTAAAGATATAAAAGAGGAACTTTTTGTCGTAAGGCTGGTGCCGTCGGCAATTTTATTGGATGAGATTGCGCTCAGCGGCCTTACAGGCAGCCTGTATATTGATAGCAAAAACACTGATGTGCTATTACTGAATGATAAATTTAAAGACGATTTTGATGCTGCTGCACTCAACTTAGGCAGGGTGAACAATAATCCAAATATGAATTTGGATTTTATTTCTATTTTGGGGGCTGTAGCCGGTGCTGTTTACTCTGCTATGTCTCCTGAATCGTCGCATTCAAAACCGTCCGGGGGCAAAGCTGCTTACAGGCCATCATCGGTTGAGCAAATATCATTTTCTAAAATCCTGAGGGAAAGTTACCCGGAGTCTTTTTTTACAGACACTATAAAAATACCCAGGGAAAGGCTTGCACTGTTCCTGATTTCCTGTAATGACACTGCAAAGCGGTATTTGATCGATCCAAAAAATGAACAGGAACTTATTGCTTATCTTAAAGAAAGATATAGTAAATTTATAATTCAATATGAAGCCAATGAAAACTAAAATCTTACTTTTTGCAGTAATGTTACTTCCTCTGCTGGCTATAGCCCAAAAGGAACCCCGAAAGATATTGGCCGGACGGGTCGTGGCAGATTCATTAAAGGTTGAGAATCTTACAGTGCTCAATATGACCTCAAGGATAAGTGCGGTAACAGATGATAATGGTGACTTTGCCATTTATGCGCGTTCCGGCGACACCTTGCTGTTTTCGGGAATTACAGTTCATGCAGCACAGCTTGTACTTAAAAGAGAGCATTTCCTGGAAAAGAAACTGCTTATTAAGCTTAATGTTGAGGTTACAACGCTAAAGGAATTAATAATTACCCCAAATGTACTAACGGGAACCCTTGAAAGTGACAGCCGGAAAACAAAAACAAAGAACATTACCGGTGGCATGAGTTCGGGAGCAATTATAGCAAATGACCCTACTTTAAGACCTGAGGCTAATCCAAATACGGCACTGCCTACTAATGTTCTGGGGAGCCCTTTGACAGGGGTTAATTTTGGAGAGGTGTACAAGATGATCTTCAAAAAGAAAAAACGAAGTGATAAAGGCGTAATCTATGCGAATAACAATGGAAAGACTTTTTCTGAAGATGTGAAAGAGCGCTTTACGCACCACTTCTTTACTAATATGCTCAAAATACCAAATGATCAGATAGGTCTTTTTCTTATTTATTGCGATAAAGGAGAAGAGACGGCCTGGATGCTGAATCCTAAATATGAATTTGAGCTTACTGATTATCTTGTAAACCAGAGCTCTGAATATTTAAAAAACAGTAAATAAATCATTAAGTTTACTACATTTGGGGCGATGAGAAAAATTGCCACATACTGCTGCCTGCTGATGTTTGTCCTGACACTTACGTCAGCAGCTTTACACAAATATTATGTGTCGGTATTTCAGCTCAATTATATGCCTGCTAAAAAAGAAATACAAATGACTTCGCGCATTTTTATTGATGACCTTGAAGCAGCTCTCAAAAAGAAATATAAAAAGAATCTTTACATTGGCACTTCTACAGAGGCGGCTGATGCTGATGAGTATGTAAAAAAATATATTACCGATAAACTGCATATAAAGATTAACGGTAAAGAGAAAGCAATTAAATTTTTAGCAAAAGAAACAGAAGAAGATATACTTATTTGTTATTTTACTTTGCCGGCCGAAAGTGCTGTAAAGTCAGTAACAGTAAGCAACACAGTTCTTTTAGAAATGTATGAAGACCAGCAAAATATAATTCATGGTAATGTAAAAGGTAACAAAAAAAGCCTTTTGCTGACTAATGATACAAGCGAAGGATTGCTGGAATTTTAAAATCAGGATTATGAAGAAACTATTATATACGCTGTCGTTGTTTTCGGTAATGCAGTTAACAGCTCAGGAAACCACGGTGCAAAAGCGTGAGCCGGGTCATAAAGACAATAATAAGTTTAGCCAGATGTATGATCTTCTGGCAACGCCCAATTCATACCGTACAGCATCCGGAGCGCCGGGTCCGGCCTATTATCAGCAGCAGGCTGACTATAAGATGGATATAGAGCTGGATGATAAGAATACAAAGATACTAGGCAGGGAAACGATTACTTACCATAATAATTCGCCTGAAACTCTTGATTATTTATGGGTGCAGCTGGATCAGAATCAACAGGCAAAAGATTCTAAGTCAAAGTTAGTGGAAAGCCAGAAAATGGATCAGGCGTATAAGCCGGATGCTTTTTCGCGACGTTATTTTGAGGAAGGCTTTCCGGGAGGATTCAATATAGAGTATGTGCAGGATGTGGCGGGTAAAGCGCTGCCCTATACCATAAACCAGACCATGATGCGAATTGACCTGCCAACACCGCTAAAACCGGGTGCTAAGGTTTCCTTCTCAATTAAATGGTGGTATACTATCAATAATTATCGTGTACATGGTTTCCGTTCCGGTTATGAGCATTTTGATAAGGACAATAATAATTTATACGTTATTGCGCAGTTTTATCCACGCATGGCAGTTTACAATGATGTTGAAGGCTGGCAGAACATGCAGTTTTGGGGTGCGGGAGAGTTTGCGCTTCCATTCGGTAACTTTGAAGTGAACATTACCGTGCCTGCCGATCATATCATGGATGGTACCGGAGACCTTATGAACAGGGCTGAGGTACTGACTCCTGAGCAACTGAAACGTTATGAGTTGGCGACAAAATCCTATGATAAGCCTGTAGTTATCGTTACACAGGAAGAAGCAGAGAAATCTGAAAAAGGATTTGCTGCACAAAAGAAAACATGGAAGTTCAATGCTAAGAATGTAAGGGATTTTGCGTTCTCTACTTCACGAAAATTCATTTACGATGCAATGGCGGTAAAACTGTCTGAAAAGACAGTGATGGCTATATCGCTATATCCTAAAGAGGCAAACCCATTATGGGGAGAAACATCGACTAAAGTAGTTGCGCATACGCTAAAGACCTATTCAAAATATACTTTTGATTACCCCTATCCTAAAGCGATATCAGTATCAGCCGAAGATCAGGGAATGGAATACCCAATGATATGCTGGAATTATGGAAGGCCTGACGAAAAAGGCTTTGTGAGCGACAGGATTAAATGGGGCAACATGAGCGTTATCATACACGAGGTTGGGCATAACTTCTTCCCGATGATCGTGAACTCTGATGAAAGGCAATGGACGTGGATGGACGAAGGGCTTAATACCTTTCTGCAATATTTGACAGAACAGGAATATGATGCTAACTATCCGTCAGCACGCGGTCCTGCTTCGAAAATTGTACCTTACATGAGTGGCGACCAAAAATTCCTTGAGCCTATTATGACAAATTCTGAAGCTATCCATCAATTTGGCTCCAATGCTTATGCAAAGCCTGCAACAGGGCTTAACATGCTGCGTGAGGTGGTTATGGGTAAAGAATTGTTTGATCATGCTTTTAAAACCTATGCTAACCGCTGGAAGTTCAAGCACCCTACGCCTGAAGATTTCTTCAGGACCATGGAAGACGCTTCGGCAGTTGACCTGGACTGGTTCTGGAGGGGGTGGTTTTATACTACCGATTATGTAGATATGGGGATTCAGGAAGTAAAACAATACTATGTTACCGAAAAGCAGCCTGAAAGCCTGAAGGATGTGAATATTAAAAAAGGCAGATTTGATAAAGAAAAAGGGCCTTTTGTGTATATGGTTGCCGATGAGGCTGACTTAAAAAACCGTGACAAGAAAGCACTGGACGCGAAAGATGTAAAGCTGCTGGAAGATTATCTTTTGGAAAAGTTTACTGCCGAAGAAAGGGCAAAACTGAAAGCGCCCAACTATTTTTATGAGGTAAGCTTTAATAAGCCGGGCGATATGCTGATGCCTATTATTGTTGAGCTTACATTTGAAGATGGTACTGTCGGGAATTACACCTTCCCTGCACAGATATGGAGGAAGAATAACCAAACAGCATCGCGTGTATTTGCAACAGATAAACAGGTGAAGAAAATTACCCTCGACCCTAAACAGCTTACTGCCGATGTTGATACGACAAATAATGTATGGCCTGTTGAAGCGGCTGTCTCAAAATTTGATCAGTTAGAGAAAAAAGGAAGTAAATAAGTTAAATTAGGTTTAAATAGCATAAAACCACAACCGTGTTTAAATTAAACACGTAATTTATAATTACCTTTGGGTTTTAAATTTTGTAGTTATGTTTGGAATAGGAGGAGGAGAATTTCTCTTGATCATATTGGTTGTCCTTATGCTTTTCGGATCTGATAAGATACCGGAAATTGCGCGCACCCTTGGTAAGGGAATGCAGCAGCTTAAGAACGCCTCAAACGAGATCAAAAGCGAGATACACAAGAGCGCTGATATAGACGGTATAAAAAAATCATTTAACGAGATTGGTAACGATGATGTTACTAAAAACATTTCCGGCGAGATAGATAAGGTGAAGGAGGATATTGAAGATATGTCGGGACCTATAAAACGTATCAGATAATATGCTGGAAAAGTTGCTGGAACTGGACAGGGATGCATTGGTTTACCTTAACTCCCTTGGCTCTGAATTTTTTGACCCTTTTTGGGAGTTCATTACCAAACAGGTAAACTGGATTCCGGTATTTGCCATTATCGCCTATCTTACCTTTAAAAGATTGGGATGGCGCCACGCGCTGCTTGTAGTAGGCATGGTAGCTTTACTGATTGCATTTACCGACCAGACGACTAATCTCTTCAAAAATGGTTTCCAGAGACTACGACCGGGCAATAACCCCGAGATAGCAGGTGTTATCAGGGCTATCCAGCACCGCAGGTCGTTCAGTTTTATATCCGGGCACGCTTCTAACTCTATGGCTGCCGCTTTCTTTTTGTATATGGTACTAAGGCCTTACCTCAAATATATGGGGTTCTTCTTTTTATGGCCGCTTATATTTGCTTACAGCCGTATTTACCTTGGGCTCCATTATCCCGGAGACATCCTTATGGGCTATGCCTGGGGATTGTTTACAGGCTGGCTTGTGCTTAAATTATATGTATTCCTGAGGAATAAATATTTTCCTCAACACGAAAATTTAGATCATCCTACTAACAGTAAGCCCGTCACGAATGGGTAACAGTACTGTTTCTACCCTTGGGTCTTCTTTAAGCAGCTGATTGTATTCTAAAAGTATTTTAGTGCTTTTGTCATTGGCTTTTACAGGCTCTAAAACTTTTCCGCTCCACAATACATTATCAGATAATATGATGCCGCCTTTGTTCATAAGGGGTACGATCATGTGGAAATAATTGATGTAGTTTTCTTTATCAGCATCAATAAATACAAGATCGAATTTTTTGCCCAAAGAAGGAATCATCTCAAGAGCATTTCCTAAATGTTGCGTTATTTTATCTTTCCATGGAGAAAGGTCAAAGTATTTACGCTGAAAATCGTACAGTTCTTCATTATTGTCCATAGTGTCCATTGTACCGTTTTCCTGAAGGCCTTCAGCAAGGCATAGGGTTGCATAGCCCGTGTAGGTACCTATTTCGAGGATATGCTGAGGATTAACGAGCTTTGATATCATGCTTAGTACTCTTCCCTGAAAATGACCGCTCAACATGCGGGGCTGTAATATCTTCTGATGGGTTTCCCTGTTAAGTGCTGCTAACAGTCCTGGTTCATTTTCGCTGTGAAAAGCAGCATAATCTTCAAGTTCTTCAGATATGAAATGCATAATATGGATTTTTAGCAAAGGTAATAAATGAGAAGTCAATGTTAACTTATAACAGAAAGTTTACCGATGTTTATGATATAACGTTAAAACGGTTATTTTTACAGTGTTAAAATTGTTGTCATGAGGGGGTTATATTCTTTTTTGCTTTTATGTGTTTTCTACTTTGGTTATGGCCAGGTTACCAATACAGGTAAACCTGCCAGTTGGGAATTTATGACTAAATCAAAAGTAGCGGCTAATGCAATGCCTGAATTTGACCTTGCAAAACTTAATGAAGAGGACAAGATTAATGATGCGGATAAAACCAAAGCATGGCGCTACGGCTATGAGTTTACAGTTGACCATAATCTTGCCAACAGCGGAGAGTGGACTACTTTGGCAAACGGTGACAGGATTTGGAGGATCAGGTATACGTCTGCCGGAGCAAAGACAATGAATTTTTTGTTTAGTGATTATTATATGCCGGCCGGCGCCAAAGTATATTTATATAATAATGACAGGACCGATTTGCTTGGCGCTTATGATGCCGCCCAAAACAATGAAAAAAGAGAATTGGGTACATGGCTTATAAGCGGTGAAGATATATGGATAGAATATTTTGAACCTGCCGCAGTAAAAGGACTGGGGAAGCTTGAGATATTTAAAGTTGTGCACGGCTACAGGTCGGTTGCCAACATGCAAAAATCTCCTGATGATGACCTGAATACTTCGGGGAAGTGTAATTATGATGTGAATTGCGACATGGGTGCTATCAACAGTCTAAAGGATATCAATAAAAAAGCTATTGGGCTTATCATTGTCAATAATTCAAGTTTTTGTACCGGGGCTTTGATCAATACAACTGCCAATGACGGTACGCCATACCTGCTTACGGCTAATCATTGTGTCGAAAACAGAAATGTGACTAACTGGGCATTCCGTTTTAACTGGATCAGCCCAAATCCTGTTTGCGCACAGAATGCGAAAAGCACTACTAACGCTCCTGATTACTATCAGACCGTGAGCGGAGCAGAACTGAAGGCCAAAAGCGCTGCCAGCGACTTTTGCCTTTTAAAATTAACTTCTGAACTCCCGGCAGAATGGGATCTTGTATGGGCTGGCTGGAGCAGGAATACTACACCTCCGTCATCTACATTTGGTATCCATCACCCGTCAGGTGATATTATGAAAGCCTGCAAAGATGCAAATGCACCATCTATAGACAATAGCGATGGGCTTTTTATGTGGGTTGTAAACGATTGGGACATGGGTGTGACCGAGGGTGGTTCTTCCGGTTCGCCGCTTTTTGATAATAATGGAAGGATAATAGGGCAATTATATGGAGGAGAATCGGAATGTGTAGGGACTACCGATAATGGTGGTTTTGATATTTATGGCAGGTTTGATGTTTCATGGACAGGAGGCGCATCGTCTTCTACCAGGCTAAAGGACTGGCTTGATCCTGCCAATACAAATGCTCTTACGGTTAATTACAGGACACCTTCGGGAGAGCCAGTTGTTCCGGTTGCATTGATGGTGTATCCTAATCCTTCTGATGGGATATTTACAGTTACGCTTCCGGCGGCTTCGCACTTTACACTTTTTAATATATTAGGACAGCTCATGGCCGAAGGCCAGTTTGCTCAGGGGGATAATATACTCGATGCTTCGGGAGCGGCAACCGGCGTTTATGTTTTAGTACTGACTGATGCATCAGGTAAGGTTACTGACCATAAACTTGTAAAAGAGTAATGAGATAAATATTTAAAATTATAACATTTAACCTTCGTTTAGTAGGGAATATAACATTTACGATTATATTTACGCCGTTTTAAATAAATTATATGAAAAGAAAATTTACACTTATACTACTTATGCTGATGGGTATAACCTCGGCACAGGTGACTAATGAGGGCAAACCATTTGGTTGGAAAGGTACAGGCTTTGAAAAGGTTGAAGCCTATAAAATGCCTTCGGTCGATCTAGCAAAACTTCAGGCTGAAGATGCTGTCAACGACAAGAACAAAACTAAACCATGGCGTTATGGCTTCGAGTTTCTTGTAGACCATAATTTAAAGAATAGCGGAAACTGGACAACACTTGCTAACGGCGATAAAGTCTGGAGAATTCGTTACTACTCTGAAGGTGCTCAAACCATGAACTTTTTGTTCAGCGATTTTTACATGCCAAAAGGTGCAAAAGTGTATCTGTATAATAACGACAGGACCGATTTGCTTGGTGCCTATGATGCACAGCAAAATAATGAAAAAAGAGAGCTTGGTACCTGGCTGGTTACCGGAAGTGATATATGGATAGAGTATTATGAGCCTGCCAATGTAGCGGGGCAGGGTAAGCTTGAAATATTTAAAGTAGTACACGGTTACAGATCATTAAGCAGTTTGCAGAAAGATGCAAGCGACGGGCTTAACACTTCGGGCAATTGTAACTATGACGTAAATTGCTTTATGGATGATATTGACGGTCTTAAAGATGTAAACAAAAAGTCGGTAGCGCTTATCATTGTAGCAAATTCTGCATTTTGTACAGGAGCGCTTATTAATAACACGAGCAATAATGGTACTCCTTATTTTCTAACGGCTAACCATTGTACAGAGGATGAGGATGTGAATCAGTGGGCTTTCCGTTTTAACTGGATAAGCACTAATCCGGTATGTGCCGGAAGCGAGCCAAGTACAGATAATGCGCCTAACTACTACCAAACGGTAAGTGGAGCACAATTAAAAGCTAAGCGCGCACAGAGTGATTTTTGCCTACTTCAGATTACTGCCAACATGCCGTCTGACTGGGATTTGGTTTGGGCAGGATGGGACAGAAGTGAAACGCCTGCGCAATCAACCTTTGGTATACACCACCCGGCTGGCGATATTATGAAAGCCTGCAGGGATTTTAATGCTCCGATATTAAATAACGATCAGGGTGAATTTATGTGGGAAGTTGCTGACTGGGATCTTGGTGTTACTCAGGGAGGCTCGTCAGGGTCGCCGCTATTTAACCAGGATGGCAGAATTATAGGGCAATTATATGGCGGTAGCTCAGGCTGTGATGGAAATACTGATAATGGAGGTGAAGATGTCTATGGGAGATTTGGTAAATCCTGGAGTGCGGGAACTACATCTTCTACAAGGCTGAAAGACTGGCTTGACCCTACAAATACCGATGCTATAACTGTTGATAGTTATCCTGTGCAGTCTGTACTTGCTGTAAACGCCAGGGTGTCTATACATGCGCTTGGGCTTGAAGGCTGTGATACAAGTGTTAACCCTGTTATACGTCTTGTGAACAAAGGAACCCAAAACCTTACTTCAGCTCAGGTTACATATACTTTTAACGGAGAGCCTACAGTGATAAACTGGACCGGCGACCTCGTTATAAATACGGCTGAAGATATCGAATTGCCTGAACTTACAGGTATTTCGGGAGAAAATACCCTGTCTGTGGCAGTAACATTGCCTAACGGACTGACAGATCAGGATACATCGGATGATACTACACAGACAAACTTTATTATTACGGTTTTCCCTGTTACTAATGTAAAGTTTCAATTACAAACGGATGTTTTTGCAGACGAAACATCATGGGAGCTTAAAAATGAAGCGGGTAATGTTGTGTATTCGGGTGGTAATTATCAGCAATTTGCCAGTGTTTCGCAAGTGTTTAACCTTACGCAAACAGGCTGTTATACATTTACTATTTATGATGTTGGAGGAGACGGTATCTGCTGTGACTATGGCCCCGGATTTTATAAACTGGAGACCCAGGCAGGCGAATTGATACACTTAGGTAATACATTTGGCAACTCGGAAAGTGTAAGCTTCAGGCTTACTGATATTTTGGGTACAGATGATGCAGCATTCAGGTCGGGAATTAAAATATATCCAAACCCATCTTCGGGAATTTTCAACATCATTGCTGAAAATAATCTTGAATACAGGCTGTCTAATATGCTAGGGCAGGTAATTAAAACCGGGAATTTCAATCACACGGGTAGTCTTGATATTAGCTCAAATGCAGCGGGCGTTTACATGCTTAGCGTTAAAGATGCAGTATCAGGAAAGTCAGCCAATTATAAGCTGATCAAACAATAATTTAAATATTTTTCTTATTGCCGCTCCGGAAACAGGTTACTGCTTCCGGAGCTGCTTTTTTAGGCCATTCTGCAAAAACGGATATTTACTAAATAGTTACTACCTTTGCAGCATGCAAACGGAGAAGAAAGATATTAGGGCGCTTACAAAAGAGCAGTTGCGTGATTTTTTTGTAGCCAATGGCGATAAGGCATTCAGGGGTAACCAGGTATATGAGTGGCTGTGGAGTAAACATGCACATAGCTTTGAGGATATGACCAACGTTGCTAAAGGCACGAGGCAGATGCTCGAAGATAACTTTGTGATTAACCACATTCATGTAGACCAGATGCAGCGCAGTACCGATGGTACTGTTAAGAATGCTGTGCGGCTTCATGATGGCCTTGTTGTCGAATCGGTGCTTATCCCTACTGAAACCCGTACTACTGCCTGTGTTTCGAGTCAGGTAGGCTGCAGCCTTGATTGCAACTTTTGTGCTACTGCAAGGCTTAAGCGCATGCGTAACCTTAACCCTGATGAAATTTTTGACCAGGTTGCTGCCATAGACAGCGAAAGCCGTTTGTACCACAACAGGCCGCTTTCTAATATTGTATTCATGGGTATGGGCGAACCGCTTATGAACTATAATAATGTCCTCAAAGCAATCGAAAAGATAACTTCTCCTGAAGGTTTGGGAATGTCGCCAAAACGTATTACCGTTTCGACTTCGGGACTTCCTAAAATGATAAAAAAACTAGCTGACGATGAAGTGCGTTTCAAGCTGGCTGTATCGCTGCACTCTGCAATAGACGAGGTGCGTTCTAAGATCATGCCTTTTAGTGAGAACTTTCCACTGGCAGACCTTCGCGAGTCGCTGGAGTATTGGTACAGTAAGACCAAAAGCCGTGTGACTTATGAGTATGTTGTATGGAAAGGAATCAATGATAGAAAAATTGATATCGATGCGCTTGTAAAGTTTTGCAGATATGTTCCCTGCAAAGTGAACCTTATCGAATATAACCCTATTGATGATGGTGAATTCCAACAGGCCGATCCTGAGGTTATAGATGCCTACATCAGGGCGCTCGAAAGGAATGATATTGTTGCTAAAGTGCGCCGCAGCCGTGGTAAAGATATAGATGCTGCCTGTGGACAATTGGCAAACAAAAATGAAGCTGCTGTTTAACAGAAACTTTCTTAATTCTCCTTTGGGGGTTATAGTGCTTTTGTTATCTTTGATGCGCTATGAAGATAACAGAGCAGATTAAGCAGCCCATAATGCAGGAAATGGAACTTTTTGAAAAAAAGTTCCATGAGTCCATGTCTTCTAAAGTGGCACTGCTAAACCGAATCACCTATTATATCGTAAACCGTAAAGGGAAGCAGATGCGTCCTATGTTTGTATTCCTTACTGCCAAGATGGTAAGTGGAGGGGTGGTGAATGAACGTACCTATAGGGGAGCATCGGTAATTGAGCTTATTCACACTGCTACACTTGTGCATGACGATGTTGTGGACGACAGTAACAGGCGACGTGGCTTTTTTTCGATCAATGCTTTATGGAAAAATAAGATTGCGGTACTAGTTGGAGATTATCTTCTTTCCAAAGGATTGCTGTTATCGATAGATAATGGCGATTTCGATCTTTTAAGGATAATATCGGTAGCCGTTCGCGAAATGAGTGAAGGAGAGCTGCTTCAGATAGAGAAAGCCAGAAGGCTGGATATTACCGAAGATATATATTACGAGATCATACGCCAAAAGACGGCTACTCTTATCGCTGCCTGTTGCTCGCTTGGCGCCTGTTCTGTAGAGCCGGACAGTATTCATACTGAAAAGATGCGAAAATTTGGTGAGCTTATTGGTATGGCATTCCAGATTAAAGATGACCTTTTTGATTATACTGATGACGCTATTGGCAAACCTACCGGTATAGATATCAAGGAGCAAAAAATGACACTTCCTCTTATTTATGCTTTGAATAACAGTACTAAAGAAGAAAAAAAATGGGTGATTAATTCGGTTAAGAATCATAACAAAGATAAAAAGCGCGTAAAAGAAGTTATTGACTTCGTAAAGAAAAAGCAGGGGCTTACCTACGCTGAACAGCGCATGGCACAGTTTCGCGAAGAAGCACTTTTACTACTGTCAGATTATCCTGCATCTATCTACAAAGATGCATTGGTGTTGATGGTAAATTACGTTATTGAGAGAAAAATCTAAATTTCTATTGTGTTGTAGCTAAGTCTTTCCATACAACATTCTACTACTATCATTAATTACACCTATACATTGCCACAACAAAATCGTTGTAGGTTGGCTAAGCATGTTTTTTACTCTCAAGCATACATATCTTATTTTATTGGTTATTAGGTAAAAAATTATCTTAAAAAATACGAATTTCGTTTTTGTATAGTATTTGTATTGTCAATATTTTATTTCAGGATGCTCAATCTTTATAATTTTATCTGAAACCTATTAAAGACAAAACATTTATGAAAAAAATCTACTTTGCCCTGCTGTTGCCTTTGGCCTTTGCAGGGAGTGTTCAGGCTCAAGCTCCAGCTGCACCTGCACCGTTACCTACTGCACCTGCGGACGATGTTATATCTATGTTTAGTGGGGCATACACTAATGTTACCGTTAATACATGGCGTACCGACTGGTCTGGCGGTGCTCTTGAAGAAGTTAACATTGCCGGTGATGATGTGAAAAAATACACCGGTCTTGGCTATGTTGGTATTGAAACAGTGAATCCAAATCAGATTGATGCTACGGGTATGACGTATTTTAATCTTGATGTATGGTCGCCTAACTTTACAACAATACATATTAAGCTTGTTGACTTTGGAGCGGATAATGCTTTTAACGGAGGTGATGATGTTGAAGCGCAGGTAAGCTATCCCGGGCTAAGCCAAAATGCATGGCATACAATTAAAATTCCAATGTCAGCTTTTACGGCATTAGCTACTAAAGAGCATATATCTCAGTTGATATTATCCAGTGAAGGCAATGCTACGGTTTTTGTAGACAATGTCTATTTCAGCAACGAAGATACACCACCGCCTGCCGCACCAACTGGAGCTGCACCGGATCCAACTGTGGCTGCGGCCGATGTTATTTCGCTGTTTAGCGGTGTTTATACCAATGTTCCTGTTGATTCATGGCATACGGAATGGTCAGAAGCTACATTGGAGGAAGTTGAAATTGAAGGTAACGCAACTAAAAAGTACAGTAATCTGAGCTTTAACGGTGTGGAGACTGTAGGGGCAAATGCTCTGGATGTTACCGATATGACCTATTTTAACCTTAACGTCTGGTCATCTGACTTTACCCAATTCAGAATCAAAATTGTTGATTTTGGTGCTGATAACACATTTGGTGGCGGGGATGACAGCGAACATGAAATTACTTACGATGCTCCGGTTCAGGGACAGTGGATAAGCTATCATATACCAATGTCATCGTTTACAGGACTTACATCTAAAGGGCATATATCTCAGTTCATTTTTGCAAGTAACGGGACTTCTACTGTATATGTAGATAATGTGTATTTTAATTCAGAGATAATTGTTGTTAATGAACCACTGACTGCGGCACCCGACCCTATAGCTCCGGCAGATGAGGTAATCTCATTATTCAGCGGTGTGTATACAAACCAGACAGTGGAAAACTGGCATACAGACTGGTCTACAGGTTCTACAACCGATTTAGAGATTCAGGGTAATGCAACAAAAAAATACGGTGCATTAGGTTATGTAGGTACTGATATCGGTATCGATAACCAAATTGATATTTCAGATATGGGGTATCTGCATATGGACGTATGGTCTGCAGATTTTACAACATTTACAATCAAAATGGTAGACTTCGGTGCTAATGGCGTTTATAACGGTGCAGGCAGTGATGACTCTGAAGGAGTGTATATTATTACAGGCCCTGCGCAGGGAGAATGGGTGTCGCTTCATATTCCAATTTCAGGTTTCACAGGCCTTGCAGATAACGAGCATATCTCTCAGTTCGTATTTGTTAGCGAAGGAGGTGCTACTGTATATGCAGATAATATTTATTTCAGTGAAAATGCTGTAGCCGGACTTAATGAGATCGTTAAGAATAAATTTATCATGTATCCTAATCCTGCCAATGACATATTAACGTTACAGGCTGGTGCAACGATAGAAAAACTGTCTGTTTACAATATGCTTGGGCAGTTAGTGCTTGAAGCACAGCCTAAAAATGCTGACGTAACTACTATTAATGTAAGCCATCTGCAGTCAGGCACTTATATAGTGCATGCTACGGTTGATGGAGCTGTCAGTATTCAGAAATTCATCAGGAAATAGTTTTTAGTTTACAATAATTGAATTAAAGTCGCCCAATGGGCGACTTTTTTTTGGTTTATTTCAATCTGATAATCAGCGTGTTGTTTTATAATTCAAAAAAAAAATGAACTATTTTTACACTTCGATGCAACCATTTTTATGTGAGCCTCGTCTATGCTAATAGAAGTCGGTTAGTAATTGAGAAATGATAGCCGCCCAAACCAATCAACCAATAAGTTTTGAAAGTAATTGCCTTACATCAGGAAGAGAAAGATATCATTGCGCAGGCAGCGGATAACAACCGCCATGCGCAACAGCAGATCTACTCTAAACATGCGCCGAAGATGCTGAGCATCTGCAGGCAGTATGTGAAAGATGTGCACCAGGCGGAAGATATTATGATTACGGCTTTCATGAAGGTGTTTACAAACCTGAAGGCATTTGAGCATAAAGGAAGCTTTGAAGGATGGATACGCAGGATAATGGTAAACGAATGCATTTCTTACCTGAGAGTCCAGAAGAAAGTGAAATTCCTTGAAGATGAGTTTTATGTAGAGGATACCTTTAATAATATAGAGAGTCATTTTTCGGTAGAAGATATCCAAACACTGATAGATGGCTTGCCGGATGGCTACCGGATGGTGTTTAACCTTTATGCGATCGAAGGATTTAAACACCAGGAAATAGCAAAAATGCTGGGGATAAATGAAGGGACATCAAAATCGCAGTTGTCGCACGCAAGGAAGATGTTGAAGGATCAGATTAACAAATTAAAGAATTACGAAAATGGAACCGAATAAAATAGAAAAGGATTTTAAAGAGAAGCTGGAGCAAAGGACTATCCAGCCCTCCGGCATGGCCTGGGACAGGCTGGATGCGATGCTTTCGGTTGCTGAAAATAAAAAGCCTAAGAAAAGCAGGGCATGGATGTATATGGCAGCAGCTTTTTTAGTATTCCTTTTGGCTGGGGTATTGTTCCTAAATCAGGAAAAAGAAAATAACGGACTTGAGAATAACAATAGTGTCGTAACAACAGAACAACAACAGCCACAAACCGAAGTTGAAAATAATAAAATTGAAATTGCTCCAATAATGAATCAGGAAGCAGTAGCGATAAATCAAAATCCGTCTGATAAAAACAGAGGTACACATAATAAAATAAACAAACAACAGGTTGTTGATGCTACAGATGAAGGTGTACTAATAAATGCTCCATCTCCAAAGCCCGAAACACAGTTGATTATTACAAATGACGCTCAAAAGCTGCTTGCTACTGCGACACCCACCGAAACTGTTAAAAAGAGAACGGGCGTAAAAGTTGACCCCAATGCGCTATTGTCTGCAGCGGAAGAAGAACTTGACGACAGCTTTAAAGATAAAGTTCTTATAGGCGCAGTAAAAAACTTTAATGTAGTGCGTTCAGCAGTTGCAAACAGAAATTACGAATAAATCACCAATAACAAATAATTAAAACCATCAACATGAAAACAATAACTTTTTATGTGGCAGGATTGCTGTGCCTTCTTGTAACAAAAATGACAGCTCAGGAAAAAACACCTCAGACGTTTGAAGTGAGAGCTAAAGAAATAGCCAAGAATATTGAAACTATAACCAGGCAGCAAAAAGATTCGCTTAAGATAGAAGTTGAAGCGGTAAACGTTAAGCTTGAGAATAAAGAAATAACTGCCGACCAGGCAGAAGCACAAAAACAGCAGTATGCTGAAAAACGTGCCAAAAATATTGAAACCAAAGTTGCTGTGGAAGAGCAAAAGCTTGACCAGCTTGTAAAAGACAAGGTAGATGGTAAAGTTAAACCTGAACGAAAAAAATCACGATTCCAGATTATTATCGATGATAATGGGGAGAGAGACACTATAACGACAGGTGTTGTACGTTATGATTTTAAGAGAACGACTTCTCAGTTTGTATATGCATTGGGTGCTAACCGTGTAGTTGAGGATGGTAAGATCAATACGGATGACTTTAAAGACCGTTCAGATTTTTATGAAGTGGGTATTGCCTGGAATACTAGATTGTTTACAAACAATAACCTTCTGCATTTAAAATACGGACTGTCTTTGCAATATAACAACCTTAGGCCAAACAATGATAAGATGTTTGCTGTAGATGGCAACAAGACGATACTGGTAGATTCAGGTGTTGATGTGGACGTGGCACGCCTTCGTTATGTAAATCTTGTTATACCGATGCATCTTGAGTTTGATTTCACTCCCAAAAAAGTTGTGGGCGATAAGACATATTATCCAATACACAAAAGCTTCAGGGTTGGCCTTGGAGGGTATGCAGGGGTAAATGTGAAAGAAAAACAGATCTTAAAATATAACAATTCAGATGATAATGATGTGAAACAAAAAACAAAAGGAGACTTTAATGTAAATGACTTTGTTTATGGGTTGAGTGCTTACGTTGGTTACAGCGACATAAGTATCTATGCGAAGTATGACCTGCAGACTGTTTTCCAAAATAATGATATTGACCAAAATAATCTATCAATTGGTATACGATTTGATTTCAATTAAATACGAGGGTTAGTTTTGTATTTCGAAAGAAGGGTGCTGGCGTAAACGGCACCCTTTTTTATTTCAATTGCTTTTTTTGGGACACTGCAGGATCAAAATACAAGGATCATACTATTCTTAACATACAAAACTGCAAAATACCCACTATTGGGTATTTTTTTATGCCTTTAATCGCGGTAGTTTTGAAAAAGTTTTTAGGATTACTGTGAATGGTTAATCAAATGTCAGAACTGTCCAATTCTGGTGTTACCTAGACAGGATCAGTAATCATTAGATGTAGTGTATTTCTTTTTTTTTGGTAATGAAAAGCAGGCTTAGTAAGGGCCTGCTTTTTTATTTGGAGCTAATCTTTGTAACTTTGGCACTCATCAACTTTGCAACTAAGAAACCTTGATATCTAAAGCCAGTATTGATACCGTATTTGAAACCGCCCGTGTAGAGGAGGTAATAGGTGATTTCGTAAACTTAAAGAGGGCAGGAACCAATCTGAAAGGGTTGAGTCCGTTCAGTAATGAGAAGTCTCCGTCGTTTATGGTCTCACCGGTTAAGCAGATATGGAAAGATTTTAGTTCGGGAAAAGGAGGGAATTCAGTCGCGTTCCTTATGGAGCACGAACATTTTACCTATCCCGAGGCCATTCGGTATCTGGCAAAGAAATATAACATAGAACTCGAAGAAACAGAACAGACTGAGCAGGACAAGGAACAGGCTAACGAAAAAGAAAGCATGTACCTGGTTTCTGAGTTTGCGCAGAAATACTTTCACAATACCTTATTTAATTCTGACGAAGGCCAGGCCATAGGCTACTCTTATTTTAAAGAACGTGGCTTTACCGGCGATACCATCAAAAAATTCGGACTGGGCTATTCTCCTGAAGAATGGGATGCCTTTACCAAAGAAGCTTTAGGGAAGGCTTATAAGCTCGAATTTCTTGATAAGACAGGTCTTACCATAACAAGGGAGGACGGCAGGCATATAGACCGTTTCCGCGGGCGTGTTATGTTTCCTATACAGAGTATGTCGGGGCGTGTGCTTGGTTTCGGTGGAAGGATACTCGGCAATGATAAAAAAGCTGCCAAATACCTGAATTCACCCGAAAGCGATATTTACCACAAGAGCAAAGTACTGTACGGTATTTATCACGCCAAACAAGCCATAGCCAAACAGGATAATTGTTATTTAGTAGAAGGTTATACCGATGTGATACAATTCCATCAGGCAGGTATTGAGAATACAGTAGCATCTTCGGGAACTGCATTGACTCCGGACCAGATAAGGCTCATCAACAGGCTTACAAAAAACATAACGGTTCTTTTTGACGGAGATGCAGCCGGATTAAGAGCATCCATCCGTGGTATAGACCTCATCCTTGAAGAGGGGATGAACGTAAAAGTCTGCACTTTTCCCGACGGAGAAGATCCTGACAGCTTTGCAAAAAAGACACCTCACGATGAGCTGTTGGCTTACCTTAATAATAATTCTAAAGACTTTATACAGTTCAAGGCGGGACTTCTTATGGACGAAGCCAAGAACGATCCGGTAAAGAAAGCGGGATTGATCAGGGATATGGTTACCAGTATCTCAAAGATCCCGGACAGGATTCAGCGTGAGATCTACATACAGGAATGTGCCCGTATTATGGATATCTCTGAACAGGTGCTTTCGAGTACGCTGGCGCAGCTGGTACAGAAGGATGTTGCCGATGCAGGAAAGAAAATGAAAGAAGAGCAACGTGAGAGCGTAATGAAGCCTGTGTATGAAGATGAGCTGGGTATGCCAAACCAGACAAGGATAAATATACTTGATACTCTGGAGCGTAAAATAGTAGAGATATTACTGCTTTACGGAAATACAGAGCAGGAGTTTCAGGACGTGTATATTAAATATGATGAATTTGGTAAGGAATACGAAGAGACAGAGAATAAAACATACAAAGTATATGAGCGTGTGTACCTGAATCTTCAGGAAGATGAGATAGAATTTACCAATCCTGCTTTTAAAGATCTTTATAAGGGTATAATGGATTATTACCTGGCTAACCAGGAAATGGTGATAGAGACTTTCCTGAATACCCTTCATCCCGAATTGCAGCATGTAGCGACGGATATATATATGCAGGATGAGAAATATTACCTGCACGAATGGGAAGAAAAAAAACAGATACCGGTAAAAGAAAAAATAGTCACAGTTGCCAACTATACTAATGAACATATTGTAGACCTTCGCTGGCTGCTGTTAGGAAGGCTTATACAGGATCTGAAAATGCAGGTAAGCCCTGAAGCTGATAACATGGAGATATTAATGGCTGTAAACGATTATAATACGCTGGTAAATTATCTTTCAAGAAAAATGAGCAGGATAAGGAGCCAGTTCTATTAAAATTCTCAAAATAGTATATAAAACAAAACGCCCTGGTAGTAAGCAGGGCGTTTTTATTTGGTTGGGTGGGGTATTGGCAAAACAATACCGTCACTTATGCGTTATAGTAAGTGTAATGTTGTTTTCCGTGGATGATTTTTTACGATTAAACAATGTCTAACGTTTTTGCTTTGTTAACAAGGTCTACAAGATTTGTAACGTGTAGTTTTGTTAGCAGGCGCAATTTGTAAGTACTGATTGTTTTTTCGTTAAGGTCAAGCAATTTTGCAATTTCCTTATTTTTCTTGCCTTCACTAAGGTAGCGTAATACCTCAATTTCCCTTGAAGACAATTTTCTGTATAAACGCTCGGATTTTTTTCCTTTGTTTAACAGGGCAAGGTTTTTCTTTACAGCTTCGCTGAATACGACTTCGCCTTCATTTACTTTTTTAATGGCATTTTCAAGCTCTTCCATTTTTGCACTTTTATGCACATAGGCCGAAACTCCTGCCTTTAACGCATTGGGCGCATAAATCTGTTCTGCAAGGTTGGTGAATATAATCACCTTGGTGTCAGGAAACTCCTTTACCAGTGATTTAACTGAGCTGATGCTGGTCAATCCTTCCAGTTCCAGGTCAATCACAGCAACATCTACTGATTTTTTGCCCAGAGTATCTAAAAGGCTGTCCAGGTTGTTTACCACACCTGCAAAGCTGATTTGCGGATTATCGCTGAAATACGATTTCATGCCGTAGTGCACTACGGGGTGATTGTCCGCGAGGCATAGTTTGATCATAATTGTTAGATTTTGGGGTTTAGACTATAGTAAATTTAATAATTTAATTCTTAAAGAATTGTGAATGAAGGAATTTTATTTCAATTCCTGGGGTATTTCACAAA
This sequence comes from Flavobacterium hauense, assembly GCF_054457175.1. Classification (NCBI taxonomy): domain Bacteria; kingdom Pseudomonadati; phylum Bacteroidota; class Flavobacteriia; order Flavobacteriales; family Flavobacteriaceae; genus Flavobacterium; species Flavobacterium hauense. The sequence goes on from NZ_JBTKVX010000009.1 coordinate 107,543, forward strand.
CAGGTATCGCCTTCATCTTGTGTTGGTTAATGGTATTCAGTCGTTTATAAATTCCAAAAACTTCTTTTTGCCTTCCGCTAAAGTCGTTATGATCTTTTCCGTTTTCGAGCTGTTCCATTGCCCATTCAAGTTCGTCATAGCTTGCACCAAGCTGGTCTTCGTCGCTTCGGTCATCACCAAAAAGCCCATCTGTGGGTTTGGCTGTAATTATGGTATTGGTTACCTTCAGATATTTTGCAAGTTCCCTTACTTCAGACTTTAAAAGGTCGGCAATGGGGCTTATATCAACTCCGCCATCGCCATATTTAGTAAAGAAACCTACGCCAAAATCTTCTATTTTATTTCCGGTGCCGGCTACCAGGGCACTGTGTAATCCTGCAAAATAATATAAAGTGGTCATTCTTAACCTGGCTCTTGTGTTGGCAAGCGTCAGGTTTAATATATACGGATTTTCGCTTGACGGTACCTGTTGTTTGAAAATTTCAAATACAGGGGTTAGATCAGCCCTTTCTGAAGAAACGTTGTCAAAATGCTCTTTCAGGTTCTTAATATGTTCCTGTGCACGGCTAACATGGCTTTGTGCCTGGTGTATTGGCATTTCTATACAAAGAGTAGGTAGTCCCGTCTGTGCGCAAAGTGTAGATGTAAGTGCTGAATCGATTCCGCCCGATATCCCTACAACAAAACCCTTAACTCCTGCGTTTTGTGCATAGTGGCTAAGCCATTTTACAATATGTTCGTTTATCGCTTCTGCCTGAAAAGAGGACTTGATGGGCATAATTATTCGTTATTAAATGAGTGCGTCGTATATTTGCGATAAAATTATAAAAACCTTAATAAGAAATTACTAATAAAAATACAAAAAATGAAGAAATGTATCCTTGCCCTTGCGCTTTTGGTGCTTTTTGCGGCCTGTAAGAAGGAAAGCGAGGCAGAACAGAAGATTGCTGCGATACCTGTGCCAGACGTAAAGATAGAACGCTTTGATAAAGATTTTTTCGCGAAAGGGCCGCAAGGACTGATTGAGCTAAAGCAAAAATACCCGTATCTTTTTCCGGAAGGGAATGGTGATGGAGTATGGATCAATAAAATGCAGGATCCTTTTATGCTGAAGCTTAAAGCCGAAGTTGATAAAAAATTTGCCAATCTTGATGCTCTTGAAGATAATGTTGGTGCATTCCTTCAGCATATTAAATATTATTATCCTCAGCTGCCTACACCTAAAGTGGTAACTCTTGTAAGCGATGATACCGATATTAAAGCGGTGTATAGCCCTCAGGTTATATTAATACCATTAAGTCTTTATCTTGGTAAAGATAATTACCTGTATGAAGGGCTTAACAAGTACGAGATCCAGCAATATGAGCCTGCGCAGATCATGCCTGACCTGGCATCGTCTTTCATGTATGGGAAAATTGCTCCTCCACGTGACAGGCAATTACTTTCCTTAATGATATACTGGGGTAAAGAGCTTTACATGAAAGACCTGCTTATTCCGGATACTCCTGCAAATGAAAGAATAGGTTATACTGCCGAACAGCTTGCGTGGGCAGAAGCGAATGAAACGGAGATATGGCGTTATTTTGTGGATAAGAAACTGTTGTATGATTCTGACCCTAAGCTGCCCGCGCGTTTTATAAATCCTGCGCCATTTTCTAAATTCTACCTTGAGCTTGATAATGAGTCGCCGGGAAGGATAGGACAGTGGATGGGCTGGCAGATCGTAAAAGCGTATGCTGAAAATAATAAAAACGTACCTTTGCAGGATCTTTTGGCAATGGACGCCAAAACAATTTTTGATAATTCTAAATACAAACCCAAGAAGTAATGTCTGATAAACCCCTAACGTCTGAAATAAAAATACTAGTTGAGTTAGATGATAACCGTGTTCCTGAAAAACTGTTCTGGACTGCCCGTGATGGCGGTGTTGAGAAAGAAGAGTCTAAAGCAGTAATGCTTTCGGTATGGGACAGCAATGCTCAGGAAAGCATGCGTATCGATCTTTGGACAAAAGACATGCCCGTTGATGAGATGAAGGTGTTTTATCATCAGACGCTTGTATCCATGGCCGATACCTTTGAACGTGCTACAGGTGACAAAAAAATGAGTGAGACCATGAAAGATTTCTGTGACTATTTTGCTGAAAAGCTGGAGATAGGAAAGAAATAATCTGAATTGATATTGTAAAAAAAGCGGCTTTAAAATTTTAAAGCCGCTTTTTTATTTATCGAATTTACTGCTTCATCTTATCGTGAGAGTACTGCAGGAATATATTGTAATTAGCTCGGAGCAGGTCGGTTTTAACAGCCTGGCTGTACAGGCTGTCGTTAAGTCCTTCGAGTGATTTCAGATCGATGAACTCAAATTTATAGTGTGATAGTTTTTCAATCTCATTTCTGCTGTCACTGATGAGGTTTTTCTTGTCAGGTCCTTTTGTTTCGTCAATTTGAGCGACTGTTCTGTCTACTATGGTTTTTATCTTTTTGATGCTGTCAAAACTAGGGAATAGCCCCAGTTTAGGGTTTTCGGAGATATAGCCGCTTATAAACTGTTCGTAGTCATTAAGGTTGGTCTGGTAAAAATGCTCCGACTCCTTATACTGGTCAAACAGTAATTTTTCAGCATTGTTGCTTTTGCTTTCTTTTTGGCAGGATATAAGTATCAATAATCCAAAAAGTACAGAAAATGGTTTTAGTACTTGTGACATAAAAATGATCTATAAAAATCCCTGATTGTCAAAAATTCCCTGGTTCACCTCGTCGATATAGCTAAGTACAATATCGCGGCCGGTACCCTCGGTAGATGATGTTACAAAATGCTGTGGCATCTCTTCCCAGTTATTGGCAAGAAGTGCTTTGCGGTACGCAGCAATATGCTGGTCAACTTTTCCACGGCTGATCTTGTCGGCTTTTGTAAAGACTATGCAAAAAGGAACTTCTATGGTTCCAAGGTAATTGATGAATTCAATATCTATCTTTTGGGCTTCAAGGCGAATGTCGATAAGTACGAATGCACAAACGAGCTGTTCGCGTTTCTCAAAATATTCGGTAATGAATGACTGGAATGTCTGTTTTGTCGATTTAGATACACGGGCATAACCATAGCCGGGCAAATCGACAAGAAACCAGTTCTCATTTATCTTAAAGTGGTTGATCAGTTGTGTCTTGCCCGGCCTGCCTGAAGTTTTGGCAAGGCTGTTGCGTCCTGTAAGCATATTTATCAGTGATGACTTACCCACATTACTCCTGCCGATAAAAGCATATTCCGGAAGCGGTTCTTTAGGACATTTGCTAACGTCTGAATTACTTATTATAAATTCGGCAGTATTAATTTTCATATCTTCTTATTTTACTGCAAAGTTAGTGTAAATATTTTTAGCCACGAATTACACCAACCAGCGCTAATTTCGCATGATATTTGAATTTGTGGCATTAATGAGATTTATGGCAGTAAAATTATTGCCACTATTTACCACCGTGAATAAAAAAACCACGAATTGCTGTAGTTCGTGGTTTTTATGGTAATTGGCGAATGCCGTAAATTATTCTTCTGTCAAAAGGTGGTGTGCTGTGTCAAGCTTTTTAAGCCATTCGTGCATCAGGCGGTTAAATTCGTCAGGATGCTCCATCATTGCAGCGTGTCCGCATTTGTCTATCCAGCAAAGCGCAGAGTTTGGCAGCAACTGGTGAAACTCTTCGGCTACTTCAGGAGGTGTAACGTTGTCATTCTTACCCCAGATGATGCAGGTAGGAACATGCATCTTCGGTAAATCCTTAGCCATGTTGTGGCGTATGGCGCTTTTAGCAATGGTAAGGGTTTTAATAAGTTTAATCCTGTCGTTTGCCATCGCATATACCTCGTCTACAATTTCTTTGGTAGCGATAGCGGGATTGAAAAATACAGCTTCGGCTTTTTTCTGGATGTATTCATAATCGCCTCGGCGTGGGTAACTGTCGCCCATAGCACTTTCATATAATCCTGAGCTGCCGGTAATGATAAGGCCAAGCATTTTTTCAGGATACATTTTGGTGTGGTAAAGGGCGATATGGCCTCCAAGGGAGTTGCCAAGTAATATAACCCTGTCAAAACCTTTATAGGTTATAAAGTCTTTTACCCAACGGGCAAAGGCCTTTACATTAGTTTTCAGGATGCTTTGTGTGTAAATAGGAAGTTCCGGAATGACTATTTTATAGCCTTGTTGAGGAAAATAGTTTGCTACGCCGTCAAAGTTGCTTAGGCCGCCCATAAGACCATGTAGTATGATGATAGGGGTTCCTTCGCCGGCTTCATAATAAGTGTATTTGCCTTCTTTTTTTGTATTCTGCATGTTTTGGTCTGAACAAATTCTGTTATCGCAAATATATAATAATATGCCTTACAATGAATTTTACAGTAAGATATTTGGGTTATTTTTTAACCTTTGTGCGCTTTTCAGGATGATTTTTAGTGTGATTCCCTTAACTCATTAAGCCTCAGTTTTGAGGGTTATTAACAATTTAATGCTGTTTTCCATTTTTTCTATTCTGAATGTTAAGATGTCTTAAAAAATTATCAATTTTCCATCATTTTTTTGAAAGCCCTTTAGATTCTCTAAAATTATCATTTTGGTGAATGTAAGAGTTTTTTTTCAGGTGGGAGTAAAAGTGCAAAACTTATTAACAAAGTGGTAGGAAGTGGTAGAGAGTGGTAAAATATAGCTATATTTGCTTTGTAATCTCTATAATCATAACTGCTTGAATACCATTATCGGAACATATGAATGTAAGGTGGATTCGAAGGGAAGGCTGATGCTGCCTGCTCCTTTGAAGAAGCAATTGCATGCCGGTCTGGAAGATGGATTCGTGCTGAAACGCTCGGTTTTTCAGCCTTGTCTGGAATTGTATCCGATGGCAGAATGGAATAAGATGATGCAAAAAATCAACAAGCTTAACCGCTTCGTAAAAAAGAACAATGATTTCATCAGGAGGTTTACTGCCGGGGTGAAGGTGATTGAGATTGATGCGACGGGCAGGCTGCTTATACCAAAAGATCTTTTTGTGTTTGCTGAGATGGATAAGGACGTTGTGCTTTCATCTGCAGTGAATATTGTGGAGATATGGGATAAGGATAAATACGAGAAGTCTATTGATGATTCGGTGGTTGATTTTGCGGATCTGGCAGAAGAGGTAATGGGTAACTTAAATGACGACGAAGATGGAATATCATAATCCGGTTTTACTGAAAGAAACGGTTGATGGCCTAAATATAAAGCCGGACGGAATATATGTGGATGTAACTTTTGGTGGCGGAGGCCATTCAAGGGAGATAGTGAAGAGGCTGGGGCCAAACGGCAGATTGTTTGGTTTTGACCAGGATGAAGATGCGCAGGCGAATATAATTGACGATGAGCGTTTTGTTTTGATACCTGAGAATTTCAGGTTCATAAAAAGGTTTCTTCGTTTTCATGGCGTGAAGCAGGTGGATGGCATATTGGCTGACCTTGGTGTTTCTTCGCATCAGTTCGATGTGCCGGAACGTGGTTTTTCTACCCGTTTTGAGGCTGAGCTGGATATGAGGATGAGTAAAAAGAATGAGCTGAATGCTTTTGTGGTGATAAACGACTATGATGAGGCTGATATTAAAAGAGTTCTTTTTGATTATGGCGAGTTGAAGAATGGTGGTGCTATGGCGCATGTGATAGTGGAAGCCAGAAATATTGAGCCAATAAAAAACTCTGAACAGCTTAAAAAAGTGTTGTCAAGGTTTCTTCCGGGGCATAAAAGCAATAAGATACTCGCGCAGATCTATCAGGCGATACGTATCGAAGTGAATCAGGAGATGGATGTTCTTAAAGAATTTTTAGAGCAGTCGCTGGAGATTCTAAACGTAGGTGGAAGGCTTAGTGTGATATCTTATCATTCGCTTGAAGACAGGTTGGTAAAGCGCTTTATGCGAAACGGAATGTTTGAAGGTGAGCCGGAACGCGATATGTTTGGCAATTTTGAGGTTCCTTTTAAAAGTATAGAAAAGCTGATAATTCCTACTGATGAGGAAATTGCGGTAAACAACAGGGCGAGAAGTGCAAAATTAAGAGTAGCAGAAAAGAAATAAGCATATATGAAAGGCGGGGTTATAAATCTGTTAAGGGCAAAATATCTTATAGACGAAGGGTCTATGAAGAACTGGCGCTTTATAGTGTTCCTTGTTTTTGTTTGTATGCTGATGATTGCTAATACTCATAACTACGAACAGAAAAATTACCGGATAAAAGAGCTGGAAACGGAAGTGAAAGAGTATCGTTCGCAATTTGTAGATGTTCGTTCGGAGCTTATGGAGCTCAAAATGGAGTCAACAATATCGAAGAAGATGGAAGAGCGACAGATATTTCCTGCGTCGGTACCGCCGAAAAAGATTAAGGTAATTAAGGAAGAAGAAAAAGGATTTTTTGAAAGCTTATGGCAATAGATAACGATAAAAAAATGTCGTACAGGATGTACCTGGTAGCCTTCGCAATTTTTGTGATGGCTATACTTATTTCTATAAAGTTGGTAAACATACAGTGGGTTGAGGGTGATTATTACCGTAAACTGGCTAAAGATCGTACGGTTAAGGATTTTACCATCCCTGCAAACAGAGGTAATGTGTACTCGGCAGATGGCAGCCTTTTGGCTACATCGATCCCGAATTATAATATACGCTTTGATGCGCTGGCCCCTAATAAGGAGGACTTTAATAAATACCTCGAGCCGTTGGCAGATTCGTTGTCAGTTATGTTGGGTAAGCCATCTGAAGATTATTACAGCGAACTGAAAAGGGCGAGAGCTAAAAAGAACCGATATTTTCTTGTTGCCCGCGATTTGAGTTTTACGGAATATCTGCGTATAAAAAGCTTTCCGCTATTCAATCTTGGTGCTTTTAAAGGGGGTGTGATCACGGAACAAAGAACGATACGTGAGCATCCGATAGGAAAGATTGCCGAACGTACCATTGGTTACGAAAGAATTGATCACAAAGGAGAAAATCTTGAGGTGGGTATTGAAGGAGCATTCGCAAAATACCTGAACGGTAAAGACGGCAGGCACCTGATGCAGAAAATCGCGAAGAACCAATGGAAGCCTATTAGCGACAATAACGAAGTAGAGCCGATTGATGGTTATGATATAGTGTCTACCATTGATGTGTATATACAGGATATTGCACACCATGCATTGCTGAAACAGCTTGAATATTATGAGGCTGATCATGGTTGTGTAGTGGTGATGGAAACCAAAACGGGTTATGTTAAGGCGATATCTAACCTTGGGCGCCATGAGAACGGGTCATATTATGAGACCATAAACTATGCAGTAGGTGAATCGCAGGAACCGGGATCTACATTTAAGCTTGCGGGACTTATCGCATTGCTGGAAGATAAAAAAGTAGATACGAGCAAAGTGTATGACTGTCAGGGTGGGATAATAAAATATTCTAACCGTAAAGTAGAGGATTCTAAAAAGGGCGGTTACGGAAAAGTATCGCTGGCAAGAGGATTTGAACTTTCGTCGAATACTGTACTGGTTCAGGCGGTATATGAGAATTATAAAGATAATCCGCAGGAATTTGTAGATCACCTGAATGCTTTTGGATTGAATAAAAAGCTTGGAGTTTCGATAAAAGGCGAAGGGAAGCCAAGGATCCCACAGCCGCAGGAAAAAAGCTGGTCTAAGATTTCGCTGCCATGGATGGGCTTTGGTTATGGGGTATCCATGACACCACTGCAGACACTTGCATTGTATAATGCTGTTGCGAATAACGGTGAATTGGTAAGGCCATTGTTTGTTCAGGAGATAAAAGAGTGGGACAGGACAATCAAGAAATTTGATAAAGAGGTTATCAATCCTAAGATATGCTCTCAGGAAACCATAAATAAGGTAAAGGCTGTAATGGAGAATGTTGTGAAGAAAGGTACAGGGTCAAAACTGTACTCGCCTAATTTCTCCATGGCCGGTAAAACCGGAACGGCTCAGGTTAATTATGGCGGGGGTAAAGGAGATGGTATGTATTATGCATCATCATTTGCGGGATATTTCCCGGCTGATAAGCCTCAGTATTCATGTATAGTCATAATCCATAAACCGAAAGTAAATAAAGGTTATTATGGAGCCGATGTCTCAGGTCCGGTATTTAAAAGGATTGCACAAAAGATATTTACCGATGTGCCTTCGACCAATAAGGTGAAGAAGCTTGATAAGGCTATCAAAGAACAGGAGCAGTTATATGCTTCTTACTATGACAAAGAAGCAAAAGTAAAAGAAAATGTTATTCCGAATATAGTGGGTATGAGCGGTATGGATGCCGTGGCACTATTGGGTAATATGGGGCTAAAAGTACAGGTAATAGGAGTTGGAAAAGTAAAAAAACAATCCCTTAGGCCTGGTGAAGTGGTGTTTAAGAATCAAACCATAATATTGGAATTATCGTGATGGTGTTAAGAGACATATTATACAGGGCATCGATAGAAGCGGTAAAAGGCGCTACAGATATTGATATCAATAAGATTGAGTTTGATTCGCGCCTTGTGACCACAGGCGATGTGTTTGTGGCTATCCGTGGAACGGTAAGTGACGGACACGCTTTTATTCAAAAGGCTATCAGCCTCGGTGCTGTTGCTATTGTTTGTGAAACCATGCCTGAAGCTACGGTTGAAGGCATTACCTATATTGAGGCTAAAAGTGCAAGTGCTGCGCTGGCACACATGGCAGCCAATTATTATGGCAACCCTTCGCACAATGTAAGGCTGGTGGGTATTACAGGTACTAATGGCAAGACTACTATTGCTTCGCTATTGTACCAGTTATTCAGGAATGCGGGTTACAAAACGGGACTTTTGAGTACCGTAAAGATAATGGTTGATGATAAAGAATATAAAGCAACACATACTACTCCTGATTCACTTACCATAAACAGGTACCTGAAGGAGATGGAAGAAATAGGTTGCGAATATTGTTTTATGGAGGTGAGTTCACACGGAATCCATCAGAACAGGACCGCCGGGCTTGAGTTTGCAGGAGGTGTGTTTACTAATCTTTCTCATGATCACCTGGATTATCACAGCTCTTTTGCTGAGTACAGGGATGTGAAGAAACGATTCTTCGATGAGCTTCCTAAAGGTTCATTCGGGCTTGTGAATGTAGATGATAAGAACGGCCTGGTTATGCTTCAGAATACAAAAGCAAAAAAGCTTACGTATGCCCTGAAAACCTACGCCGACTATAAAGCGCAGATATTGGAGAACCAGCTTTCGGGCTTGTTGCTGAAGGTTAATGATCAGGAAGTTTGGGTTAAGCTGATAGGTACTTTTAATGCTTATAACCTGCTTGCTATTTATGCTGTTGCGGTTAACCTGGGTCTTGAAGACCAGGAAGTGCTGAGACTGATGAGCGAACTTGAAAGCGTATCGGGAAGGTTCCAGTTTATTGTGAGCGATACAAAAATCACGGCAATCGTTGATTATGCCCATACTCCGGATGCCTTAGAGAATGTTCTTAGCACGATAGAGAACATCCGTACAAGAAACGAACAGCTGATTACGGTTGTAGGTTGTGGTGGCGACAGGGATACTACCAAACGCCCTGTTATGGCGCATATCGCATCGAGTATGAGTGACAAGGCGATATTTACTTCGGATAACCCGAGAAGTGAAGTACCGGAGGAGATTATTGAGGATATGGAAAAAGGCGTAGAGCCCCAGAACTATAAAAAAACGCTTTCGATTGTTGACAGGAAGCAAGCAATAAAGGTGGCATGCCAGCTGGCAAAGCCAAATGATATTATACTCATTGCCGGAAAAGGGCATGAGACTTACCAGGAAATTAAAGGGGAGCGATTTCACTTTGATGATATGGAAACAGTAAAAGAGATTTTAGCACAATTAAACAAATAGGGGAGATATGCTGTATTATTTATTTGAATATTTAGACAAACAGTTAGATATACCGGGCACGGGAGTGTTTCAGTATATAACTTTCCGTTCAGGGTTGGCGATCATATTGTCGCTGCTGATCTCTACGGTTTTTGGTAAAAAGATCATTAATTTCCTGAGAAAACAGCAGGTTGGTGAAACTGTTCGTGAGCTAGGCCTTGAAGGACAATCACAAAAAGCAGGTACTCCTACCATGGGTGGTCTTATCATCATTATCTCTACGCTTATCCCGGTAATATTACTGGCAAAACTGGATAATATTTATGTGATGCTTCTTATTATCACCACTCTGTGGATGGGAACCATCGGTTTTATAGATGATTATATCAAGATATTCAAAAAAGACAAGGAAGGATTAAAAGGTAAATTTAAAGTAGTGGGACAGGTAGGTCTTGGGCTTATTGTAGGTTATATACTGTATTTCCACCCTTCGGTAACCGTAAGGACCGATACAGGAAAAATGAACATCTATAGTGCCGAGAGTGTGAATGTGATCTCTCAGGGTGGTCTTGAAGAGAAATCTACTGCGACTACAATTCCGTTCTTTAAAAATAATGAGTTTGATTATGCCGAATTGCTTTCATGGGCCGGAGACGGGTACCAGGATTATGCATGGCTGATCTTTATTCCGATAGTGATATTCATTATCACTGCGGTATCTAACGGAGCCAACCTTACCGATGGTATTGATGGCCTCGCAGCCGGAACATCGGCGATTTCGGTACTTGCGCTGGGTATTTTTGCTTTTGTGTCGGGTAACATCATCTTTTCGAATTACCTGAATATTATGTATATCCCTAATTCAGGAGAAATGACGGTGTATATAGCCGCATTCGTTGGGTCACTGATAGGTTTCCTCTGGTATAATACCTATCCCGCAACAGTATTTATGGGTGATACAGGAAGTTTGACCATAGGGGGTATTATCGCGGTATTGGCTATTGCAGTTAGAAAAGAACTGTTAATACCGGTACTGTGCGGAATCTTCCTTGCAGAGAATCTTTCGGTAGTGCTACAGGTTGGGTATTTTAAATTTACCAAGAAAAAATATGGAGAAGGCAGGAGGATATTCCTGATGTCGCCACTCCACCACCACTATCAGAAAAAAGGCTACCATGAGAGTAAGATCGTAACACGTTTCTGGATTGTGGCCATACTGTTGGCAATATTCTCACTTGTATCCTTAAAACTAAGATAGCCTATGAGACTAGTTGTACTTGGGGGAGGGGAAAGCGGTGTTGGTACTGCCATCCTTGCAAAGAAAAAGGGGTATGATGTTTTTATCTCCGATTTTGGAAAGATAAAAGAAAATTACAAAGAAGTTCTTGCACTTAATAAACTGGACTGGGAGGAAGAAAAGCATACAGAAGAGCTTATACTCAATGCTGATGTGGTAATGAAAAGTCCGGGCATACCTGATAAGTCGCCTATAGTAAAAGCGATTATTAAAAAAGGTATTCCGATTATATCTGAAATTGAATTTGCTTACCAGTTCCTTGATGTAGACACGATAGGAATCACGGGAAGCAACGGGAAGACGACTACGACCATGCTGACGCACCATTTGCTGAAACAGGGTTCGCTGAATGTAGGCCTTGCCGGAAACATAGGTAAAAGCTTTGCCTGGCAGATAGCCGAAAATAAGCACGAGGGATATGTATTGGAACTGAGCAGTTTTCAGTTGGATGGGGTTGAGAAATACCGGCCGCATATAGCTGTAATAACCAATATAAGTCCGGATCACCTCGATCGCTATGAGTACAAATATGAATTGTACATAGCAGCAAAGTTCAGGATTACGATGAATCAGACAGAAGATGATTTTCTGATATATGATGCAGATGATGAAGCAATTTCAAAATGGCTGGAAAACAACACGATTAAAGCACAAAAAATTCCGTTCTCGCTGACAAAAGAAGTTGAAAACGGAGTATACTTAAAAGACGATACTATTATCAGTAATATAAATAAAGACGAATTTACCATGTCAACCAACGAACTGTCATTAGAAGGAAAGCACAATGTTAAGAATGCCATGGCAGCGACTGCAGTTGCTCAGCTAATGCGCATAAGGAAAGAAACAATAAGAGAGAGTCTTTCTAATTTTCAGGGTGTTGAACACCGTCTGGAAAGCGTGCTGAAAATTCAAAACGTACAGTATGTTAACGACAGTAAAGCAACAAACATCAACTCTACGTTTTATGCTCTTGACAGCATGAAGACACCTACGGTATGGATTGTAGGAGGTGTTGATAAAGGAAATGACTACAGCGAGCTGATGTCTTTGGTAAGGGAAAAAGTGAAAGCGATAATATGTCTTGGTGTTGATAACAGGAAAATTATTGATGCTTTTGATAATGTTGTTGATGTTATGATTGAAACAACAAGCATGCAGGAAGCTGTAAAAGTAGCGCAAAAACTTGCCGAAAAAGGTGATACAGTGTTATTATCGCCTGCTTGTGCGAGCTTTGACCTGTTTGAAAGTTACGAAGACCGTGGAAAGCAATTTAAAAATGCTGTCCAGAACTTATAATATTTAAATGAAGGCTTCCGATGTCGGACTTCCGACATCGGACAAAAAATAAAACAATGAAAGAATTAATCAATAACCTGAAAGGAGATAAAGGCATCTGGTCATTCGTGATGTTGCTTGCGCTTATCTCATTCATGCCGGTTTTCAGCGCAAGTACTAATCTTGTGTATGTTATTGGTAAGGGATCTACTATTGGTTACCTGATTAAGCATTTGGTTCATATTTTCATTGGTTTCGGACTTATTTATTTCGTTCACAAAGTGCCTTATCATTATTACAAAGGCATTTCGCAGATAGCACTGCCTATTGTAGCATTGCTATTGATATATACGTTCTTTCAGGGTACGGTCATCGACGGTGCCAATGCAAGCCGTTGGATAAAAGTACCTTTTATTGGTGTTACATTCCAGACATCTTCATTAGCCTCTATAGTGCTTATGGTTTATGTGGCACGTTACCTTGCTAAAATGGATGGTAAAGAGATTACGTTTAAAGCGTCGCTGTTTGAGTTATGGGTTCCTGTATTTGCCATACTGGCATTGATACTTCCGGCCAACTTTTCTACCGCGGCACTTATCTTTTCGATGGTAAGCATGCTCGTATTTGTTGGCAGGTATCCGTTGCGTTATTTGGCCACCATAATTGGAGCCGGTGTGTTGTTTCTCTTGTTATTTGTTGGTTTCGCGATGAAGTTTCCCGATGCAATGCCAAACAGGGTTGATACCTGGATGAACCGTTTGGAGCGATTTACATCGGATGAGCCAAATGAAGATGATTACCAGATTGAAAAGGCTAAGATAGCAATCGCATCAGGACAGATATATGGACTAGGTCCCGGAAAGAGTGTACAGAAGAACTTCCTGCCACAATCATCTTCGGATTTTATCTTTGCTATCATCGTTGAAGAATATGGAATTGTTGGTGGGGTAGGTGTACTGTTTCTTTATCTTATGTTGTTCTTCAGGTTTTTGGTTACGGCACATAAAGCAAAATCGCTTTTTGGAAAACTACTGATTGTGGGTCTTGGATTTCCGATAATATTCCAGGCGCTGATCAATATGGGTGTAGCTGTGGAGCTATTGCCTGTAACCGGACAGACATTGCCGCTTATCAGTAGTGGTGGTAGTTCGGTATGGATGACATGTATCTCGATAGGTATAATTATCAGCGTGACCAAAAAAGAAGAAGAGATAGCGCAGGAGATTGCAGAAAAAGAAGAGCGCGAAGCGACATTGCAGCGCATGATAGACGAGCATATACTAAGGGAACAGCAGGAAGAAGAAGCTAATGCATTGGCGGATGCCGAAGGCGGTAGACAACCGTCGCAGCCTGCAGCCTTCTCTATAGAAGACAGGAGTAAAAACCCAATGAGCGCTGTGTTCGGGAAATAAGATTTGAGATAATAGACATTAGATAATAGATTGGAAAAGAAAAAATTCATATTAAGCGGTGGTGGTACTGGCGGACATATTTACCCGGCAATTGCTATTGCCAATGAATTAAAAGAAAGATTTCCGGATAGCGAGATACTTTTTGTGGGTGCCAATGATAAGATGGAAATGCAAAAAGTACCGCAGGCAGGTTATAAGATCATTGGCTTGTGGATAGCAGGAATTCAGCGAAAGCTGACGTTTGATAATGCAATGTTTCCAATAAAGCTTATGAGCAGCCTGGTAAAATCCCGCGGAATCATAAGAGACTTTAAGCCGGATGCAGTTATAGGTACGGGAGGTTTTGCAAGTGGGCCGCTGTTAAGGGCTGCTGCCGGAATGGGAGTGCCAACGGTAATTCAGGAACAGAATTCTTATCCCGGTATAACTAACAAATGGCTGTCAAAAAAGGCAAAGAAGATATGTGTAGCTTATGATAACCTTGAACGCTTTTTTCCTGCTGAGAAAATTGTGTTTACGGGGAATCCGGTTCGCAGCGATATATTGAATGTTGACGGAAACAGGAAAGAGGCGATTGAGCGCTTTGAACTCGACCCGAATAAAAAAACCTTATTGGTATTGGGCGGCAGCCTTGGTTCAAGAAGGATAAACCAACTGATAGCAAAAGAGCTTACATGGCTGCTGGCGCAAAATGTACAGGTAATATGGCAGTGTGGTAAATTCTATTTTGAAGAATACCAGCACTACGGAGACAAGGGGAATGTAAAAGTTTTGTCGTTCATAGACAGGATGGACCTGGTATATGCTGCGGCAGATGTGGTGGTATCACGCTCAGGGGCATCATCGGTATCAGAGCTTTGCCTTGTTGGGAAACCGGTAATCTTTATTCCGTCACCTAATGTAGCCGAAGACCACCAGACTAAAAACGCACAAGCTATTGTTGATAAGGAAGGTGCTCTATTGTTAAAAGAGGCACAGCTGGATACACAGTTTCAGCCGGTATTCTCTGATTTGATAGCTAACGAAGAGAAACAACTGAAGTTAGGAGAGAACATAAAGAAGCTGGCAAAAGCAAATGCCACTAAAGATATAGTTGAAGAGATTGTGAAACTGATTAAATAAGGTACTGAGCAGCTTAGGGACTTAGGTTCTTAGGTCGAGGTGCTGAAAAATAAAATAAAGATACTGTTGGCCGGTTCCCGATAAACCTAAGAACCTAAGCCTCTCAGTAACTAAGAAACTTGAAGAAGAATGGATCTAAACCAAATACATAACGTCTATTTTGTGGGTATAGGAGGCATCGGGATGAGTGCCCTGGCCCGCTATTTTAAGTTCATAGGCAAAAATGTGGCCGGTTATGATAAAACTCCTACTCATCTTACTGATGAGTTGAAAGCTGAAGGAATTGCAATACATTTTGACGATAAAGTAGAACTTATAGGGCTTCCTTATCTGAATAAAGAAAATACGCTGGTAGTAGTAACGCCTGCAGTACCAAAAAATCATTTGCAATGGAATTATTTCCTAAACAATGGTTTTGTGGTTAAGAAACGTGCAGAGGTATTGGGGATTATTACCAAAGATACCTACTGCTTTGCGGTAGCGGGCACTCATGGTAAAACAACAACGTCGAGTATACTTGGGCATGTATTGTATGAAAGCGGACTTGATGTTACGGCTTTTTTAGGGGGTATTGTTGAGAACTACAATTCTAATCTGATAGGAAGCGGTAAAACGATAACAGTGGTAGAGGCAGATGAATTCGATCGTTCGTTTCTGCACCTGCACCCGAATATTGCATGCATTACCTCTATGGATGCAGACCATCTTGATATTTATGGCGATACAGCTTCTATAGAAGCGTCGTTCAGAGAATTTGCCGATAAAGTTGAGGATAAAAATCATCTGTTTGTAACTAACGGCCTTCCGCTAGAAGGTATAACTGTAGGGGTTAATGAGGGTCAGTTTTCGGCAACAAACATCCGCATTGAGAATGGTTGGTATGTGTTTGATGTCGTAACGCCTTATGAAACGATTACTGATCTGAAATTTAGTCTTCCGGGGCATCACAACCTGACGAATGCCTTGCTTGCATTTGCGATGGCAAGAACCTACGGAGTGCCATCTGATGATATCAGGAAAGCGCTGGAAACATTTAAAGGAGTTAAGAGGAGATTCTCGTACCAGATAAAAAAACAGGATTTGGTGTATATAGATGATTATGCACACCATCCTACAGAAATAAACGCGGTGTATCAGGCGGTTTCAGAACTGTATCCTGGTAAAAAAGTGCTTGCTGTTTTTCAGCCGCACCTGTTTAGTCGCACAAGGGATTTTGCTGACGGGTTTGCTAAAAGCCTGTCTGCCTTTGAAAATATCGTGCTGTTGGATATCTATCCTGCACGCGAACTGCCTATAGAGGGAGTTACCTCGCAATGGTTGCTTGAAAAGATTGAAAACCCGAACAAAAAGCTAATCGCAAAAACGGATCTTATCCCATTGCTTAAAATGTCGGATGCAGATGTAATTGTGACTATTGGGGCGGGTGATATTGGTGAAATGGTACCTGAAATTAAAAAAGTTTTGGATGAAAAAAATTAACTGGAATGACGTCAGATTAGTGCTCATTTTGGGCGCGGCGATTTTTCTGTATTCTTTCTCGTCACAACGGAACGAAAACAGGATGCTGAAAGAAGCGGATATTGAATTCAAAGAGGCTGAGGACTTTATAACGCACGAGAAAGTTAATAACTTGTTGATACAAAATTTCGGCAGTATAAAAAGCATTCGGAAAGATAAATTAGATTTGAATAGCGTGGAAAAATCCCTTGACAAAAACCCAATGATTGACAAGGCAGAGGTTTACGCTACGGTAGACGGGAAATTGAAGGCGATAATTTCGCAGCGAAAGCCCGTAGCCAGAATTTTTGACGGGGGAAATTCATACTATATCGATTCGAGAGGAGATAAAATGCCGTTGTCTGAAACGTATACCGCAAGGGTGCCGATCGTGACAGGGATGTTGGATAGTATTGAAAAAGGACGGCTGAACAAGCTGCTGAATTATATCAACGATGATAATTTCCTGAAGAAAAATATTATTGGGATGGAAGTGGCGCCTACAGGCGGACTGAAAATGAAAACGAGGAATTATGGTTATGAGATTCAGTTTGGCAGGCCTATAAACATCGAGAAGAAATTTAATAACTATAAGGCATTCCTCCAGGATGCAGTAAAGGATACATTGATTGAACAGTACAAAACAATAAATCTGAAGTTTACACAACAGGTTGTGTGCACCAAAAAATAGGATTATGGAAAAAGACAGCATTGCAGTAGGTTTAGACATCGGAACGACAAAGATTGTTGCGATGATCGGCAGGAAAAATGAGTATGGGAAACTGGAGATCCTTGGTGTTGGAAAATCCAAAAGCCTTGGTGTGGCCAGAGGTGTTGTTAATAACATTACGCAGACTATACAGTCGATTCAACAGGCTGTGCAGGATGCGGAAGCTGATAGTGGTTATAAAATAAACGATGTGGTGGTAGGTATTGCAGGACAGCACATTCGTAGCATACAGCACAGTGATTACATCAGCAGGAATAACCCTGAAGAAGTAATTGGTGATGCTGATATCGATTTGCTTATAAACCAGGTGCACAAGCTGGCAATGCTTCCGGGAGAAGAGATCATTCATGTTCTTCCGCAAGAGTTTAAAATTGACGGCCAGCATGAAATAAAAGAGCCTATCGGTATGTATGGAGGCAGGCTGGAAAGCAGTTTTCATGTTGTAGTTGGGCAGGCATCATCGATTAGGAACGTTGGACGATGCATAAAAAGTTCAGGACTTGATCTTTCAGGTTTGACGTTAGAGCCATTGGCTTCAGCTGATGCTGTGTTAAGCCAGGAAGAAAAAGAAGCAGGTGTGGCACTTATCGACATAGGAGGTGGTACTACAGACCTTGCAATATTCAAAGACGGTATCATTCGCCATACGGCTGTGATTCCTTTTGGAGGCAATGTAATTACAGATGACATCAAAGAAGGATGTTCTATTATAGAGAAACAGGCAGAATTGCTTAAGGTAAAATTTGGCTCTGCATGGCCGGGAGAAAATAAAGACAACGAGATTGTATCTATTCCGGGTCTGCGTGGCCGCGAACCTAAAGAGATTTCGCTTAAGAACCTGTCGAAAATTATCCATGCACGTGTGGTAGAGATAATTGAGCAGGTGTTTGCAGAGATAAAAGCTTACGGGCATGAAGATCCGCGTAAAAAACTTATTGCAGGTATTGTGCTTACAGGAGGCGGTGCCCAGCTTAAGCATATAAAGCAACTGGTTGAGTATATTACAGGTATGGATACCAGGATTGGGTATCCTAACGAGCACCTTGCGGGTAATTCTGATGAGGAGATTTCAAGTCCGTTATATGCTACGGCAGTTGGGCTTGTAATGAACAGTCTTCGCAATCATACCCAAAGTGCTACGCCATTGGTAGAGTTGCAAAAACCTGCCGAGCCTGTTTACAGGCCGCAACCGATAATAAATACGGTAGTGGCGCCCGACCCGACTCAGGCACTATATGAAGAAGAAGTGTTGGAAACGGTAGCGGCACATCAGCCGGCTGCCAGTGTAGAGGAGTCAACTGAAAAGAAAGTGAAAAGGTCATTTTTTGACAAGTATATTGATAAGATTAAAGATTTTTTAGATAACGCAGAATAAAAACCCGATTGATATGATGAGCAACTCAGAATTTGGAAGCATTTCGTTTGATTTACCCAAAAATCAATCAAACGTAATCAAGGTGATTGGTGTTGGCGGGGGCGGAAGCAACGCGATAAACCACATGTTTAAGCAGGGGATCAAAGGTGTTGATTTTATTGTTTGTAATACAGATTCACAGGCTTTGCAAAACAGCCCTGTGCCGAATAAGATTCAGTTAGGTGTTGACCTGACCGAAGGACTTGGTGCTGGTGCTAACCCGGAAGTGGGGCAGCAGTCTGCTTTAGAAAGTATAGAGGATATCGAGAAAATGCTTGATACCAATACTAAGATGATATTCATTACTGCAGGTATGGGCGGTGGTACCGGTACAGGTGCTGCTCCGGTTATTGCACAGCTTGCTAAAGAAAGAGATATTCTTACGGTGGGTATTGTTACCATACCTTTCCAGTTTGAAGGTAAGGTAAGGTCTGAACAGGCGTTATCGGGTGTTGAGAGACTGCGAAAGCAGGTTGACTCTTTAATCGTTATCAATAATAATAAGCTTCGTGAAGTTTACGGTAACCTTGGTTTTAAAGCAGGTTTCTCTAAAGCGGATGAAGTGTTGGCAACTGCCTCAAGAGGTATTGCCGAAGTAATTACACATCACTATACTCAAAATATTGACCTTAAAGATGCTAAAACTGTACTTTCTAATAGCGGTACTGCTATTATGGGGTCTGCTATAGCATCAGGAGATAACCGTGCTAAAGACGCAATCATTGATGCTCTTGACTCTCCGTTATTGAATGATAACAAGATCACAGGTGCTAAAAACGTATTGTTGTTGATTGTTTCGGGTACAAGTGAGATCACGATCGATGAGATTGGAGAGATTAATGACCACATCCAGACGGAAGCGGGCTATAATGCTAACATCATCATGGGTGTTGGTGAAGACGAAACGTTAGGAGATTCTGTTGCTGTAACTATTATTGCTACAGGTTTTAATGTAGAGCAACAAAATGAGATTGTAAATACTGAGCCTAAGAAAATTATTCATGCACTTGAGGAAGGACAGCGTCTTGTTCATGACCTGAGCCATAAGCCAATGGTGCCTGCATTTGATTTTGCCGCACCGGCAGAAATGCCAAAAGCGGAAATAAAATCTGAGCCGGTTGTTGAAGAAAAGATCGTGTTTTCGCTTGAGGAGGAGGTAGAGATCGAAGAAAAAAAGCCAATAGCTGAAGTTGCAGAAATTGAGCTTCCAACTTCAGAATACATCAATAACCTTGACGTGTTTTTTGAGATCGTTTCGCCTGAGCCGGCTATAGCTCCGGCACCGTTCATGCCGGAACCAATAATAGGCAGCCCGGTAATAACAGAAATCAGGGATGTAAGAGAGATTGAAGTGTTCGAGCCTGAGTTTGTAGTGGTTTCTAAAAAAGAAGAAGACCAGTTTACGTTCTCTTTTGATCTTTCTACCGATAATATAAGAAGAGAAGAAAAAATACTTTTCAGCCTTAATGAAGAAACGCGTGATATTAAAGTAAACGAGCCGGTGCAGGTTGTGCCGATGACTGAACTTAATGAAAGCGGAATAGTGAGATATTCGCTTGAGGAGTACCTTGAAAAAGAAACTGAACTACTGGATTCCAAGCCTGTTGCTAAAGTTGAAGAGCCGATAGCTCCTGAGATGAACCTTACTATGAAGACTGCGCCTGAGGCAGATACGGCTAAATATGCAGCTAATGAAGAGCTTACTCCAATGGAGATGACCATTGAAGAAACACTTCGCTTAAGGGCAGAGGAAAGAAGAAGGAAAATGAAGGAGTTTAATTATAAATTCCACAACAGTTCTTCACGTGTAGATGAGTTTGAAAAAGAACCGGCATACAAGAGAATGGGTATCGATCTTAACGATTCCCATGTTGATAATAGCAAATCGCGCTTGTCTTTAGGAACAGATAGTAACGACGACTTACAGTTGCGTTCTAACAACTCGTTCCTGCATGACAATGTAGATTAACTAACCCAAATGTGAACCTTTGACCCGGAAACATAATGATGTTTTCGGGTTATTTTTTTATCTTCGCAGCCATATTTAATATATAAACTATGAGTTTACAAAACGATATCATGGAAGGAATCAAAACTGCCATGAAAGCAAAAGATACAGTTACACTTGAATCACTAAGAGCTGTTAAGTCGGCATTATTGCTTGCGCAGACCGAAAGTGGTGCAGCGACAGAGCTATCTCAGGAAGACGAAATAAAACTACTTCAGAGACTGGTAAAACAGCGCAAGGACAGTGCTACTATATACATAGAGCAGGGCCGTCAGGATCTTGCTGATCCGGAACTTGAGCAGGCTGCTGTAATCGAAAAATTCCTTCCTGCGCAACTTAGTGAAGAAGAAGTTGAAGCAGTTGTGAAGAGAATAATTGCTGAAAACGGTTTCTCAGGAATGGCGGATATGGGTAAAGTGATGGGTGTGGCTTCTAAGGAGCTTGCCGGTAGTGCTGATGGCAAAACCATTTCTAACGTTGTGAAAAGATCACTAGCATAAACAGATAGTTGGGTTGTTGGATTTTTAGACTATTAAGTTCAGTCTAAAAATCCGACAATTTAAATATCTAAAACTGGCCTCATGGCTCAACTGGATAGAGCACTGGATTTCGGCTCCAGCGGTTGGGGGTTCGAATCCCTCTGAGGTCACGAATAAATAAAGACAAAGCCCAAAAAGCATAGAGCAAGCTCTGCTTTTTGGGCTTTGTCTTTATTTTCAAAGCTGAGCTTTAGGGATGGGTGCAGCTAATTATTTGTGAATAACAGACTACAATAGAGTTAGCTTTTAGTGCTAGGTTTTATAAAATCCAGTTAACAATAATTTATTGTAGTAAAATGTTAAAATAAAATTAAAATATGTATATTTGGGTGTTAAAAACTTGACTAGCAGATTTTTGTTTTCTCATTAAAGTGTCGGGCAACTTGATGAGAATTTGATTGTTGTTGTTTGTGGTTCACAAATGACATGAATCTTAAATGTTCTTTTAAAAGGATATTTGGGATTATAGATAGGGTAGCCTTACCCCCGGGGATATCTATACGTTTAACTTGCCGGCTTAGTCCGGATTAAATTGTTTACTATAACTGATTATGCTTGTTTTCTCTGCGTGGGGAACTACAGGTCTATGATTTTTATGGTAACCTTGGATTATCTAAATATAGCCTAGAATGAAAACACACCAAAAACTTACCATGGTTTTATTTTCGGTGATTATTGCAGTAGTATACATTATTGGTAAAAACAATAATCAGTCACTGCATAGATCTGATCGTGTAACCATTGTTAAAAAAAGCGCTTTTTCAATTGTTGAAAGGGAAATTTTGATTGATAGCGCGGCATTTAAAAGACTCTCACCTTTTTTTAAAATAAAAAAAGACGAGTTTGATCCTAATGGGACATTAACTTATGTACCTGCTGATTCACCTGAAAAACCTAAAGGGGATGCTATTTACTGTTACTTTGAACGCATAAACGATTCTGTTTCAAATTTAAGGGTACGTATGCAAATTGAACACAAAGAATGGCTTTTTTATAAGAAATGCCAATTTTTAGTTGATGGAAAAGTATACGAATACAGCCCTCAGAGTATTGAGTTGAATGTTGGTAATCCCGGCAAGGTTTGCGAATGGTTTGATGAAGCTGTAAACGCAAATAATATTGATATAATCAGAGCCTTAAGCAAAGCAAGGGAAGCAAAAGTGAAAATTATAGGGAGGCATTACAATAAGATTATTGTTTTTTCGAAAGAACAGTTTTTGTCTATCAATAATACTCTTGAATTATATTCTGCATTCAGAGGAACGATCTGATCGAACGTAAGAGAGTGTTAAAAATTTAACGTTCAATAATTTATTGGTTAATAGTCCGTTAATGTGTATTAAACATGGAGAGGACTATTTAATGAAGAGATGGATTATTCGGGTGGTACCATTATTGTTCTTTTTGACAACTTCAGCCCAGGAAACAATAATTTTTGGTAACGATACGCTGGTGAACCAATCATTGGCGCAAAAAAAGAATTCGGTTTACATGCAATTGATCGTGCCATCGGTATTGATAACCTATGGCGTTCTTGGCTTTGCAAGCAGCGAGGTTAAAAGCATCAATACAACTATTAAAAGCGAAGTTGATGAGCATGTAAAGCAGGGTACAACAATAGATGACTATACTCGGTATGTGCCGGTTGCATCTGTATATGCGCTTAATCTGGCCGGTATAAAAGGAAAACATAATTACAGGGATCTTACTGTTATAACGGCTACCTCATATCTTATAATGACGGGTTCAGTAATGGGACTAAAATCATTATCTAAGGTTGAGCGTCCGGATGGCAGCACCGATAATTCTTTTCCGTCAGGTCATACGGCGACTGCTTTTGCAGGTGCAGAGATTTTATGGCAGGAATATAAGGATGTTTCTATTTGGTATGGGGTAGGAGGTTATATTGTTGCTGCCGGTACCGGTATGCTGCGAATATATAACGACAGACACTGGCTCACCGATGTAGCTGCAGGTGCGGGAATAGGAATATTGAGCACTAAAGTGGCCTATTGGCTTCATCCATTTATTCAGAAACAGCTTTTTGGTTCTAAGGAAGAGAAAAAATACTCATTGTTGGCCGCCCCATTTTATAATGGACAACAGGGAGGATTAAGTGCTGTTATTAAATTTTGATAGTGTCAGGAAATCTATAGGAGGTTTGGCTTTCATAAGATCCTGATCTTAATAATAAAAAAGGCTGCCCGGATAGGGCAGCCTTAAATTTTTTTAAATAAAAGGTATTAGTGTTTAATCACTTTTACACTTTTGGAAGAACCTTCACCGCTTACCTGCAGGATATATGTTCCTGATGCAATGCTTGAAAGGTTGACCTGAACCGTATCGGCATTTGCCGTTTGTTCAATTACCGTTTGACCCAGTAAGTTAACTACTTTTATGTTAGATATAGTAACGCTGTTTGAAACCGTTACAATGTCTTTAGTAGGGTTAGGAGAAACAGAAAGTTGTCCAAATTTGAATTCGTTGCTACCTGCTACCTGGCTAACTGTTACTGCCAAATAATCACTTTCGCATGTTTCGGTTGTCTGGCTTACATAATAGGTTACGCCATCCTCTAAAACTGTATCTGTGTTCACTTCAGTATACGTGTTGCCTGCCAATGTATACCACTGAACAGTTGCTCCACTGATAGTAGTTATAATAAGGTCTGCAATTGTATCGCCTTCTTCAAAGCTTTGTGTCGCAGATCCCGAAGGAGCATCTGGTATGTCGTTAATTGTAACGGTTATCTCTGTAGCCGTACTTGTACATTCGCCTACAGTTTGTGTAACATAGTAGGTGCCGGACTGCAGTATTGTACTGTTTGTAATTGCCTGGCCGCCTAGTGTAGCATACCATGTAAAAATAGCTCCGGTTTCTCCATTAGCTACCAGTTCTTCTGCTGTAGCTCCTTCGCAGAATGCCTGAGCCTGTGCGTTTGGTGCATCAACTGCGTTTATTGTAACCTGAACTTCTGTTGCAGTACTTTCACAATCATTAATTGATTGAGTAACATAATAGGTTCCGGTTGCAAGAACTGTGGCCTGACCAAGAACATTTCCACCTTCTGTTGAATACCATTTTACAGTTGATCCTGAAATGTTATTTACAACAAGATCTTCAACTGTTGCGCCTGTACAGAATGGCTGTGCCTGTGCGTCCGGCGCAGTAACTGTAGTTATTGTTACCTGTATTTCTGTAGCTGTACTTTCGCAGTCATTAAGTGTTTGCGTTACATAGTATGTTCCCGTTTCAAGAAGTGTTGATCCATCAAGTACGTTACCGTTTAGGGTTGAGTACCACTTCACGATTGCGCCTGTGGTAGTGTCTGAAATAAGATTTTCAACTGTTGCACCTGCACAGAATGGCTGATCTGCTGCTCCGGGAGCAGCGGTAGTATAAACAACAACCGATACGGCTGTGCTTGGGCTAATACACTCATTTGTTATTTGCCTTACATAGTAAGTGCCTGTTTGAAGAGCAGTATTTGAAGCCAGAGCAACACCGCCTTCTGTAGCTGACCAGATTACTGTCGCGTCAGGTAGTGTAGTTGCCAAAAGCTGTGACGCTGTTTCTCCTGTGCAGAAGAATTGTTGTGAAGCTGTAGGAGCAGCAGTACTATTTACCACAACTGTTACTGCTGTAGCTGTACTTTCACATGTATTCAGTGTTTGTGTTATGTAATAAGTTCCCGATGCAAGTGCAGCTGTAGATACTAATGCTGCGCCACCCTGAGTTGCCGACCATTTAAAAGTAGCTCCCGTAAGTGTTGTAGCAGTAAGATTTGCTACAGTTGCTCCAATACAAAATGTTTGTGTTGCAGTAGCAGTAGGTGCAGCAGTTGAATTAACCGTAACAGTTACCGGTACCGGTGTACTTTTACATGTGTTAAGGGTTTGTGTTACAAAGTATGTGCCCGAAACAAGCTGTACAGTTGTAGCAAGAGGGTCTCCAGCCTGAGTGTCTGACCATGTAAGTGTACCGCCTGTTGCACCGGCTGCCGAAAGATTAAGTACTGTCGCGCCAATACAAAATGTTTGAGCAGATGCCGTAGGAACTGGTGTAGTGTTGATAGTTACAACGACTTGTGTGGCTGCACTGGTACACGTTCCAACTGTTTGTGTAACGAAGTAAGTGCCTGAAGCAACAGTAGTGTTGCCTGTAATGGCAGCTCCACCCTGAGATGCTGACCATGTAAATGTTGCGCCTGTTGCGCCTGTTACTGTTAATTGGTTAAACAGGATGCCTGCACAATGTGTCTGGGCAGCAGCTGTAGGTGCGTTTACTGTAGTAATTGTAAGTGCTACAGATGTTGCAGGACTCGTACATCCGTTAAGCGTTTGCGTTACAAAGTAAGTGTTTTGAGTTACAGCCGTGTTGCCATTAATAGCCGTTCCTCCCTGTGTAGCCGACCATGTAAATGTTGCGCCAGTAGCACCTGTTACAGCAAGTTGGCTAAATGTTGTACCTGTACAAACAGTTTGCGCAGCAGCTGTTGGAGCGTTTAATGTTGTAACAGTTATAGCAACTGTAGTTCTTGGGCTTTCGCAACCATTTAAAGATTGTGAAACATAATAATTAGCAGATGTAAGTGCAGCAGTCGAAAGAAGTGCTGTGCCTCCTGTAGAAAGATCATACCAGTTTAGTGTAGCGTTGGCTACTGGAGTGGCAATCAAGTTAGCCACAGTGCTAGGCCCGCATAAAGCCTGAGTAGGTGATGCGGCTGGAGCTGCCGGAGCAACACAGGTAGTCGTAAAAGTACCTGCCTGATATGCCGAACTACAAATTGCATTGACCGCCCTTACTCTGTAGTAGTATTGCGTAGATGCTGATAAGCCCGTTACATTAAGAGTTGTTCCGCTATTTACAGTAAATGGAGATCCTGTCACATGTGCGGTTAAGGCCGCATTTGTAAATACTTCTACTGTGTAGGATGTTGCAGCAGCGCTTCCAGCTGCTAAAGCCCAATTTAGTGTTGCATCATTACCCGCAGGTACAGGTATTGCTGACGCCAAAACAGGACATTCGTCTATTTGCTTTCCTGAAACTGCGAATACATTTGGAACTGGTGTAGTAGCACCGGTAGATGTCTTAGTGATTTCTATTGATGCAACTTCTTTGTTTTGATTCTCTGCTAATATAGGGATGTCAACATAGAAGACTTTAGCATTTCCTATGTCGGGTACTCCAACATTATCAGCTCTGTTTGCGCGTCCAATATTGCTTATAAGAGCAGGTTGCGTTGTTGTACCTGCCTGATACCAGTCTATAACAGTAGTTGATGTTGCCGGTGTCTGAGATGTACCATCCTGAAAAATTACTCTGGATGAGATTGTAGAACCGCCGCCTCCTGAAGTTAGGGCAAGATAAACATTTGTTAGTTTTTTAGGAGCCGCCAGTGTAAGGGTCCCTACCTGGTTTTGCGCCGGTAATCGTAATGAATTGCTGGCAGAATAGTCGGCAAATAAGAAATTCAGTGCAGGAACTGAAATTGAAGTCAGGGTTCTGTTAACTGGTAGACCGGCAGTAGTAACAGCACCTGCTGTTCTTTCATAATCAATTGACATATATGCATTGTTTCCTGCGTCAATGTCATTTGTTGTAGATAGTTTTGCTATACCGTTTCCGTTAGCAACAACGTCTTCATTAAAGCCAGTAACGGTAAATGGAGTATAGTTGTTTTGTGCTGTGAAACTTGCAGTTGCAGACCATGCATCATTAAAACATGCTGCAGTTTGTGTTTTAACTCTGTAATAATAAGTAACCCCGTTAGTCAGGCCGGTAAGGGCATAGCTTGCAGCAGGAGAAGATACCGTTTGAGCTGTGCCAAACTGAGTGGTCATGGCTGCGTCTGTATAAACTTCGACTCTATATGTTGCAGCTGTACCATTATTACCAACTACTGAAGACCAGTTAAGAAGTGCCGAAGTACTTGTTATATTACTTGCGTTTGCAATCTGTACAGGTTTTGCACAAGTAATACCATCTACAGTTGCAGGGTCGCTATATACTGGGCCAAGACAAGTTGTACCACCGTAATTATAAGCATATACAGTATAATAGAAACGTGAGTTAGAGGCTAAAAAATCTGTAAATGCTGGTGATGTGCTTATCGAAACGATAGTGCCCGAACCTAATGGTGTGCCTACAGTATATATTGTAGTATCAGTAGGGGTTGCTCCTGTTACTGGTTGTGTACCGCGAACCAGTAGGTATCCAGTAGGTGCAGTTGCAGACGATGCAGTTACGGTAAGTGATGAAGCTGTAGGGCTGTTTATGGCAAGTGTAGGTGTAGCGGGTTTTACACAGTTTGCAGGCTGCGTTGCCACCATAAGGGTGTAGTCTTCAGTATCCCCATTCGTGAGGCTGCCACATGGGGTGATCGCTGTAGAGCTGCTTGAGCGTACACGCATTCTGTAAAGTCCGTCAGGTGTTCCGGGAGGAACAGGGATGTTGCCGGAAAAGTTTACGTTAGAGTTTGTTCCTAAGGTATAAACAGCTTCTCCTGTGTCAACAAAGTCAAGGTCTTTGTTCCAGTCAACATAAATTGTTACTCTGGTAGTATTTACTGTTTTAACACCTGTAAAGCTGAAAGATGCTCCGGCTTCTTTGGCAACAATCTGGTTCGTAAAGTTTGTATATGTTGCAATTCCGGACGTGTTAGATATATTTAAATATCCACCGGTTGTAGTGAAATTAGTTATATTGTTGATATTGGTTGTTGCTGTAGTTGTAGGTGTACAATAGGCATGTGTATAAGTTCCTGTTGCATAGTCTCCAACACAAGTTCCTCCGGTTCCTCTAACCCTGAAGTAATAGGTTGTATCGAGGTTAAGTCCGTTCACAACCTGAGATGTAGCTGTAAGGTTTGTAAAAGGTGAACCTGCTATTGGTGTTGTGAAGTTTGCATCGGTGTATACTTCAAGTTCATAAGTAGCAGCTGTAGCTCCATTTGTCCCTAATGTAGCTAATGCCCAGTTGAAGGTAGCTGAAGTAAAGCTTGGAAGTGTTGTTGCTGAGGCTGTAACTACAGGACAGTTAGGTGTTAATTTACCCGATGCCGCAAATATGTTTGGTATTCTTGAATCGGAACTATTTAAGAATGTTTTGGTAACTTTTATAGCGTTTACAAGTTTTGAATGGTTTGTAGCATCAACGGCAATGCCAATCTGGAATATTTTAAATATGCCTGTTGATGGGGTTCCGCTGGCTCTGGAGACTCTTCCTATATTGTTTATTATTGTTACAGCCGGTGCAACGGGATTACTATCCCAGTTTGTTACTGCTATGGCGTTTGCTGTTTGGAATGTACCGTCGGCAAACTGAATTTCGACACTAATCTGTGATTCATTGTCTCCTGAAGCAACCGCTAAATATAGATCAGTAAGCTTTTGTGGCTGGGCAAGCGTAAGCACACCAAAGTCATTAGTAGCTGATAACCTCAATGAATTACTTCCGCTATAGTTGGCTAATACATATTGTAAACCCGTAATGTTAGGGCTGTTCAGTGTCCTGTTTACAGGTAGTCCATAGTTTAAAGTAGGTGAAGTTGCGAGTGGCTTATAATCTATGCATAGATAAGCGTTATTGGCTGAACCGCTATCTACTGAGTGGGTAGAGGATGCATCGGCCAGTCCAACACCATTGGCAATTACGTCGGCGCTAAATCCTGTAACATCTAGTGGTGTATAGCCAAGTTTGGCTGTAAAGCTTCCTGTTACAGAAAAATCAGTACACGTTCCGTTATTTGTTTTGACGCGGTAGTAGTAGATAGTGTTGTTAACCAGGTTGGTAAGGTTAAAGCTTGTGGCTGCTACATTGGGGTAATTGCCAAATGAGGCCGTTAGTCCGGCATTAGTATATACTTCAAGAGTATAAGTAGTTGCAGGTAAATCGGGCACAGCATTCCAGTTTACGGTTGCTGTAGTAGCTGTGATATTACTGGTGCCTGACAGTACAGGAGCACACTGTGACCATCCATTGAGGCCGGTAAGCAGGAGTACTGCCATGACAAATCCGGATACAACGGATGATTTGTTTTCCGGCCGCAGGAATTTGCTAAACCAGTAAGGTAATTTTACTTTCATAAAAATTCGATAATAATGTTAATAGGTTGCTTTTATTTAGGTTTGCGTGTTATAAAAATGTAAATTAAATACAATTTTTACATAAAAATTTACGTATTTTAGTAAATGTTAAAATATCACAATATTACATACAGGTGTGAATTTATTTACATAGACTGATGCTTGTTAAAATTCATTGTATATACAAGCTATTGACAATAAAAACATTATGTTTTTGTGAAATTACAGGGGTAATGATCGTAAACCACGATAGGTCTTGCGTTTTATATAATTTGAGCTAATTAAAAATTGACTAACAGAAAAGGATAGGCTTTAAAAAAAATAATTTTAAAAATTATGCTTTATAAGCAATTTGCTCTGATACTATTGAACTTAGGTGGTTTGAAAGCAGAAGGTAATGATGGTGGTGTATTTAAATTTTAGATAAAAGAAAACCCGGAATATTTAGTTCCGGGTTTCTTTTTATTTCCCTATTTGGGCATTTGTCCTTCGAATGGCTTCCTGGTCTTTGTAATCGAGCCATGCCTGGCCTTTGCGTTTGCGCATCCAGTTGTCATAGTAGCGGTTAAATGTTACATTGGCTAATCCTTTTAATAAATTTGAAGGCCTTCCTGCGAGTGATCGTAAGCTTAATGAGAATCCCGGTGTCAGGTATTTCATGTAATGCCACCAGCCCTCGGGCATGTAGAGCATTTCGCCGTGTTTAAGGTTGGTGATGTAAGGTTTAACCATTTTCAATGCCGGAAATTTTTCAAAATCAGGATTGTCAAAGTCTATATCCTCGTTACATATCCATGAATAAGGTAGGCGGTACATGTATTTGGTTTCTTTGGGATCTACAAGAACACATTGCTTCTCTCCTGAAAAATGAAAATGGAAGATGTTAGGGAAATCAATGTCATAATGCATGAATACTTTAGCGTTTTGACCGCCAAAAAAAACCAAAGGCAGGCTTTTAATGAGTCTTAATCCCAGGTCAGGCCATTTCATGTCGTCTTTCATAGACGGTACATCTTTCATAAGGTTGTATAAAAAGATCCGAAGGTCGGTTGGGCCTTTTTCAAGGATGTCAATGTATTCAGCCATTGTCATTTTAAAGTCAGGTTCATTGACTTTTTTAGTATAATCCGTCTTTCGGCTATCATATAGGGGCACGATCTTATCTCCGGCAACTTCTCTCAAAAAATTAAAATCCCATTTGGTAAAGGCAGGCCAGTCTTCTATCTGGTTCGTTATAACGACCGGTTTTTGAAGCTTATAGTAGTTTTCTATAAACTCTTTTTTGGTTAATTTCTCAACCCTTTCAATTTCTATATATTCAAAACTCATAGTACGGTGCGAATAAAGTGTTAATCACTACTGGTGTTACCCAAATGTACTAAAAACTTAAATAAAAATGTTTTTCGGGATAATGAAATCAGACTAAATAAAGAAACCCTCATAATGAGGGTACTTATTTTTTTTCGTTACTTTAGGTGATGCCGTTGTTTATGGCCTGCTGCCTGTTGCCAGCCTGTAAAGTATTCCGATAATTGCAAGGACTAATAATATGTGGATAAGGCTGCCTACTGCCTGACCAAATCCAAAATAGCCTACTGCCCATCCTATAAGAAGGATCACTACGATTAACCAGATTAAATCTCTCATGATGTATATATTAAATTAGTTAGTGAGATAAAATTACTTCATTAATATCAGGAGAGTTAATTAATTAAGAATCCTTTAATAGCCAAAAATTTCTTAATAAAACCAGCGGACAAATAAAATGATTAAAAACAGGAGTGTACTAGTTTTAATTAAGTATTTTTGTGTAGTTATAGAATAATTTGCATGCAAACTCCATTAAAAATTGCAGTAGTAGGTTCAGGTTTAGTAGGATCTTTACTGGCAATATACCTAAAAAGGGCAGGCCATTCAGTACATGTTTACGATCGCAGCCCTGACATCAGAACAGTCCGTTTTTCCGGGCGATCCATTAACCTTGCCATGTCTAACCGTGGCTGGCGTGCACTCGACGAGGTTGGTCTTGGTGATGAGATCAGAAAGATCGCCATCCCAATGGAAAAAAGAGCGATCCATCTTGTAGGGCAGCCTTTAAATTACCAGCATTACGGTAATAAAGGTGAAAGTATTTATTCTATATCACGTGGTGTGCTGAACAGGCAGATGGTAACACTGGCTGAGGCAGAAGGAGTGGAGTTCTTTTTTGAAAGCAGGGTGTGGGATGTTTCCCTGGCTGATGCAACACTTCATACCGGCGAAACCGAACAGGGACCGTGGGATGATTTGAAATATGATATGGTCTTTGGTGCTGATGGTGCGTTTTCAAGGATACGTCACAGGATGCAGCGCCAGAATATGTTCAACTACTCACAGGAGTTCCTTAATACAGGTTATAAAGAACTTAATATACCTGCAAATCCTGACGGTACACATAAACTCGATAAAAATTCACTACATATATGGCCGCGACAGGATTTTATGCTTATTGCGCTGCCTAATCTTGACGGAAGTTTTACCTGTACCTTATTCATGCCTTTTGAAGGTGAGAACTCTTTTGAGTCGTTAAAGGATAAGGAGACACTTGAATCTTTTTTTGCTACACATTTCCCTTCTACAGTAGAAGTAATTCCAAATCTTGTGGAAGATTTTTTCAGGAATCCTACAAGTACTCTTGTTACCATGAAGTGCTATCCGTGGACATTTGAAGATAAAGTTGCGCTGATAGGCGATGCCGCCCACGCTATTGTTCCTTTTTATGGGCACGGTATGAATGCCGGGTTTGAAGATATCACCATACTGAATCAGCTGATGCAGCAGTATGGCGATGACTGGACTACTATTTTTGATGAATACCAAAAAAGCCGCAAGCCTAATGCAGATGCTATTGCTGAGCTTTCTTACCGTAACTTTATGGAGATGCGCTCTAAAACAGCCGATGCCAAATTTCATCTGCAAAAGAAAATCGAAAAGCATTTTTCAGAAAAACACCCTGACAAATGGCTTCCCCTCTACAGCAGGGTGACTTTCAGTTTTAGGCCATATGCCGAGGCGCTGGCCATTGGCGACCGTCAAAAGGCTATTATGGATGAAGTGATGCTTTTTCCGGATATTGAAAACAAATGGGAAAGTACTGAAGTAGAAAATAATATTCTGGAACTGCTGAAGACTCCTTAATATATAGCTGTCATTTTTAAATATAAAGTAGACTGCAAGTACCAGGAATGTAAATCCTACTGCGGGGTTCCATTTTAAAGTTTCATTCTTAAAGAAAAGTACTGAGAATATAGTGAAGACCACAAGGGTGATTACTTCCTGAATAACCTTGAGCTGCATCAGGGTAAATGGCCCTCCGTTTTCTTTGTAACCAATTTTATTTGCGGGCACCTGAAAAAAATACTCAAATAGTGCCAGTCCCCAGCTAATGAATATTATAGCTATGATGCCCAGGTTCTCGAACCACTTTAATTCTTTGAATTTCAGATGGCCATACCAGGCAAATGTCATGAAAATGTTGGCAAAAATCAATAATCCGATTGTTGTGATGGCTTTCATATGGTTAAAATGACTTTTTAATAGGAGCTAAATCGATTTATTACCATAAAAATACTATAAATCCGATATTTATACCTGCGTTATATTTAAAAATATAACGCAAAATAGCATAATCGATTAAATTAGGATGATTGCACAATAAACACGAAAGATTTGTGTTATTTATACCTAATCTATATTAATTTCAAATATTTAACAATTAATAATAGCTTTGACTTTGGAAAAATAGATAATATATAGGTAAATTATGTAAACAGAGGGTTTCCTGAAGTTTATCTTTGCAATAAATTATTGTTAAGAATTGATAAAAAAAACCATTTTATTTTTTTTTATGCCTTAATGATATAAATTTGCCAATCTTATACAAAGAAAATTTTAACAATAAGAAACTATTATTAAAAAATCAGAAAACTAAATTTTTAAAAAAAATGGCAAACGCATCTATTCAGAAGGTTGAGAAAAAGGAAGAATCTAAAGGGTCTAATATGTTCGCTGGTATAGCGATGGCATTATGTTTTGTAGTTGGATACCTTGTGTGGGAATTTGTAATGGGAGCACCTTCGAACTTTCAGGATAACAATCCTGCAGGTCACCCACTACCTGGTAACTACCTTGCAATGGTATATAAAGGTGGATTTGTAGTACCTGTACTTATGGGTCTTCTACTTATGTCGGTAGTGTTTTCATTTGAGCGTTTCTTCGTTATCAGCAAAGCGTCTGGTAAAGGTAATGTTGAATCTTTCCTAAGAAAAGTTCAGTCGCAAATCTCTAACGGTAACATCAACGAAGCAATGGCTGAGTGTGATAAACAACAAGGTACTGTGGCTAATGTTGTAAAAGCAGGTTTATTAAAATACGAAGAGGTTAAAAGAGAAGGTTTTGACAGCGAAAGAGCTGAAGCTGCTATCCAGCAGGAAATCGAGCAGGCTACATCACTTGAGATGCCAATGCTTGAGAAAAACCTTGTTATCATCTCTACACTAGTATCAGTTGGTACGCTAATGGGTCTATTAGGAACAGTAACAGGTATGATCAAGGCGTTCTCTGCTCTTGGTGCAGGTTCTACTCCGGATTCAGCTCAGCTTGCAAACGGTATCTCTGAAGCACTTATCAACACTGCTACAGGTATTGGTACTTCTGCACTTTCAATTATCGCTTACAACATCTTTACGTCTAAAATTGACAAACTTACTTACTCTATTGATGAGGCTGGCTTCACAATTGTACAAACGTACAGAAGATTCAGATCTCGTGCTAACCAGGCATAATCAATAGTAGAAGTATAACAATATATATGGAATTTGAAAGCACATTATAGTGTGCTTTCAAAGTTACCATAGCTAATAAAATCAATAATGGCTAAAGTTAAAATATCAAAGAAGAGCACCAGGATTGACATGACCGCGATGTGTGACGTGGCATTCCTACTGCTTTCGTTCTTTATTATGACAGCTACTGCTAAGCAGCCGGAACCTAAAGTGGTTGATGCTCCTGCATCTACTGTAGAGGTGAAGCTGCCGGAAGAAGGTGTAGCTGTGCTTACTGTTGGAGACGGGCAGGTATTCCTTACTATACCCGGAGCTGATGTAAGAAGAGAAGCGCTTAAGCGTATCTCTGCTAAATATAATATCGCCTTTACCGAAGAAGAATATAAAAAATTCTCTACTATGGAGGGTTTCGGTGTGCCGCTTAATGAGCTTAAAGGTCTTCTAAAGTTAAGTGTTGACGAGAGGAACAGGCCGGAACTTCAGAAAGGTATTCCTTATGCAGATTCAACAAGCAGCCAGCTGTTTGATTGGGTTAAGGAAGCAAGGATGGCTAACAAGACGCTTAGGGATGCAGAATTGACCGAAGGTAAAATTGACCAGGATAAATTTGCTAAAACCGGCGACTTACAGATAGCTATTAAAGGAGATGGTAAAGAAGAATATCCTACAATCAAAAAGGTTATGGATATCCTACAGGCTCAGGACAAGAATAAGTTCTTCCTTGTAACCAATCTTAGAGACGAAAATTTTTAATTTTATAAAAACAATATAAAATGGCAGAATTAAATACCGGCGACGGTGGCGGCAAGAAAGGCGGCAAGGTAAGAAGCAAGAAATCGAATCCCGGTGTTGACTTAACAGCGATGGTGGATTTGGCTTTCCTTCTTATTACGTTCTTCATGCTTACCACCAGCCTGTCAAAAAAACAGGCTATTGATTTGCCGATGCCGGATAAAAAAGATACAAGCACTCCGCCTACAAAGGTTGATGAGAGTAAACTTATGACAATCCTTATAGGTAAAGATAATAAAGTA
This sequence comes from Flavobacterium hauense, assembly GCF_054457175.1. Taxonomy (NCBI): domain Bacteria; kingdom Pseudomonadati; phylum Bacteroidota; class Flavobacteriia; order Flavobacteriales; family Flavobacteriaceae; genus Flavobacterium; species Flavobacterium hauense. The sequence goes on from NZ_JBTKVX010000009.1 coordinate 142,661, forward strand.
ATGTGGTACAGGGGTAAATTCGAAAGCCCTGTTGAAGCTCCAACTGAAACTACTTTTGGTAAAAATGGCATCAGGGTAGCGCTTTTAAAACAAGTAGCTATCGGTAAAGAAATATCAAAACGTGAAGGCAAGCCTGATCAGGGACTTATTGTAAATATCAAGGCAAGTGATAAGGCTTCGTACCGTAACCTTGTTGATATTCTGGATGAAATGGCAATAACAAAACCACAGTTATCGGCTATTGGAGATATTACACCGGCTGAAATTGACCTGTTGAAACAAAGTGGTTTGTATTAATCCTGTTTCAATCTAAAATTTACTATTATGTCAAAATTAAATATATTCAGTACTGCATGGACCGACCTTGTTTTTGAAGGCCGTAATAAGCAGTATGGTGCATATCAGTTACGCTCAGAGAATCCTAAAACTACGGTTAAGTCTTTTCTAATAGGCGCAGCACTGTTTTCTGTGCTTGTGGCAACACCTATCATATATGATGCAATGGGTGATCTTGTTGCTAAAGCCGATAAAGAAGAGGTTAAAGTTATCGAGGTTATCGATATCCCACCACCACCGGTAGAAGAGTTACCGCCACCTCCACCACCGGTAGAGGTAAAGCAGGCTCCTAAATCGCTGATTGAAGAGGTTAAACTTAAGCCGCTTGAAGCAGTTAAGAAAGAGGAAGTGCCGGATGATCCACCGAAACAGGAGCAGTTTAAAGATGCTAACCCTGGTAGTGAGAATAAAGAGGCAAGCCCTACAGGAGACGTAAACATCGGTACGCCGTCAGGTGACCTTGATAAAGGTGTTGAAGCTCCGGATAATACCGTTTATAACTCAGCAGGTCTTCAGGTTCAGCCTGATTTCCCCGGAGGTATACAGGCTTTCCTTGCTTATGTTAACAAAAACTTCAGGATTCCTGAAATTGACCAGAACATGACAGCTAAGATCTATGTGTCTTTCGTTGTTGAAAAAGATGGTACGTTAACAGCTATTAAAGTACTTAGGGATCCGGGTTATGGACTTGGTAAAGAGGCAGAACGCGTACTTAAGTCGGTTAAGACTAAGTGGAGTCCGGGTATCCAGAACGGAAAACCGGTAAGGGCTTCTTTCAACCTTCCTATTACGATTAATATCAAATCATAAGTAATAAGAGATGCTTTCAAAACAAGAATCTCAAGAACAAACACAGAAATCGCTCTTACAGCGATTTCTGTTTGTTTTAGGTATGGTGTTCTTTCTGCTTTATTTTGCTCTTGGGCTTACATTGATTTTCTGGAAAGACATGCCGATTATGCTTACCTATAAGGGCAGGATTGCCTTTGGCATACTGTTGATAGCTTATGCTTTTTTCAGGTTTGTCAGGCTATGGAGAAACAGGTAATAAACGATACAATGAAACACACACTAAAAATATTTTTTGTCTCAGTTTTAACCGCCGCTGCTGTTATTTCTTGTAAAACTGATAAAAACGGTCAGGAAGAAATTGCAGAAACCCTAACTGCAGGCAGGACTACAATAATGGTGGATAATACCATTCAGCCTGCTGTAGAAGATGTTCTTGATGTCTTTCATAGTGTTTACGACAGGGCGCATGTAACCCAGGTGAATGCGACAGAAACCGATTTGGTTAACGCTTTGCTTAGCGATTCGGTATCTGTAGTTGTAATGCCAAGATTACTTACAGAAAAGGAAAGCACTTATTTCAAACAGCGTTCCATTGAGCCCCATATTACACCGTTTGCAACTGATGCAATTGCATTCATTACGAATAAAACTTCGAAAGATACTGTTGTAGATCTTGCAGAAGTGCTTAAAGTTCTGAAAGGGCAATCATCTGACAGGGTTAAAAAGCTGATTTTCGATAATCCTAATTCGAGTACTGTGCAGCAGCTTCTGAAACTTGCAGGTGTAAAACAGGTTCCTTCACAAAATGTTTATTCGTTAAAAACAAATGACGAAGTTATACGTTATGTACATGACACACCAGGTACCATTGGTATTGTTGGGGTAAACTGGTTGTCAGAACCCACACAAAAGATGGCTAAATTTGTGTCAGGAGTTACCGTTTTGGCAGTTGATAATGTTAAAATTGACAAAGGTGTCAAAAAGTACTATAAACCCACTCAAAGCAATCTGGCAACGGGTTCATACCCTTTAACAAGAAAGCTGTATGTGTTAAATTACAGTAATCGTGATGGCTTGGGCATGGGTTTTGCAACTTACATAGGTGCATTTGAAGGACAACGCATTATTTTAAAATCAGGGCTATTGCCTGTTGAATTGCCTTCACGAGAAGTAAATGTAGCAAGTGAGTAATTAGCTCAAGCGAATTTGAAAAAGTAGAATAATAAAATAATACAAATGAAAGAGTTGAAATTTATCGGTTTATCATTGTTGTTTTTTGGGGTTGCATCTGCACAGGATGTTAATCAGGCGAAGAAAGCTATTGATGCCGAGCAATACCAAAAAGCAAAAACAATATTAAAATCGCTTATCTCATCATCACCGGATGAAGGAAAGAACTATTTTCTTTTAGGGGATGTTTACCTGAAACAGACGGAGCAGGATTCTGCTGCAATCTATTTCAATAAAGGAAAAGCGGTAAAAAACAATCCGGAGTACAATACTATTGGTTTGGGTCATATTGATCTTAACAGTGGTAATGCTGCAGCTGCCCAGGCAAAATTTGATGCTGTTGAAAAAGAGCTTGGAAAAAGAGATGCTGAACAATTGATCTATATTGGGCGTGCTTATATTTCTTCAGAAAAGCCGGATTTCAAAAAGGCGATTGCTGTATTGAATAAAGCTATAGCAAAAGACGCTAAATCTGCTCAGGCTTTTCTAAGTCTTGGTGATGCTTATTATGGTGAAAGAAACCAAAATGAAGCATATTCTGCATATCGTAGTGCTTTGACGTATGATGCAAGCTTGTTAAGAGCGAAGCTTCAGATGGCAGTAATTACTAAAAACACCAGGGTTGCATTCGCTGAAGCTATTAAAGCGTTCGATGCTATCGTTGCTGCTGATGCAAATTACGGCCCTGTTTACAGGGAGCTTGCTGAAACCTATTATATATGGGGTGTTACAGAGCCGACTAAAAAGAATGAGTACAATGCTAAAGCGCTTTCATACTACGAAAAGTATATGACGCTTACAGATTATTCACTTAACTCCCGTATGAGGCATGCTGATTTCCTTTTGTTAACAGGCGATTATAAAGCGCTTGAAGCAGAGGCTCAGAAAATGCAGCAGATGGATAAAGTTAACCCAAGAATATTGCGTTACCTGGCTTACTCTCTTTATGAGAATGGTAAGTTTACGGAAAGTTCTGCAGCTATGAAAGAATGGATCGCTAAGGCAGATCCGAAACGTATCATTGCGCGTGATTACCTTTATTTAGGTCTTGCTAACCTTGCTGCAAGTGTTGGTGATGACGGAAAAGGGAATTCAATAATTACAAATCAGGCTGCTTTTGATGAGGCTATCGTTAACATCAAAAAAGCGGCAGAAACAGATATCAATATCACAAACGAATTTGGTACAGTTGGTCAGAAGCTTTTCAAACAAAAACTTTATGGTCCGGCGGCTGTTGTATATGGAGTGGCAATAACCAATCCTGAGAACAGAAACCTGATGGCTGATAATTTCTTCTATGCTTATTCACTTTATTTTGATCACGTGAATAAATCTGCGGAAGCTCAGAAAGGTAATATCGAAAACCTTCAGAAAGCTGATGTAGCTTTGGCTAAAGTAATTGAGCTTAATCCTAAATCTCAGGATGCTTACCTTTACAGGGCTAAAGTGAACAGGTATATTCAATCTGACGAGGCTTTAAAGACTATGGCAGAATCGTATGATAAATACATAGAAATCGTTAATGCTGCAGGACAGGCTGAAATTACTAAACAGCAAAAGAATCTTTTGGATGCTTACTCTAATGCAGGCGCTTACTATGCTGTAAAAGATAAAGTAAAAGCTACAGATTACTTCAACAAAGCACTTGCTTTGAACCCTAATGATGAATATGTAAAAGGACAGTTAAAGTCTTTAAAATAATATAGCTTCATAATTATAAGAAACCGATGGCTATGCTGTCGGTTTTTTATTTGCTTAAAATAAGGGGATTAATGCTTATCTTTGCACCCTGTTTGAAATATCATGCTGAAGAAGGAAATACAAATACAAGTTGAAAAAGGCGAAATGCTGCCCTTAATGGAAGAGTTTTACACCATTCAGGGAGAAGGCTATCATACGGGTACAGCCGCTTACTTCATCCGTGTTGGCGGATGTGATGTGGGATGTCATTGGTGTGATGTCAAGGAAAGCTGGAATGCTGAATTGCACCCGCCAACGGAAACCGATGCCATAGTAGCCAATGCGGCTAAATACTGCAAAACAATCGTGGTTACAGGTGGCGAGCCACTGACATGGGATATGGGGCCACTTACTGCCAAGCTTAAAGCACAGGGTTTAAATGTCCATATTGAAACGTCGGGGGCTTATGCTTTATCAGGTACATGGGACTGGATTACGCTTTCACCCAAAAAGACAAAACTGCCTACCCAAACCGTGTATGACCATGCACACGAGCTGAAAGTAATCATTCATAATAAGCACGATTTTATCTTTGCCGAAGAGCAGGCGGCTAAAGTAAATGGCAATGCCATATTATTTCTTCAGCCGGAATGGAGTAAAAAAGAAGAAATGACTCCACTTATTGTTGACTATGTAATGAATAATCCTCAATGGAGGGTTTCACTGCAGACACATAAATATCTTAACATACCATAATCTATAAAGATGAAAAACACACTTTTTATTATCCTTTTTGTACTGGCTGCCCAGTTAGGTTCAGCTCAGGTTAATGACGCTTTTAAAGCTGATGTAAAAAAGCTTCTTGAGATTTCGGGTTCTAATGACCAGATGAATTCTGTGAAAAAAGAAATCCTTACGATAATACCTGCAGAAAAACAGGCTGATTTCCAGAAAGATTTTGATGCTGCACTGGTGCCTCTTGTAAAAGCACAGCAGGATTTTTACACAACAGAGTTTACTCATGATGATATTAAGCAGATGGTTAAATTTTATGAGTCGCCTGCCGGAAAAAAATATGTACAAAAAGTGCAGCTGCTTGAAGCGGCAATAGGAAAATTATCTGAAGATTTTGGCAACCAGATAGAATCGCTGGTAAACAAATACAGAGGTTAATAGCTGTTTATAAAATACAAAACCCGGGATATCCCGGGTTTTGTATTTTATAAATGTGTAAGTCGCGCCAAATAATCATAATGCTCACCTTCGGTAATTAGCTCACAATTGAGGCCATTGGTGTGGGTGGCATTTTGCAGTGTGTTGTAATCTATATACAGCCATGGAAATGGTTCTTCCTTTTCATCTTTATATGATACTGTAAAGGTAACTTCTCCATAATAGCCAAGCGAAGGTATCCATTTCCCACCATCTTCATCGTCATCAAACATGTAGATGATGTCTGATGAGTCGATTAGTATCTGTCCGTTTTCGTTAAGCAGCGATTTTAACTTCTGAAGGTAGGACGAAATTTTAGATAATGTCTGAAATATTCCTGTTCCGTTCATCAACAGAAGGATGGTGTCAAATTTTTCACCTTCCAGTTCCATGACATCGATTGCTCTTGCATCTTTTATCCCACGCAATTTGCACGCTTCAATGGCGTTGGGAGATATATCGATGGCTGTGACTTCAAGATTTTGTTCGTTTTGCAGGTAAAGTGAGTGACTTCCTGCTCCGCAGCCTACATCCAGGACTTTACCTTTGGCCGCTTGCAATGCTTTTTTTTCAGGTTTTGGCATCTCTTTGTATGACCTGAAAAGATAGGCTACGCTCATTTCGTCTTCTTCGGATATAGAGGTTTCGGTAATTAAATCTTCGGGTGCGTTACCGGTTTGATAGTCTAATATTGCTTTTCCGAAAAGGTCTTTCATTTTTTTATACTTTTGCGAGATGATTGATAAATGCCACGTGTGATGGAAAACTTTTTAAAGCAGCTTCCTAAGCTTGCCAAAGATAAGCATAACGAAAACAAAAAGTTTTTTGATAAGCTTAAAAAGAAGGCGCCTAAAAATTTAGACTACATTATGCAGGAACTGCACGATAAGGAGTTTAAAAAAACGGACTGCCTTACCTGCGCTAATTGCTGCAAGACTACAGGGCCACTGTTTACTATAGCCGACATTGAGAGAATTTCCAAACACTTTCGGCAAAAGCCACAGCAGTTTATTGACCAGTACCTGCGTATAGATGAGGATAAGGATTATGTGCTGCAAAGTGTTCCGTGTACCTTTCTTGATAATGAGAATTACTGTATGATCTATGATGTGCGCCCTAAGGCGTGCCGCGAATTTCCACACACTGACAGAAAGAAATTTCAGCAGATTTCAAATCTCACCCTGCAAAATGTTGCCATTTGTCCCGCAGCCTATAATATTGTAGAGGAAATGAAAAAGAAAATTGTTTAGATTTGCTTCAAATCCAGATGATATGTCAAAGTTTACTTCGCTAAAACCAATGTTGCATACCCGGCAGCTTAGTGAAACCATTACATTTTATACTACCATTTTAGGCTTTGAATGTGCAGCATTTGAAGAAAGCTGGGGCTGGGCATCTTTACAGAAAGATGATCTGGAGATAATGCTTGCTTACCCTAACCCACACATGCCATTCGATAGTCCTGCTTTTACAGGCTCGTTTTACATAACAACAGATGATGTAGATAAATTATGGGATGCCTGGAAAGATAAATGCAGGGTATGCTATGAGATTGAAAGCTTTGATTATGGCATGCGTGAGTTTGCTATTTATGACAACAATGGGTATTTACTTCAGTTTGGACAACAATTAGATTAATCAATATGAAAATTTTTCGCAGGCTAATGTTTCTGGCTGCTATTTCATTTGTAATAGCATTAGGCCTTTTCTTCATCAACAGTAATATAATTGTAAAATCCAGTTTTGCCGATAAGTTAGGTGAAATTGTTTTTATGACGATTCCTGTTTTTATCATTGTTTCGCTGGTGTATTTTGCAAACAGGGCATTAGTAAGATCTGTAAAAGGGCTTAAAAATAAAAAACCTTCCCAAGGGGAAGGTTCAAATCGTTAAGCAGCTGCTTCTTCGTGGTGTTTCAATTCAGCCACAAAATCTGTTATGCTGTGCAGTTTTTCGTCGATGTATTCTAATAATCCTTCTATACGATCTTTCAGGTCAGTAAAAAAGTCGATTATATGTTCTACATAACCTTTCATTTTTTCAATGAAGTTTACAATGTACTGTATGATACTGTCTATTTTTTCCGGAATATTCATAGCTTTTGGTTTTTAGATTATTTGTTACCTGAAAATTACAAAACAAGAATGTCAATCTGAAACACTTTGTAAAAAGATTAAGATTTATCGGGTGCTATTCAGCATATATAAGGTACTTTTTTCTTGTTGCTTTAAATTTAGCTAATCCCGGTCTCCAGCTATTTCGTATCTCATCTTCGGTCTTTCCGCTGACGATTTGTTGCTGCAATGTTTTTGTTCCGGCAAGCTTTGAGAAGAACGGGATAAAAAATTTAGATTTATCTGCCGTCTCTTCATAAGTTTTTAGCAACCATTTCAATTCGAGTTGTTTTACTTTTGGAGCTTTGCTTAAATCTTCGCCATAGCAAACAATCCCTTTAAGCGGCGGTTCTTTAGCACCTTCATTAGGCATAGGTGTAAAGCTAAATCCTGTTTTGGGTAAATCAGGCGATCCGTATATCTGAAATTGTTTGTCAGTTCCACGCCCCAGGCTCACATTGGTTCCTTCGAAAAAGCATAAGCTTGCATAAAGATTAATGGCTTGGTCATTTGGCAGGTTGGGAGAAGGCTTAACCGGTAGATGATAGAACTGGTCTCTGTTGTAGTTAGCACAGGCTATAACAGTAAGCTTGCATTGTATTCCGCCTTTCAGCCATTTTTCACCATTAATCATTTTTGCATATTCGCCTATGGTCATACCATGTAGTACAGGGATTGGATGCATCCCAACAAAACTTGTATTTTCTTTTTCTAAGGTAGGTCCATCAATAATGCCTCCATTAGGGTTAGGTCTGTCTAACACTATCAGAGGGATGTTTTGTTCGGCGCATGCCTCCATTATATAATGAAGCGATGATATATAAGTATAAAATCGCGCGCCCACATCCTGAAGGTCGAAAATCAAAACGTCGATTCCTTTCAATTGATCGGCTTTTGGTTTTTTATTATCGCCATACAGCGAAATAATGGGTAGTCCCGTTTTTGTATCCTTGCCGTCTTTTATAAGTTCTCCTGCATCAGCAGTGCCACGAAAGCCGTGTTCGGGGGCATATATTTTTTTGATATTGATTTTTTTCACCAACAGAAAATCCACGATCGAAATTTTGGTTCTGTTTTCGAGTGTTATTATCCCTGTTTGGTTGGTAACGATCCCTACCTGCTTATCTTTAAGGAGCGGAAGGTAGTTGCTGTAATTTTCGGCACCTGTTACAATAGTTGAGATTATTTCACTTTTTTCTTTTTGTACTGAATCAGAAGCTATTGTTTCGTGGGTTTTGTTTCCGGCGTATGCATTTGAGGAGGGAACTGAATTTCCACAAGCGGTCATCAATATAAATGAGAATAAAAATGTATTTTTGAACAACGAATAAGATACCATAAGTCAGTTGAATTTAGAATATTTCATAGCCCGAAGGCTGGTTACTGCAAAGAACCATAAAAGTAGTATATCTGCACCAATAATAAAAATAGCCATTATAGCCATAGCAGTCGGGATTATCATGATGATAATTGCGGTTGCCACAGGTGTTGGACTTCAGGATAAGATACGCGAAAAAGTATCTGCCTTCAATGGTCATGTAATCATATCTAACTTTGACGATAATGAGTCGGAAGTTAGCGTTGAGCCATTGTCCATTCGCCAAAATTTTTATCCAAAGTTTAAAACAGTACAGGGAATAGAGCATGTTCAGGCCGTAGCCTCAAAGGCTGGTATAATTCGTACAGCTGATGCATTTGAAGGAATTGTATTTAAAGGTGTGGGTAAAGAATATAAATGGGATGTTATTGAAGAATATATTGTTGAGGGCAGAAAGCCAGACCTTAAGCAGAATTTAAATAACGAAGTGTTGCTTTCGCAATACCTGGCCAACAGGCTTAATCTGAAAGTAGGGGATACTTTTAATACTTTCTTTATGAAGGAGGGCGGTAACGGAATGCCAAATTTAAGGGTGTTTAAGCTGGTTGGGATTTATAATTCCGGTTTTCAGGAATTCGATGCGACCTATTTGATAGGGGATATTCGTCATGTACAGCGTATTAATAAATGGAAAGAGGGGCAGGTAGGTGCTTTTGAGGTTTTTATTGATGACTTTACGCAGATTAAAGAAAAAGGTGAGGAGATTTACGACGAAATACCTTCGACACTAAACAGCCAGACGATAGAGGAGAAGTATTTTAATATTTTCGAGTGGCTAAAATTATTCGACACCAACATTCTTGTTATTATTATTATCATGGTCATAGTGTCTACCATCAATATGGTTGTAGCATTGTTGGTTCTTATCCTGGAAAGGACACAGATGGTGGGGATGCTTAAGGCGTTAGGCGCCCCTAACTGGAGCGTGAGGAAAATATTTTTGTACAATGCGGCGTACTTAATAATAAAAGGGCTCTTTTGGGGTAATGTAATAAGTATAGGGCTGCTTCTAATCCAAAAGTATTTTGGTGTAATAAAGCTTCCTCCCGAAAATTATTATGTAACAGTTGCTCCGGTAACAATAGATTTACCAGCCATTCTCCTTATTAATATAGGTACAATTGTAATTTGTGTGGCACTTCTGCTAATTCCCTCTTATATTATTACAAAGATATCTCCTGTGAAAGCGTTGCGTTTTGATTAAGGCGAACACTATATGATATAACATCCCGGCTTAGTCCGGGATTTTTTTATTACTCCTTATATAGTATGTGTGTTGTTTTTCACTCCTTATATATGGTATACCTATATATAAGGAGAAGTTGCTTAATCAGCAATCACGGTATAAATGTTAAAGAAACTGGCTTAACGCTTTTAATTTTTCAATCAGAAGCCTGTGTGGAAGTTGATTTTTAAAGATTTTGCAGGTTTTGGGTAGTGCAGAACGAAAAACCCTGCAAAAACTTTAGTTCCCAAATATCAATATAACAGTCAGTTAAGTTTTAAAGTTAAAATAAAGTAAAAAAAAGGTTGTTTAAAGTTTGTGAAAGCGGAAAAAGGCTCTACTTTTGCACTCGCAATAACGAAGAAGTTCACTGACATCCTGATACCGGCTAACCCTTATGAATAAAGGGATTC